>DBFRXD010000053.1:0-55315 GCA_048502435.1 Collinsella aerofaciens
ACGTTGACGGGAGCGCCGTCCATGGTGTCCCAACCGGTCACGCCGGACTCGTCCTTGACGACGATGACGGCAGCCTCGGTAATGGCGTCGGACTTGGCATGCGGGATGGCGAAGCCCTCCATCATGCCCGTGGTGCCCTCGGCCTCGCGGGCCAGGAAGGCGTTCATCACGGCGTCGGCGTCGCTGGCGATACCGGCCTTGACAGCCTGGTTGGAAACGAAGCTCAGAGCCTCGTCACGAGAAGCGAAGTCCTCGGCGACAAAGACGTTCTCGACCTTCACGAAGTCAGCAGCCTCGGCCTTGGGGGCCTCGACGGCAGCGGCCTTGGGGGCCTCAACCGGCTTGGTTGCAGGAGCGGGCTTCTGGTTCTTCTCGAAGTCGTACTTCTTGAAAGCCACGAACAGGATGCCACCGACCACGGCGCCGATGAGGATCGCGAGGACCCACAGCGGACCGTTCTCGACAACGGGCAGGACCAGGAAGCCGCCGTGAGGCGCCGGATCGTGAACGTTGAAGAAGATGGTCAAGATGGAAGCGATGGAAGAACCGAGCATCATGATGGGCATAACGGGCCAGATGTTCTTGGTCATGAACGGAATGGCGCCCTCGGTGATGTGGGTGCAACCAAGGATGAGGTTGACGATACCGGCGTCATGATCCTCCTGGCTGAAGTACTTCTTGCCGACAACGACGGCGAAGGTGGTGATCAGCGGCGGAACGATGCAAGCGGCGGAGACGGCAGCCATGAAGTTGGTGCCGAAGTTGTAGGTCTCGGTGCCGACGCCAGCTTCGAGAGCGGTACCGAGCAGGAAGGTGCCAGTAGCGTAAGCAGCCTTGTTGACCGGGCCGCCCATATCAAAGGCGCACATGCAGCCGATGGCCAGGCCAAGGATCACCGGACCGGAGTTACCGAGGCTCTGCAGGAAATCCATCATGCCCTGGTTAATGGCAGCCATGGGGCCGGAAATACCGAGCATGACCAGACCGACGATGGCGGTAGAGCACAGCGGATACAGGAAGATTGCCTTCAGGCCATTAAGGCTCGCAGGAATTTTAGAGAAAACCTTCTCGAGCAGCAGGATGACATAGCCAGCGAGGAAGCCGCCGACGATGCCGCCTAGGAAGCCAAAGCCCACACCTGCGCCACCGGCGTCGATCATGCCGGTATCGGCGTTAACAGGCAAGCCCTGGATGGCAATCATACCGGCGACGAAACCGGGGACGAGCGCCGGGCGCTTGCCGATGGACTCGGCGATGTAAGCGGAGAGCACCGGAACCATGAGGTTCATGGCGATACCGCCGATAATCTTGAGCATCGCGGCAAAGCTGTTGTAGTCGGCAGCCGTCGAATCAAAGGACGTGATGCCCCACAGGAACGAAATGGCGGTCAGAACACCACCGGCAACGACGAAGACCAGCATGTGGCTGACGCCGTTCATGAGGTGCTTGTAGATGACGTGACCGATGGACTCCTTCTCCTCGACCTCGTCCTCGACATCGGCGGCAGCGGCAACCGTGTCGTCGCCCTTGGCGGCGAGCGCGCGGTCGATCAGCTTACCAGCAGCCTCGACAGACAGGGCCTTGGAAACACCAACGGAAACCATGGGCTTACCGGCGAAACGCTCAGCCTGGACATCCTTATCGGCTGCGACAACGACGGCCTTGGCACCGGCGATCTCGCTCTTGGTGAGCTCGTTCTCGACGCCGACCTGGCCATGAGTCTCGACCTTAATGGTCAGACCTCGCTCGGCAGCAGCCTTCTCCAGCGCCTCCTTCGCCATGAAGGTGTGCGCAATGCCGGTCGGGCAACCGGTCGCGGCGATGATGTCAAACTTAGCCATGTGTCCCTCCTTCTTGAGTACAGCGCCCGCGGGCGCTCCCCTACACGCGCTTCGATGCGCGTTTTTCCACACTTGAAAGATACCAACCTACCGTCCGCGTGAGAAGAGACAAGGCGCAATTCTCCGGTGAAAGGTTCTTTCATAACCGTAAACGGCAAGTGAAAGTTTACCATCAACACTTGAAACGGCAAGGTGTATCTTGTAATTGAAAATGCCCGTATACTATGGCATTGCAAATCAAGCTAGATTTTCATGCCAACCAGGAGCCATCCATGACCGATAGTAGCAAGAGCGCACTTTCCCTCATTAGTACCCATCAGGGATACAGCGAGTCCGAGCAGCGCATTGTCGACTATATATTGGAGCACCAGTCCGAGGCGCCACGCCTCACGGCCGCTCAGCTCTCGCGCGCTGCCGCCACGTCCGAGGCGACCGTTTCGCGTTTCTGCCGCAAGCTGGGCTTTGGCAGCTTCCGCAGCTTTCAGTTTTCGTTGGCGCGCGACTTAGAGAGTCAGCGCAACGAGGGCCTGACCGACGAGGTCTCACTCGACAACATGGAGCAGAGCCTTAAAAATATCCTCGCCGCCAAGGTGAGTGAGCTTAATGCGACCATCGACGGCATTGATCACGACACGTTGGCCGCAGTTGTACACGCGCTTAAGAATGCCGGCGTTATTGAGTTCGCCGCCGTGGGCAATACAAACGCGGTCGCGCTCGACGCGACATTTAAGTTTTCGCAGCTGGGCCTGCGCTGCATGACGAGTACCATTAGCGAGACATCAATCGGCTTTGCGCTCACGTTGCGCCCGGGTGACGTCATCGTGCTAATCTCAAACTCCGGCAAATCGCGCCGACTGAATCGCATGGCAAAAGCGGCTCGCGAGTGCGGCGCAACCGTAGTCGTCATCAGCAGCGACAGCAAATCCCCACTCGCGCGCCTGGCAGACTACACTTTTAATACCGTCAACCACGAAGCGCTACTGACGACGGGCGACTTTGCCTTCTCCAAGATCAGCGCCACGATGATCATCGAAGTCATCTACAACTTCCTGCTGCCCGAGATTGAAGACGCGCGTGAGCATATCAGCTACTACGAGGAGCTCATCCAGCCGGATAAGGTCGTTGAGTAGGTAAATTGGGGAGCCGATAGACGCCCCTCGCCACGAAACCCGCCCATCTACTACGTTTTAACCGCAACCGTCAACCATACACCCAAAATAGAGAAAACCGCAGGCGTTCTACCTGCGGTTTTCTTTTTGCAATTCTTGGCGTGGTTGCCGATGCCCTACCAAACGTAGTAGATGGACCCGTTTCGTGGCGGCCGGGTTGGACATGCGTGTGGCGGCTCGGCCTAGGCACGCGCCTCCGCAAGCATCTGCTTGGCGTGCGCCAGGCTTGCCTCGGACTGATCGCCGCTCAACATGCGGGCGATCTCGGCGGTACGCGTTTCGCCGGTTACCTCGTCCAAATGCGTCTGGGGAACATCGCCCGGTTCCTTGCTGACGACATAATGCTTGTCAGCCATGACGGCGACCTGCGCCAAGTGGGTTACGACAATCACCTGATGCGTAGCGGCGAGATCTGCCAGCACGCCCGCGAGCGCACGCGCCGTGGAGCCACCGACACCAGCATCGACCTCGTCAAACACCAGCGTATCAACACCGTCCGCGTTACCGAGGACGACCTTGCTTGCCAGCATGACGCGGCTGAGCTCGCCGCCCGACGCAATGCGGCGCAGGGGACGTGGCGTCAAGCCGGCACCGCTGCGGTATAGCAGCTCGTAGCTCGAAGGACCAACGGGCGTCCACTCAGCACGGGGAAGATCGCGCGACTCCCAGACGAGCTCGGCACCGCCCATCTCCAAGCGAGCCATCTGGCGGCCGACCTCGTGGCAGAAGCGCGGGGCCGCCGTATTGCGAGCGCGCTTAAGTGCCCTGGCAGCAGCGAACAGCTCGCGCTCGGCGCTCCCGAGTGCCTCACGCGCCTTTTTGATCTGTTCATCGCCATCATCGACCAGTGACAGCAGCTCTTGTGAGCGGTCGCGCATGGCAAAGATATCGTCCATGGTCGGACCCCACTGACGCAGCAGGCCCTTGAGGTCGGAATACCGCTCGCGCATGCGAGCGAGCTCGCGAGGATCGAAGGCGACCCCATCGCGATAGGAACGAAGCTCGTTCGCGCAATCCTCAAGAGAGATGCAGGCATCCGAAAGTGCATCGGCAATGTCGCCCAGTTTGCGATCGACGGTAGCCATTCGGGAAAGCTCCGCCACGGCACTGTTCACGGCATCGAGCGCTCCCCCTTCGGCGGCAAGCGATGCATGGGCATCGTTAGCCGTGGCAACCAGTACCTCGGCATGTTCGGAGCGCGGCAGCAGTTCCTCGAGTTCCTCATACTCGCCTGGCTTGGGGTCGACCTCGCCGATGCGCTCGAGGGCAAAACGCGCTTCCTCGACGCGACTCCCCTGCGCACGCGAGGCCTCCTCGACGCGACGGACCTCCTTGGCAGCCGCGCGCGAGGCTTTAAAGCAGGCGCGGTACACATCCAGCGCCTCAAGCGCAGAGCGCCCCGCCCAGGCATCGACCATCGCAACGTGATGCGCCGGATCGAGCAAGCGCTGGTGCTCGTGCTGGCCGCACAGATCCATCATCACGCCAACGCGCTCCGAAAGCTCGCGCACACTGGCGATGCGGCCGTCAATCTTCACGCGGCTGCGGCCCTCGGCAGAAAGGCTACGCTGGACCGTGAAACCCTCCGTGTCGTGTGGACCGTCGAACAGCCGCGCCTCAACGCTAGCAAGCGCCTCGCCCTCGCGCACCGTCGAAGAATCCGCGCGCTCGCCCAAAATAAGCTTGAGGGCCGAGAGCAGCGCGGTCTTGCCGGCGCCGGTTTCTCCGGTCAGAACCGTTAGGCCCGCGCTCGGAACCAGCGTCGCCTCGCGAATGAGTGCAATGTTAGAAACCTGCAGCTCATCGATCATGACGGACTCCGTAGAATACGCGGCTCACCGAGTTATAGAAGCTCTCGGGGCCGTAATCCAGCAGCAGCACATCACCGGGCCCGCGGCGCACAGCCACGCTCTCAACGGTGCCATCACAGGTAATAAACTGCCCATCGATAGCGATCGCCGGAACGCTCGGACGGTCATCAGACATAAAGATTTCGACGACATCACTCGGCGAAGTCAAGAAGGCACGGGCCTGAATGGTGTGCGGCGCAATGGGTACGCAGACCATGCCCGTATAGTCGGGGCTCACGATGGGGCCACCGGCACTGAGCGCGTAACCCGTAGAACCAGTCGCCGTGGACACGACCACGCCGTCGCCACGCAGTCGGTCGATATGGTGGCCCGACACCGTGATGTCGAACTCGACCATATCGGACAGCGGACCGCGGGTAAGCGCCATGTCGTTGAGGGCGAAGGTGCGCACGACATCCTTCGTACCGTCTTCGCGCACGGACACGATATCCGCGGCGATGGTAGCGCGACGGCTCACATGCAGCTCGCCGGACAGGGCGTCGCTCACGACCTGCAGAATGTCGCGCTCCTCGGGACTCGCAGCCGTCAAAAAGCCCAGGTGACCATAGGAAAGACCGAGGATAGGAATCTCGCGATGGTTGAGGATGCGGGCAGCGCGCAGCAACGTACCGTCGCCGCCGAGCGTAATGACCAGATCGGAGCCGTCAATATCAGGCGTGCTCTGAATCTTGGATCGCTGGTCGGCAGCCCATGCGACCTCATAGCCCTGGCGCGTCAGCCAAAGCTCAAGCATCAGGCCGCTCTCGACCGCCTCTTGTTTGTAGTAATTGGGAACCAGAAAGACCTTCATAGCGTTGCAGCTTTCTCGCTCAAAACCGATACCTGGGATTGCAGCTCATCGTCGGTGCGGTCGCCGGAGTCAAATCTCGTGCCGTACAGGAAAAACTCAACGTTTCCCTTGGCACCATGAATGGGCGACACGCACACATCGACCGGGAACAGCCCCTTAGAGGCAAAGAGTTCAACTGCCGCAACGAGTGTATCACGGCGCACGGCGGGTTCGGTCACAATGCCGCCCTCGCCCACCAGCGCCGCCGGAGCCTCAAACTGCGGCTTTACGAGCGTGCAGAATGCACCCGTAGGCGCGAGGCACGCCAGCACCGCATCGATAATGTTCGCGATGCTGGTAAACGAGACATCACACACTGCCAGGTCGATGGCGCCGGCATAGCCAAGCTCAGGCAGCTGCGTCACGTTTGTGCGCTCATGCAGCGTCACGCGATCGTCCTGACGCAATGACCAATCGAACTGGGCGCGACCCACGTCCACCGAGACAACGGTCGCAGCTCCGCGCTTGAGCAGGCAATCGGTAAAGCCGCCGGTAGAGCAGCCCACATCCAGGCAGGCAAGGCCCGTCGGATTGATGCCAAACGCATCAAGTGCGCCTTCGAGCTTAAGACCGCCACGGCCAACATAGGGAATGCGCCCCTTCACGTGCAGCGGCAGCCCCGGGATCACCTTAAGCCCCGGCGAAGTCAAGCGCTCACCGCCACTCGAGACCAAGCCGGCCATAAGAGTGCGAAGGGCATCCGCGCGATCGGCGCAGATGCCCTGTGAAATCAGTTCGTCATCAAGACGCACGCGTTTCATGAATGCCATCAACCATTCGTATCCGGAGATGCGGCCTAACTATCCTGGGATTCGTTTGCCGCATCCTCATCGTATTCCTGCTCGAGCTTGTCGGCCTCACGCGGTGTCAACTCAAACTTGTCGACCATATCGACCGCGCGGGAGCCCAGCTCAATCGCTTCGTCAAACAAATCGAGCGAACGCTCCAAGGAGGTATCCTTGGAGCGAACGGTAGCGATGATCTGATCCAGACGGTCCGAGATCTCGTCGAAGTTGCGGACGGAACCCTCTGGCATGGCTACTCCTCGACGGAGTCGACAACAGCCTCGGCGGCGTCCGAATCCTCGGCCAGCACGCCAGCCTCAGCCTGGGCAACCGCAACCTTGGCGGCAGCCTCGGCGGCCTGGGCCTCCTCGCGGGCACGGTCCTCGGCCAGCAGCTCTTGGTACAGGTCCTCGCCCGGCAGCTCCTCGCTGCGAGCGATCTTGCCCAGCACGCCGTTGACGAACGACGCAGACTGGTCGGTGCCATAGGCCTTGGCAAGCTCGACGGCCTCGTTGATCACGATGGCGTCCGAAACCTCCTCGTCGGTGAGGAAACGCATCTCGTAAACGGCAATACGCAGCAGATTGCGATCGGCGCCGGGCATGCGCATAAGATCCCAGTTCTTGGCAACGGAGCGCAGAGCGCAGTCGATGCGATCGATATGCTCATAGGCACCGCGGCACAGCTCCAGAGCATAGGGATCGAGGGGACCCTTCGAGATCAGGAAATCACCCTCGAGGACGCGCTCGAGCGGACTGTCCGTGGCCTCGGCCTGGAACAGCAGCTGCAGCGCCTGACTGCGGGCAAGCGTACGCCCGCGATAAACCTTAAGGCTCAAAGGTTACTCCTTGGGGAAAACGAGACCGTCGATGCAAACGTCGACGCGCTCGACCTCAACGCCCACTTGGGCATCGATGGCGGCGACCACGGCGGCGCGAACAGCCTCGGCGAGTTTCTTGAACGGATAGCCAAAGAACACCACGACACGCACGGTGAGTGCGAGCTTGTCGCCGACGACCTCGGCCTCGACCGCCGGCTCGGAAGCGGGGGCCTTGGACGAGAGAATCATGGAGACAAGGTTGGTGGCAAGGTCCTTGACGCCAACGGAGGCGATGCCCTCGACATCGGACACGGCGCGCGAGACGATGGCGGTCAGAACATCGGGCGAAATGCCGATACCGTCAATCTTGATTTCCTGGGGCATGAATCCTCCTAGAAGAGTTGGTTGCTAGACGCGGGAGACGAACTTGCCGTCGCGGGTGTCAACCTTGATGACCTCACCCTCGTTGAGGTACATGGGGACCTGGATGACAGCGCCGGTGTCGATCGTGGCCGGCTTGGTGGAACCCTGGACGGTGTCGCCCTTAAAGCCCGGGTCGGTCTGGACGATGGTGGTCTCGATGAACATCGGCGGGGTCACGCCCATGAGCTCATCGTCGGCGAAGAGCAGCTGGCAGATGTCGTTCTCGCGCAGCCACTTGGAGTTCTCGCCCACCATGTCCTCGGGAACGGGAACCTGCTCATAGGACTCGTTGTCCATGAAGATGTAGTCGGTGCCATCGTTGTAGAGGTACTGGAACTCACGGGTAGTGAGCATGACGCTCTCGAACTTGGTGCCGGCGTTGCAGGTGTTCTCAACGACGCGGCCGCTCTTGATGTCGCGGGTCTTGTAGCGCACAAACGCGCCGCCCTTGCCCGGCTTGACATGCTGGAACTCGACGATGGTGTAGACCTTGTCCTTGATGCGGAGACCGAGGCCGTTCTTGAAGTCGGCGGTAGAAATGGTAGGCATAGCGACCTTTCTTGTTATGGGCAGAACGCACAAGCGTCCAAATTACATACGATAGAAATTATACACTTGCAGACGGCGCCTGCAGGGAGCGCATAAAAAGAGAACGCGGGGCGTCCGAATCGATCCGAACGCCCCGCCCCAAACTATCTACCGAAGTAGACTAGCAGTCGATAACGTGCAGGTCGTGCGGGGTCTTGGTGAAGGGCTCGTAGCCGTTCTCGGTGACCACGCCGTAGTCCTCAAGGCGCACGCCGCCCACGCCGGGCAGGTAGACGCCGGGCTCCATGGTGACAACCGAGCCGATCTCGATGGTGTTCTTGCTGCGGTTGAAGTTGGGCAGCTCGTGAATGTCGATACCAACGCCGTGGCCCAAGCCATGGTTATAGTAATCGCCATAGCCGGCATCGCCGATGATCTTCTTGGAGAGCTTGAAGATGTCGTTACCCTCGACGCCCGGATGGATGGCGGCGACGCACTCCTCGTGCGTGCGGCGCACGAGTGCATACAGGTCGAATTGCTCCTGCGTGGGCTCGCCCATCACAACAGTGCGTGTCATGTCGGAGCGGTAATCGCAGTAGCCCGCGCCGTAGTCCATGAGGACAAAGTCGCCCTTCTCGATCACGCGGTCGCTCGGCACGGCATGCGGGTTGGCGGTGTTGGGACCGCTCGCCACGATGGAGCCGAAAGCAAGGCTGTCAGCGCCGTTGGCGAACATAAAGTTCTCGAGCTCGTTGCGAACCTGCTTCTCAGTCATACCGGGCTTAATAAAGCCGAGCATGTGCTGGAAGGCGGCGTCAGTGATCGACTGTGCATGGCGCATGAGCTCGATCTCCTCGGCATCCTTGATGGCGCGCATCTTGCGGATGTCGTCATGCATCAGCGGCAACATGCAGGCGACGGAACGATCCTCCAGACCACGCTGAATGCCCTGGTAGAAGTTGATCTGCATGTCGTCCTCGACAGCACAGACACGGCACTTGTTAGCCGCAATCTTGCCGGCGACCCAGCCGGGGATGGTACCCTCGTCCATGTCGTAGACCCAGGGGCTGCCGGCGGGCGTGTTCTCCTCAAAGCTGTTGAGGTAGCGCGAGTCGGTGTGGAACAGGCACTGGTCGACCGTAATAAACGCAGCGTGCGGGAACTCGAAGGTGTAGTCGAAGACGCCCTTCACGCCCGTAAGCCAACGAAGGTTGGCCTCGTCGCGCACCACGATGGCATCGTAGCCACGCTCGGCCATCAGGGCACGGACACGCTCGATACGACCGGCAGGACCGGCAGCAAACTCAGACATGCAGATTCCTTTCTTGTTGTCTCAAGATAGACGGGACGGGTCTCAACCGAACGACGGAATCGCATGCGATCCGCAACCGATTGAAAACCCGCCCCTCAACATGATACGAAAGACGATGGAAGTCAATAAATCTTAGAGAAGTTCTTTACGAGAAGCCAAGTAGGCGTGAGCATGGCGCTCAAGAACCTCGTCCTCAACGTTCGTTAGGCGAATTGCGCCGAGTGCCGCGGGCAGCGGCAGCATGCTGCGGTTTGAGCGCGCGAACTGCTGTCTGCGGAACTCCTCGATATATGCGGCAGGCTCCAGATCGAAGGCAAGTTCCTCGATACCAAAGTCCTCCAGGCAGTCATCGACCTCAAAGACGTAATCGATATCAAAGTCGCAGGCATCATGTGCTAGGCGCGCCTCAAAGCGCATGCCCTCGGATAACAGCTGATAGGCAGGGACCTGCGAAGCGGCATCGCCCAAGCAGGCGCGCAGGGTACGCTCCCCCGTCTTGCCAAAATCGAGCGCATGGCGAGCGCTCGGGTTCGTGGCCATCAGTACGTCCTTGCGGGCAGTCTGAGACCATTGAACGGCATTGACGAGCGCGACCTCCTCGCCCGCGAGAATCTCGGGGACGGTCTCAGTAAACTGATTCCAACGGGACTTACTGCTCGAAAGCATGGTGCCAACAAGTACCACATAGCTGAGCTTGAGGTCCTCGGGGTCCGCCTCGCGAACAAGGTCGAGGTCACACACGACCAAGCCCGGTTCGGGACGGAACGCGATAGCGGGAAGCGCATTCGACGACGAGGCAATGAGCGGCTTCATGGTCGTCGCGACCGTGAGCATGGCGTCGAAGGTCGTCGGCAGCAGCGCGCACTCGGTTCGGCCACACCACTGGTTGGCGCACCAGCTAACAACCGAGCAGGTTGCGGCATCGCCAACGGCGACAACCAGATCGTCGCAGGTAATGCCGTTGGCAGACAAGGCGCCAAAGATAGCATCGGCATCGGCCAGCGTGGCACCAGCAGACGAAACCTCAAGGGAGAACTGCGACACGGCAAAACCGGCGTCGACCAGCGCATGCTCGACGACCTCATCAAAACGTTCTGACGAGGCGGAGTTCCAAACCACCATCGCGCGCTTAGGCTTGCCCACAGCCGAGGCAAACATACGCGACAGCTCATCGAACGCGCCCAATCCGACACGGACATCGACGCTGCGGTTTTGGAAATTGATCAGTTGGCGGCGAATCATAGCAGTCCACGCTCCAAAAGCATCTCGGCACAAAGGTAGGAAACGTCCTCGAAGGACTTGTTGCGAATATCAAGGGTAATATCGGCGGCCTGGCGATACAGCGGACGGCGATGCTCAAACAAGCGCGCGGCATGCTCGGGCGAGCGGAAATCGGGGCGCGTGTCGGACCGACGAATCTGGCGAATCGAATCCTCAAAGTCGCCCTCGAGGTACACGCACGTACCCATTTCGTGCATCAGCTCAATATTCACCGGCGTCTCGACGATACCGCCACCGCACGAAACCAACAGACTGCGCTCGCTTTGGAGCGAACGGAGCGCCGAGGTCTCGAGCTCGCGAAAACGATCCTCACCCTCGGTCTCAAAAATCTCGGTTACCGACTTGCCGCAACGGCGGACGACTAGGCGGTCGGTATCGATAAAACGCCGCTTGAACATAGTGCCGACGTTGCGCGCGAGCGTCGATTTGCCCGCGCCCAAAAAGCCGATAAAGAAGATATGGTCGCAGCCGTGTTTGGTGTGCTGGGACATGACGAGACCTATTCCTCGCAGGGAAGGTCGCGCAGGGCCCGGCGCTCAAAGATACGGAAGATCTGCGTATACCACAGGTCCTGCGTGGCCTGCGGCTTTACCAGGATGGTATCGACGCCGGCGAAGTTGCCGCTCCACACGTCCGTGTAGAGCTGATCACCGATCAGCACCGCCTCGTCGGCCGTGGTGCCGAGGCGCTTAAGACCCGCCTTGAGGGCAAACGGCGCCGGCTTCATGGCATGGCTGATGGCCTCGAGTCCCAGCTCGCGTGCTGATGCCATGACCTGGTCGCGATGCCAGTTGTTGGACACCATGCACAGCTTAAAGCCTTTGGCGCGGGCGGTATCGAGCCAAGCGGAAACCGCGGCGGGAACCTGCTCGGTGTCGCGCGGCACCAGGGTGTTATCGCGATCGAGCAGAATGGCGCGTTTGCCGTCGGCCCAAAGGGTATCAAGGTCGATGCGATCGACCGAGGCAACGTAACGTTTGGGGCTAAAAATCCTCATGCTAATTCCAAGACTGTTGATGCTCTTCGTAGGTTTGCGAGAAGTACTCCTCGTCCTGCGTAATGTAGAAATACAGGTCATCGGAGTCGGTCGGCTCAAGCGTGGCCTTGAGTGCCTCGAGCGACGGAGAGCAGATGGGCGTGGGCGGCAGGCCCTCGTGCTTATAGGTGTTATACGGACTATCGCTCTGCAGGTCGTCGGCGGTAACCTCGCCACCGGTGACATACATCATGGTCGCATCGCTGTTGAGATAGCGCAGACCATCGAGCTTGCCGGCAAGACGGTTGTAGAAGACCGAGGCCACGTGCGCGCGCTGGTCGGCGTTGAGGCCCTCGCGCTCAACGATAGAGGCCAAGTTGACGATGTCGTAGTCGGACATCTCCACACCGTAGCGTTCCTTGATCTTGGCTTCGCAGCTCGCAAAGTCAAGCGACTTGTACTCGGTCTTAAACTGATCGAGCATAGCGCGAATCACGCCATCGGCCGTCGGCAAATCACCCAACGAATAGGTCTTGGGGAACAAGAAACCCTCGAGCGAATCGTTGGCGGCGCCCTTAAGGAAGCTATAGTCGTCCACGTAGTTGGAGGCCTTGGCCTGGTTGAGGAAGTCTTCCTTAGAGATGCTGTCGTAGGCCTGGGCCACACGGTCGGCGACTTGATCGACCGTCAGGCCCTCAGGGATAGTCAGCGCACTGGAGCCCGCGTTGGGGCCTTCCATGAGCTGCTGAACAACCTTGGTCGCATCCATGAGTGTGGTGAACGAATAATCACCGGGCTTGAGCGACATATCGGCGTTGAGCTTTTTCACCGCCGCATAGTAATCCTTGGGATTTTCTACGATATGGTTCTCGGAGAGAATCGAGGCGATCGTATCGCCTGAAGCACCATCGGGAATGGTCACCGTAACCTGCTGACCAGCCGTGACCTTCGTATCCTCACCGGCAAAGAAGCCCTTGACGGCCGGCACGACAAAGAAAGCGATCGCAGCAAGCGCGAGCACCGCCACCACAACGCCGATAATCATAGGCACCGGGGAGCTTTTCTTTTGAGCACCGCGACGAGCATGCGTGTTGTAGCTCGAGCGGGTCGCCGGAGCAACGCCATGCGAACCGCGAGCGTGATGCGAATGCGATTGAGGGGCCTGAGTTCGCTGGGTAGGTGCCTGCTGCTTAAAGCGGGTACCGCCTGCAGGCTGGGCCGTACGAGCAGTGGGCTGTTGAGCCGCGTGAGAAGCCGAATGCTGAACCGAACGAGCAGAAGGCTGCTGACCCGTCCGTTGAACAGGTTGGGCCGAATGAGAGAAGGACTGCACCGAGCGCGCGGCAGACTGAGCTGCGCGCTGCGTCGGCTGTGCCGGACGCTGGCCAGGCTGAGCAGGGCGCGACGCCGGCTGCCGTGTACGATTCTGCTGGCGCGGATCGGAAGCGCTAGACATGCGAAACCTCCTCGTTTTTACGATCGAGCCACGTCTGCAAAAACAGGCTGGCGGCAATCATGTCGATCTTGCCCCTCATCTGCTTTTCGTTGAGGCCCTGCTCGCGCAGGATACGCTTGGCCTCTTGCGAAGACAGACGTTCGTCCTCAAACTCCAGCGGAAGATCGAGCTCGTCGGCAATCTTTTGCGCCACGGCGGCAACGCGCTCGGCCTGGGGGCCGGGCTCACCGGCCATGGTCAGGGGGCGTCCGCTTACCAGGATGTCGGGCTCATAGTCCTCAACCAGGTAGCGGAACGTCTTGGCCATACCGGTGACCTCGGCAGCCGGAAGCACCTTGACGGGCATCGCCATCTTGCCATCACGGCTCGAGACGGCGATGCCGATCCTGGTCTCCCCTATGTCCAGCGCAAGCGCGACCACAGTGACTTCTTAGATTCTTAGGCGCCGAGTGCGGTCTTAGCGGCCGCGAGGGCATCGGCGATACCGGCAGCGTTCTTGCCACCGGCCTGGGCCATGTTGGGACGACCACCACCGCGACCGTCAACCAGGCCCGCGATCTGCTTGATCACGTTACCGGCGTGGAACCCGGCCTTCACGGCGTCATCGGAGCCGGCAGCGAGCAGGGCCGGAGTGCCCTTCTCAGTCACGCTGGCGACGACACAAGCGACAGGGCCGGCGACCTTCTGGTGCACGGTATCCCATACGTTGCGCAGGTCGGCAGCCTCAAGGCCCTGGAGCTCAGCGACGACGAGCTTGTAGCCGCCGAGCTCAACGGCACCCTCGATGGCACTGGAAATGGCGTCGGAGGAGCCACCGGTCAGAGCCTTTTTGAGCTTGTTGGACGTCTCGCGCAGCTCGGCCTGCAGGTTCTCCACGCGGGCGGGAACCTCGTCGACGCGGCACTTGAGCGCAGCGGCGGCGGCGTCAACGAGCGCCAGGCGGTCGGCCATGTAGTCGAGGGCACCCTTAGAGGTCACAGCCTCGATACGGCGGACATTGGAGCCTGTGGAGGACTCGGAAATGATCTTGAACAGGCCGATCTCGGCGGTGTTGGCAGCGTGCGTGCCACCGCAGAGCTCGCGGGAGAACGGCTGGTCCTCGGCGCCCACGGAGACGACGCGGACGACATCGCCGTACTTCTCGCCAAACAGAGCGACAGCGCCGGCAGCCTTAGCCTCGTCGATGCCCATGACACGGGTCACGACGGGCTTGGAAGCGAAGATCTGCTGGTTGACCAGGTCCTCGACAGCCTTGAGCTGCTCGGAGGACAGGGCCTCGAAGTGCGTAAAGTCAAAGCGCAGGTGCTCGGGCGTCACCAGCGAGCCGGCCTGGGAGACATGCTCGCCCAGGACCTGCTTAAGCGCAGCGTCGAGCAGGTGGGTGGCGGTGTGGTTGCGACGCAGGAAACCACGGCGCTCGGCGTCGAGCGCGGCGGTCACGGTAGCACCGACGGTCAGCGTGCCCTCGGCAACGTGCGCGACATGGGCATACAGGCCGTTGTGGTTCTTGGTATCGGCAACGGTCAGAACAACGCCCTCGGCGGAAAGCTCGCCGGCGTCACCCTGCTGGCCGCCCATCTCGGCGTAGAACGGGGTGCGGTCGAGCACGACCTCGACGTCCTCGCCGGCGGCAGCGGACTCGACCGACTCGCCGTTGCGAACGATGGCGACAACCTTGGCACCCTCGATCGCATCGTTGTCATAGCCGTCGAACTCGGTCGCGGCGACCTTGTCGGAAAGCTCGACCCACACGTCGTTGAAGCTGCCCCAGGCATCGCCCTTGGCGTTGGCACGAGCGCGGGCCTTCTGGTCCTCCATGCAGGCGGTGAAGCCGTCCATGTCGACGTCGTGGCCAGCAGCGCCGGCGATCTCGACAGTCAGGTCAATGGGGAAACCAAAGGTGTCGTGCAGCTTAAAGGCAACGTCGCCCGGAAGCACAGCGCCCTCGGCAAGCGCTGCCAGGGCCTCGTCCAGGTAAACACGGCCGTTGTCGAGCGTCGTGGAGAAGCGCTCCTCCTCGGAGGCGACGATACCCTTGACGAGGGCGACGTTCTTGAGCAGCTCGGGATAAGCCTCGCCCATCTGAGCGTTGACTTCGTCGATGAACTTGGTCAGGAAGGCGCCCTCGATGCCCAGCAGGCGACCGTGGAACACGGCACGACGGAGCAGGCGGCGAAGGACGTACTCGCGACCCTCGTTACCGGGAAGGATGCCGTCAGAGATCATGAAGTCGACGGCACGGGAGTGGTCGGCGATGATGCGCAGAGAACGGCTAGCACCGGAGTAATCATCGGCGTCATAGGTCTTACCGCTGATTTCCTCGCCCAGCTTGATGAGATGCTGCATCAGATCGCCGTCGTAGTTGGCGGTCTTGTGCTGCATGATTGCGGCCATGCGCTCAAGGCCCATGCCCGTATCGAGGTTACGGTGCGGCAGCTCCGGCATGGAGCCGTCCTCCTGGCGGTCGAACTGGGTAAAGACGAGGTTCCAGAACTCCAGGAAGCGGTCGCAGTCGCAGCCAGGCTTGCAGTCGGGGCTGCCGCAGCCGACCTCCTCGCCCATGTCAAAGTAGATCTCTGAGCACGGACCGCAGGGACCGGTGGGGCCAGCGGCCCAGAAGTTATCGTCCTCGCCCAGGCGGGAGATGTGGTCCTCAGCAACGCCCAGAGAACGCCACACGTCGTGGGTCTCGTCGTCCTCGGTAAAGACGGTGAAGTACAGGCGGTCGAGCGGCAGCTTGAACTCCTTGGTGATGAGCTCAAAGGCCCAGGCGCAAGCCTGCTCCTTGGAGACGCCGCCAAAAGAAAAGTCGCCGAGCATCTCGAAGAAGGACAGGTGACGGCCGTCCTCGCCGATGCAATCGATGTCGTTGGTGCGGACGCACTTCTGGCAGGAAATCGCGCCGATCTCCTTCATGGTCTTCTTGCCCTGGTAGTACTCCTTAAACTGGTTCATGCCGGCGTTGGCAAGCAGCAGCGAAGGATCGTCGGGAACAAGAGACGAAGAAGGATAGAGCTTAAGACCGCGCTCCTCAAAGAAGTTGAGGAACTTGGAGCGAATCTCGGCCGTAGTCATTGACGGGTAGTCAGCACTCATAGAGGGAATCTCCTCGGTTTCACATCGAAACAGTTCAAACGTAACGATATTACCATCCCGCCGCGCCTGTGCAAAAAAGAGGGCCGGCACAATGCCGGCCCTTCAGCGAAATTGCATGTTAGCGCGTATGAATATTAATCCGAATTACCCCGCTAGTTGTCATCATCGTCCATGGAGCCGTCGATGCCGGTTTTGGTGTCGTCCGTGTTGGAATCGTCATCCTTGGCAAAGGGGTTCTTGAAGAAGCCCGTGGAATCGGGTTGCAAACCCGAGAGCTTGATCCAGGGATTATCGAACTCGGGCTTAGGCATCGCCTGGGCCTCGGGCGCAGTCTCGTTACCGATGAGCTCGGACTCATAGATGAAGGTGTCGTCGCCGAGCGCGTCGTAGGCGGCGACCGGGTTGCCATCGGCATCGCGGTACGGCGTGCCCTTAAACACGGCACCGTCATAGGCCACAAGCTGGCGGCCGGTCTCATTCTCGAAGTAGTACACGAAGATACCCTTGAGGGCCGCACACAGCGGGATGGCAATAATCATACCGATGGGGCCCATGAGTGCTGAGCCAATAACGAGCGACGTGAGGCTCATAATGGGATGCACCTGCACCGAGCTCTGCATAACCTTGGGCGAAATCACGTTATCGGTGACGTTTTGCGCGACCATCGTCACGATGAGCGTCCACAACGCCAACATGGGGCTGAACATGAAACCGAGCACCGTGGCGATTGCTGCGCTCACCCAAGGACCGACGACCGGAACCAAATGCATGATGCCGGTAAAGATAGCCATGAGCGCCGCATACGGATGGCCGATGATCATAAAACCGATAAAGGCGAGGAAACCACCGCAGATGGACGTCACGACCATACCGCGCATGTAGCCGCCGACAGAGCGAGAAAGGATGGCGGCCATAAAGCGGTACGAGGTCTCCTTCTCCTGACCGATGATGGTGCAAATCTCGTGGTGCATGCGAGGGTAGTCGCAGGCCATCCAGTACGCAAGCACCAGACCAAGGAAGATCACGAACAACTGCGAGGCCGTATTGGTGATGAGCGGGAACACACCGCGGCCAAGCTCGGCAGCGATCTGAGACACGTACTTCGATGCCACGGCAACCAGCGACGAAAGATTATCGTCCAAATACTCCTTGAGCGGCGTGTTGTTGAGCGTCTTGGCATGCGAGATCATCTCATTGAGATCGCCACCCGCAACACGAAGCTGCTCGGGCAGGCGGCTCAGGACTTCCATGATCTGACCAAAGAGAATCGGCGACAAAATGCAAACGACACCAACGAGCATGGCAACAACAACAATAAGCGCGATAAGCGAACCGATGCCGCGATTCACGCCATGGTGCTCGAGCCAGTTGGTGATCGGGGACATCACAAAAGCAATGATGGAGCCGACGGCAAGAAACTCGATAACCGGTGCCAGGATGCCCATAAGGTTAAAGATGACAGCAGCAATAACAATGCAGCCGACAACAGCCCAAATGCGCAGCGTCAGAATGCGGGTGTCGCGCAGCACACGATCGGTTTGTTGGGGGTGCTCACTCATGAACGAATCATCACTCCGTCGGGGTCGATCTTATCCTGAATCTTCTTAAGCGTGCGGCGCAGCAGACGCGAAACCTGCACCTGAGAAATACCCAGTTTCTTGGCGATCTCGATCTGGGTCATGCCCTTCACAAAGCGCAGCTCGATCACCTCGCGCTCGCGCGGCGAAAAATCCCGGATGGCTTCCTCGATCACTAGGCGGTCATCGGTAAAGTCGAGCTCGTTGTCGTCGTCGGCGTAACGGTCGAGAATCGAGGGAGCATCGTCGGAATCGGACGCACCAGGAGCCTCGATGGGCACCGAGGTATAGGCCGAAGACGATTCCATAGCCTCGAGGACCTCATCGACAGTCACATCTAGATACTCAGCGATCTCCTCAACCTTGGGCGAACGCTGCAGCTCGTTGGTAAGTTTGTCAGTAGCCTGGTTGACCTTGGCAGAGAGCTCCTGCAGGCGACGCGGAACACGCACACTCCAGCCCTTGTCGCGGAAATGGCGTTTGATCTCGCCCAGGATAGTGGGTGTTGCAAACGTCGTGAACTCGAGCCCGCGCTCGGGGTCAAAGCGGTCGATAGCCTTGAGCAAACCGAGATAGCCGACCTGCATGAGGTCGTCGAGCGGCTCGCCGCGATTCTTAAATTTGTTGGCAAGAAACCTTACCAGATTCATATGGGACATGACGAGCTGCTCGCGGGCGTCCGGATCACCGGTCTCCTTGTAACGACGAAACAGCTCGCGGGTTTTCTCCTTGTCCCAAGCGGTCTTGCCGCTCCGGGAACGTTCGGTCATATTAGATATCCGCCTTGAGGTCGAGGGAAAGCGTCAGGGGCGCCGCAGTCTTTTCGTAGGAGTCGCACACGCTCGCGAGGATGAGCTCGGCATACACCGCAGCCTGGTCGTCTTCATCGACCGTAGCCTGATCGCCAAAGGTAATAGTCATGCCAACGTGGGTCTCATCGACATCGAATTTGATGGTGATGTCGTCGCAGTCGACCGCGGTGCAACCAAAAATGAAAGCCTCCTCGGCAGCCATGCGGATGTCCTCAATGCGATCGACAGACATAGAGCACAGGGCACCAACGTTGGCTGCCGTCATGCGCACAAGGCGAGCGAGACGCGGGTCACCGGCAACGGTCAGCGTAATGGGGCAGGTTGCTTCGCTACTCATCGCAGGACTCCTCGGAGGTCTGGGCGGGGGTGTAGGTGTAATACTGAGTCGGCTTTCCAGCAGGCTTCTGACCATCATCGTCGCCTTCGGCGACCTCGTCCCCGGCTTCGCCAATCAGGACACGCTCGGTCGGCTGCTCGGCTTCTTCGGCAGCGGAAAGCTTGCGCTCGGCGTCGGCCGCGGGAGTCTTCACCTTGTTAAAGAGTTTCTGAACGGCACCGGCAGCGGAGTCGGTCACACTCGACACGGCATTGCTGGCCTCGGCCATACTGCCGGTGACCTCGGAAATATCGCGAACCACGGCTTCGACCTCTACGAGATTGGAGGTAAGGGCGTCGACGGCGGTCTTGCTCGACTTGAGGAGCGGCTCCATCTGGGCAAGCGCCGGCGTAAGCTCATCGACAGCGCAATCGAGCTTTGCCACCACAGGCTGAGCCTCGGCGATGGTGTTGTTGAGGTCGTTCACGGTCTTATCGAGCGAGTCGACAACATTGCGGGTCTTGCGCAGGGTAAGCGCGAGCTCAGCGATGGCCCACACGCCGGCAACGGCGAGCAGCAGCAAGGCGATTTGAATGGGACTCATACAAGCCTCCCGGAAGAATCGAAATACAGACGCTTTTCATGGTACCCCAAAGGGGACCGAACATGCCAAGAGCAGCAACGTGGGACAAAATTATCAGCAGCTACTTCGGTGAATTCCCGCTGCGGTCACGTTCGCTTTGCTCTACGCGCCACTCTTCCCAGCCGCGGCCGGCAGGCTGCCAAAAGGCACCACGCTCCAGGCCTTCGGGCAAGTAGCGCTGATCGACCCAGCCTTCGGAATAATCGTGCGGATACTTGTACACGCCGTACTCATCGCTACCAGGGCGGTGACGATCGCGCAGATAGCTGGGCACCTCACGAAGGCCACTAGAATGGATATCGGCCAGTGCCGCATCAATGGACGCCTCACAGGCATTGGACTTAGGCGCCAAACAAACATAGAGCGCAGCCTGCGCGAGGTTAATACGGCACTCGGGATAGCCAATGACCTCGGCAGACTTAAACGCGGCATGTGCCACCAAAAGCGCCTGCGGATCGGCGTTGCCGACGTCCTCAGAAGCATGAATCATAATGCGACGGGCGATAAACTTAGGATCCTCCCCCGCATCGATCATTCGGGCAAGCCAATAGACGGTGGCATCTGGATCGCTGCCACGCATGGACTTGATGAACGCACTGATGATGTCGTAGTGCATGTCGCCGTTTTTGTCATACGTAAAGCCGCGACGCGGGTTGGCAATCTTTACGTCATCCACGGTGATGGGATAGCGCTCCCCCGCCGCCGGCGCTGGCGTCCCCTCGGTATCGGGACGCGTAACGGCAATCTCGCTCGCCAGCTCAAGTGTCGTCAGGGCCGAGCGTGCATCACCCGCAGCCAGCGTACAAATGGTCTTGACCGTATCAACATCGGCCGAGAACTTTCCATTCAAGCCCTGCGATGCCTCAAGCGCACGTTCAATAAGCGTGGCGATATCCTTATCCTTCAGATGCTCAAGCTCCACCACACGCCCACGCGACAACAGTGCCGAGTT
This sequence comes from Collinsella aerofaciens, assembly GCA_048502435.1. Lineage (GTDB taxonomy): Bacteria > Actinomycetota > Coriobacteriia > Coriobacteriales > Coriobacteriaceae > Collinsella > Collinsella aerofaciens_CL. The sequence goes on from DBFRXD010000053.1 coordinate 20,688, forward strand.
GACCTCGAAGTACGGGTTCTCCGTCGTGGCGCCAATCATAATGACGGTACGGTTCTCAACTGCATGCAGCAGGGCATCCTGCTGCGACTTGGAGAAGCGGTGAATCTCGTCGATGAAAAGAATGGTGCGACGGTCGTACGTATTCAGGCGCGTCTTGGCCTCGTCAATCACGCGACGCAGGTCCTTCACGGTACCCGTCACGGCACTGACCTCGACAAACTCGCTCTTGGTATGGTTAGCGATAATGTGGGCCAGCGTCGTCTTGCCCGTACCGGCCGGCCCGTACAGTATCACGCTCGACAGCACATCGTGCTCAATCGCAGCACGCAGCCACGAGCCCTTACCGACGGCCTTTTGCTGACCCACGTACTCGTCGAGCGAATTGGGGCGCATGCGCACCGCAAGCGGCGCATTCTGAAAGGAACGCTCGCGCGTCGAAGAAGAAAAAAGGTCGTCCATAGCCATCCCGTGCATCAATCAAAAACGTTTTCCCCTAACAGTATACCGAATATATACGAACTACCGTTCGTTAATATAGGTACGGTGCGGAAACTTCAATCCCGGGAACAACTTGCTCGTGAGTTCGCAGAAATAACCGTCCGTCATGCTCGCGATATAATCCACCACGGCTTGATCCTTGTCGTCCTGCCAGGCATAGGTGCGATCGTAGTAGGAAAGCTGCTGCTCAATGCGCGAAATATGGTGCTTAAAGATGTAAGAGGACTCGTCACCACTGTTTAGATCCCGCAGGCAACGGTCGTAGAGCTTTTCGAACGCCTCGCGCAGCTCCACCTCGGAATCGCCTTCGATACCGCCCTTGCTATAGATCTTCTCGTAGTTCTCGCGCTTGGCTCGGCGGATTTCCACAAACAGGTCCTCGCTCATCTCGATAAGCGGCTTACCATAGCTGTGCTCAACGATATCGATGGAAGCGTGCGTAAGGATCCAACTGTTGTAGGCACCGCCCCGGCCATCATCAAAAGCGTCGGGTGACAGCAGGCCCGCCGCGATCGCATCCTGACGGTCACGACCGACGTAGGCAAGAATATCCGAGATGCGAACGACGCAGCCCTCGAGCGTCATGGGACGCAGATGCCCAATTGCGCTATAGCCCGTGGCAATGCAATCCTCAACCGTCTGGTCAAACTGGTCAAAGGAGCTCATGTCCGAGAGCTCAAACACACGCTGCTCGTACTCGCCGTTATGGCATAGCACGCCATCGAGCGTCTGAAGCGACACGTTGCGGCCGTACAGTGCGTCGAGCACGCGGACCGACTGCACGTTATGGAAAAAATAACGCCCCGTACGCTCATGATAGATATCGTTGAGGAAGCGCTCGCCGGCATGGCCGAAAGGCGTGTGTCCCAAGTCGTGACCCAGGCCAATCGCCTCGATCAGATCGCAATTGAGCCCCAGGGCGCGACCGATATCGCGCGCAATGCGCGAGACAAGCTGCACGTGCAAACCGCGGCGTGACAGATCGTCATTGCTACGGAAGCTAAAGACCTGCGTTTTACCTGCATAACGGGTGTACGCCGGAAGATGAAGTATCTTTTCGGTATCGCGCATAAACGCCGGACGCATAAGCGTGCCTTTGTCGGCAGCGCGATCAATACGACGAATGACCTGATCGTCGTTGCAACGATACGGGTTGACATAGCCCGAAGCACGATCGGCGACAATGCGCTCGACTAGTTCGGGCGACAACGCCGAGGGAATACGGTCCATGCGCGCCTTGATGACGGCCGTTTCTTGGTTAGTTGCCATGGCATGCTCCTTAAGAAGGATGCGCAATCGGTTACAATGTGCAGCCCACGAACTCGATTATGGCAAAAATCGGCACTAAAAACGGGAGCCATGGCAGGGAGCGCGATTTTGTGAAGAGGCAGGAGAGGGCCAGGGCCAGGAGTGCGACGGCAAATGCCACGATGCCACCCATAGGGTCGAGCGTGCAAAGCGCGAAGAGCGCCTTGGCATCCCCCATGCCGATGCCCGGGGCGTGGCGAAGGCGCCGCCAGAGCGACTCAGTGAGCACAAGGGCAAGGTAGACGATGACCGCAAGACCTGCGTGGTCAAGCGCTGTGTTCAAACCGAGTTCGAGCCAAACGCCCGCCAACGCCGCCACGGCACACGCGCCGGCAAGCTCATTGGGGAACCGCCGCTCACGGGCATCAATCGCCGCGCCAGCAAAGATGCAAATCCAAAACGGGATATAGACCATCGGACGCCTCCTCGAGCTGCATCGCAAAAGCAAAAACCACTACAAAGGTGTCTGTCCCCATTGCGGTGGTTTTGGTGGTGGTTATTTGGCGCCCTGCATGACCTCGTCGAGGGTGACGTTTACGGCATGCTGGGTAGGAACCCAGTCGACCTTCAGGAACAGCGCGGCCACCGTGATGGGGATATAGCTGAACATAAAGATCGGGAAGGTAAACAGGTTGGTCACCAGGCGCCACTTTTGCGCACAGTGAATATGCTTGTACTCAAAGATAGTCGTGAGCAGCGCCAAGATGAAGAACGTCTGATACATCATGGCGAAGGTCATAATGAGCGAAGCGGCGCACGCCTGCATCTCGACTTCGGTAGCCAAGAAGCCGTGCGAGAGCCCGCCCACGATGAGGAAGGTCGCGTTGGCGAGCATGGAGATCAGGGACAGCAGCATGCCCGGAGCGATGGTCATGAACATGTCATATGCGGCAAAGCGATGATAGCGGAACGTCGATTTGACCAGATGCTTGCCGTAGGTAAAGAACACCTGGTAAAAGCCCTTGGTCCAGCGCATACGCTGTTTCCAGGACGCCTTAAACGTCACGGGCTGTTCGTCAAAGAACTCCGCCGGCGCATAACCGATGCGAATGCCATGAATGGCGCAGAACGTGGTAAACTGAATATCCTCGGTCAGCGTATGGAACTGCCAACCGTGCATGCCCTCGATAACGCTGGCGGAGATGAGGTAGCCCGAACCCGAGACAGCGCAAGAAGTCTTGCAGATGTTGCGCGCGTTGTTGAGAAAGCGCGCCTCGCGCAGGTACCAAGTAGCATTAGCTGCCGAGATCCACGAGCTGCCAAAGTTCTTGGAGTTGCGATAGCTCGTGACCACATGGAATCCCTGGTCAAAGGCATCGTTCATCTTGGACACGTAATCGCGGGAGATAACGTTATCGGCATCGAAGATAAAGTAGCCTTCAAACGTGTCGGGATACTCGTTAAGGATGCGATCAAAACCAAAGTCCATGACCCAGCTCTTACCCTTACGGGCAAGATCATTACGCTCATAAACGATGGCGCCCGCCTCGCGCGCGAGCTGCGCCGTGTTGTCGGTGCAGGCATCGGCGACCACGAAGACCTCGATAAGCTCGGACGGATAATCCTGGTCCTTGATGGAGCGAACGAGGTTGGCAATCACGGCCTCCTCATTATGCGCCGCGATAAAGAAAGCATAGCGATGGAGTTTTTTGGCCTTAGGAGGCGCGACCTCGCCACGAAGAGCGCCAATGACAAAGAAGACCACCTGGTACAGAAAGCAGACCGTGAGCAGCGTGACGACAATCTGGTTGAAGATCACGATGGGTGTGTTGGTTTGTAAAAAGGCGAGCATGCAGGCTCCCAGCAACGTGTTACGTAAACAACCGTATATCTTACCGCAGGCTTACCGAGTTCAAGAAACCACCTAATACTAGCTAGGCTTCGAACAGACCGAGCTGCGGGACGATTTCGTCACCGGCGGCAGTGCGACCGAGCGAACGCGGGGCCAGGTCATCCAAAACCGCCGCAAGATCCCACGGCAGCTCGTCGCGGCACTCGATGCGCTCGCCCGTCACGGGATGGTCGAACGCCACACGCCAGGAATGGAGGAACTGCCTGGTCAGACCCTGATCGGCACGCGTATCACACTTGCCGTAGAGCGGGTCGCCCACGCAGGCATGGTTGATATGGCGCATGTGCACGCGAATCTGATGCGTGCGACCGGTAAACAGGTGGCACTCGACGAGCGTGTAGCCGTCGTCGAAACGCGTGGAATCAAAGCGCTCGAGGACCTTAAATGTCGTAATGGCCTGACGGGCAAAGGGGTCGTCCGAAACCGCCATCTTGACGCGGTCGCGCGTGGAACGGGCGATACCGGTGTTGATAGTGCCCTCGTCCATGGCGATGTGACCGTGAACGAGCGTGATATAGCGACGGTCGAGCGTGCGCGTGCGGATAAGATTTTGGAGCGCGCGCTGCGTGTCGTCGTCCTTTGCCGCAAGCATGAGACCCGAGGTATCGCGATCCAAACGATGCACGATCCCGGGGCGGTCCTCACCCTGTACGGTACCAAGATGGTCGATGCCGCAGTGGTAGACCAGAGCGTTCGCAAGGGTGCCGCTCTCGTGGCCATGGGCGGGATGGCACACCAGGCCCCGCTGCTTGGAGAGCACGATAAGGTAGTCGTCCTCGTAGCGGATATCGAGGGGAATGGCCTCGGGAATCACGTCGGTCGGGTCGTGCGGCTCGGGCAAGTCGACCGAGATGCGATCGCCGGCGCGTACGGCGCACTTTTTAGAGAGACAAGTCTCACCGTTGACGGCAACGGCGCCTCCCTCGATCAGATGCGCGCAGGCAGAGCGCGTGGGACAGCCATCGTTGGCGCCCAAATAGGCGTCAAGACGCTGACCAGCGGAATCGTCGGCAACAAGAATATGGATGTCGGCCATTAACGCTCATTCCTTTCGCGAATCTTGCGGGCACGCTCCCCACGCTGCTTGGCTTTGCGCTTGGCGCGGGCCTCATCACGGGCATTGAGCTCGGCAGTCGCATCGACTTCGCGGGCAGCAGGGCTCAAGAACATGTAGCCGATGAGGGCAAGCACGACGCCTACGGTGATGCCAATATCGGCCACGTTAAAGACAGGGAAGTCGATGAAAGTGGTGGCAATAAAATCGGTCACAAAGCCAAAGGCCAAACGATCGATAGCGTTGCCGATAGCACCGCCCGCAACCATCGCCATGCCCACAACCTCAAGATGGGCGAGCTGGGGTGCACGAACGAGGTACACGGCAATAGCGATAATGACCGCCAACGCCAGCACGGCAAACGCGATGCCATGCCCCTCGCCCATGCTAAAGGCAGCACCGATATTGCGGACAAACATAAAGTCGATGACACCGGGGATGACAGTCACATGCAAAGCTTCGCCCACGGCACGAACCGCAAGCTTGGTCAGCTGGTCAACAAGCAACACAGCCAGCGCCACCCCACCAGCAACACCCAACCGCCAACGCAAAGGCGGCGTCATATCCCCAGCACGACCCAAATCAATCCCCTACCCTCAAGAACATCGAATTACATTTAACGCAAGTAATCATCTTATAGTGACAAACGCCAAACCCGCAGCATATTCACCAACGCTAGCGAAATAACCAGCTAAAAACGAAAGCGGCATTCCGAAAAACAGAATGCCGCTTGGACTTGACAAAAGTTGACGTTGGGGACGTTCTTGTTTGACAGTCGTTTAAGAACGTCCCCAACGGTTAGTTCAGCGCTTCGGCACAACGCTTGCAGATATGCGCGTGGCCGTTGTACTCGCCGACGGTGGTGCGATAGTTCCAGCAACGGTCGCAGCACTCGCCCTCGGCAGCATCAATGCAGACGGAGAGCTCCTCGCCCTGAGTCAGCTCAACATCGGAGACGATGTAGAACTCGGCCAGATCGACGGCCTTATCACCGGTCAGCAGCGCGTACATCTCGGCGGGAACGACCGCCTTGACGCGGACCTGCTGGCTCTTAGTAAAGGTGCCGGCAGAACGGGCATCCTCAAGGGCCTTGGTCACGGAGCTACGGAGCTCGAGCGAAGCCTCGAGCACGCCCTCAAACTCATTGGCCTCGTCGACCGTGATGGGCGACTTGTACCAATCGAGCAGCGCGGCGTACTTCTGGTGGTCGACGCAGCCGGCGGGCGCATATGCCATGGCCTCATCGACCGTGTAGGACAGGATCGGCTGCAGGTCGCGCATGAGCATCGAGAAGAGCTCGGCCAGCACGGTCTGGGCGCTGCGGCGCTCGAGCGAGCCGGGCTTGTCGCAGTACAGACGGTCCTTCAGGGCGTCGAGATACACGTTGGAAAGCTCGGTAACCACAAAGTCGTAGAGCGCACGGTAGGCGCGCGGGAACTCATAGCTGGCGTAGGCGTCGTCGACCTCGGCCTGGACCTGGGTCAGACGGGCAACCATAAGCTTGTCGAGCGGCAGCAAGTCGGCAAAGGCGACGCCGTCGGTCTCGGGCTCAAACTGACCCTCGAGCTCGGACAGCAGGAAGCGCAGCGTGTTGCGGAAACGACGGTAGGCATCGGACGTACGAGCGAGAATCTCGTGGTCGATGGACACGTCGGAGCTGGTATCGACGGAGGCAACCCACAGGCGGATGATGTCGGCGCCCATCTCGTCGCAGACCTTGTTGGGGTCGATGACGTTGCCGAGCGACTTGGACATCTTGCGGCCCTGGCCATCGAGCGTGAAGCCCTGAGAGACGACCGCCTTGTACGGAGCATGGCCGTTGGCACCCACCGAGGTGAGCAGCGAGCTCTGGAACCAACCGCGGTGCTGGTCGGAGCCCTCGAGGTACACATCCGCCGGATACTCCAGCTCGGGACGGTACTCGCAGACGGCCTTCCAGGAGACGCCGGAATCCCACCACACGTCGAGGATGTCCTTATCGGCCTTGAGGTGATGGCCGCCGCACTTGGGGCAGACGCAGGCCTCGCCCAGGTAGCTCTCGGGAGCGTCGGTGAACCAGGCGTCGGAGCCCTTCTCGTGGAAGAGCTTGATGACGGCGTCGAGCGTGGCGTCGTTCATGACCTTCTCGCCGCAGTCGGCGCAGGTGTAGCTGGGGATAGGCACGCCCCAGTTGCGCTGACGGCTGATGCACCAGTCGGGACGCTGCTCGACCATGGCGCCGATGCGGTTGGCGGCGTGAGCCGGATACCACTTGACGTTCTCGCGAACCTCCTTGCCAGCCTGCTCACGCAAACCGGTCTTGTCCATAGAGACAAACCACTGGTCGGTAGCACGGAAGAGCACCGGGTGCTTGCAGCGCCAGCAGTGCGGATAGCTGTGCGTGATCTTCTTCTCGAGGACTAGGGTACCGCGCTCGCGCAGGAACTCGATGATGTGCGGGTTGGCCTCATCGGTGTCCATACCGCTGAAGGGGCCACCGGTGCCAAACTCCTCGCCGGTGTAGAACTTGCCGTCGTCATCGACCGGCATGCAGATGTCGGTGATGCCCTCCTTGAGGCAGGCAAAGTAGTCGTCGACGCCGTGGCCGGGCGAGTTGTGGACAATACCGGTACCGTCATCGACACCGACGTAATCGGCCAGCAGCGCCACGCCCTCGACACCGTCGAAGATCGGCTGCTTGTAGTGGATGTGGTGGAAGGTCTCGGCGGGAACCACATAGGGCTTGCCGTCGACCATAACCGGAGTGTACTCCCAGCCAAACTCCTCGCAGCACTTAGGAGCCAGGTCCTCGAGCATGACCTCGGCGCGGCCGTCGTGCTCAACGGCGACGTAGGCGGCGCCGGGCTTGAGGGAAACTGCCTGGTCGGAGGGGATGGTCCACGGCGTGGTCGTCCAGATGATAAAGTCGACCGGGCCGTCGAAGTTCTCGAGACCGGCGGGCTTGGAGGTCATCTCAAAGCGCACGAAGATGGACGGGCTCGTCTCGTCGGAGTACTCGATCTCAGCCTCGGCCAGCGCGGTGTGGCAGTGCTTGCACCAGTGGACGGGCTTGTGGCCGCGATAGATCATGCCCTTGTCGAACATGGCCTTGAAGACCTCAATGTCGGCGGCGTCATGCTGGTGATAGAGCGTCAGATACGGGTTGTCCCAGTCGCCAAGCACGCCAAGGCGACGGAAGCCAGCCTTCTGGAGCTCGATGTTCTCGACAGCGAACTTGTTGCAAAGCTCGCGGATCTTAGCCGTGGAGGTCTGGTTGAACTTCTCGGTGCCGAGCTTCTCCTCGACCTTATGTTCGATCGGCTGACCGTGGCAGTCCCAACCGGGAACATAGGGAACCTCATAGCCCTGCATCATCCAGTAACGGTTGATCATGTCCTTGGAGATCTTGTTCATGGCGTGGCCGATGTGGATCGGGCCGTTGGCGTACGGAGGGCCGTCGTGCAGCACGAACTTCTTGTGACCCTCGTTCTTCTTTAGAACTTGCTCGTAGACCTTGTTGTCCTGCCAGTCCTTGAGTCGCTTTGGCTCGGACTTGGAAAGACCGGCACGCATGGGAAATCCGGTTTTGGGCAGATTCATCGTCTGCTTGTACTCGTTTGCCACGGTACCCCTTTCTTGTCATGGGCGCGCACGCCCTCTGGGCACCAAAAAAGCGCCCGTCCCTACAAGCTGGGACGAAGCGCCACAAAACGGACAGTCTGTCCGTAAAAGCTCTTCGCTTAACCACCCAGCTTAGATGCCCTCGCTCGCGTCGCCGCGCGCTCGCATCCGTTACTCGGCTGGTCTGTATCGACGACCATCTCGGCGATGTCTACTAAGACGAACCTGCGCGGCACGTCCGTTGGGACCGCAGCTCCGGGGTGATTTTCATCGGTCGCATGCACGGGTTCTCAGCGCTCCCCGCTCTCTGTAGCATGCGGACGGCCGACTACTCGTCCCCATCAACGCTTATGCGGAGTATGCTAGCACGTTCAGCGCCGGCGAAAAACCCTCAACACTGGTTTTATACGTTCGAAATTTCTCGCGGCTGTGGACCTTCTCTTGGAGCAAAATACCTGAAAGCACTTTATCGAACGAAAGAAGGTTGCTATGCGCACGATTGGAATGAGCGACTACACCGTTGGCGAGGATTGTTTTACCGAGTTGCCCGCCGCACTGGCAGAGTACGGAGCGACCAAGGTCGCCATCATCGGCGGCAAGCGAGCCCTGGCTGCGGCGCTGCCGGGCATCGAGGCTGCGCTGGCAGGCACCGACGTCGAGATTCTGGAGACGCGCGTCTACGGCACCAACAGCACGCGCGCCAATATCGCCAAGGTCGTGAACTCCCCTGCCTGCCAGGAGGCTGATGTTCTTATCGCCTGCGGCGGCGGCAAGGCGCTCGACACCGTCAAGACGGCAGCCATCGAGCTCAAGAAGATCGTCTTCACCGTCCCGACGATCTGTTCCAACTGCTCGGCCGCGACCGCCATTGCCGTCGTGTACAACGACGACGGCTCGCTCGAAGGATATTCGTACCCCAACCGACCTGCGCATATCTTCATCAACCCCAAGATTATCGCCGAAGCTCCGGCGGAGTACTTCTGGGCCGGCGTGGGCGATGCCCTGTCCAAGCAGCCCGAGGTCGAATACGCCACGAGCGCCGGTAATTTGGAGCATACCGCCGGTCTTGGCCTGGCACTCGCCCACACCTGCTCCGAGCCGCTGTTTACTTATGGCGTCCAGGGTCTTGAGGACGTGCGCCGGAATCTGTCGAGCGAGGCCGTCAAGCAGATCGCGCTCGACATCGTGGTCAACACGGGCTATGTCTCGAACCTGACCAACCAAAACGATTACTACTACAACTCGAGCGTGGCGCACGCGTTCTACAATGCGACGTGCAGCATTCCGCGCGAGGGAACCTATCTGCACGGTGAGGTCGTGAGCCTGGGCGTGCTCGTGCTGTTTGCCTATACGGGCGATACCGAGAGCCTTGAACGCTACGCCGCCTTTAACAAGCAGATGGGCCTGCCCGTAACGCTTGAGCAGGTCGGACTTTCCGAGGCCGACATCCCTGCCCTGTGCGAATACGCACACGCCACCAACGAGTGGAAGCAAGGCAACCCGGAGCCCTTCACCGACGAAAAGTTCGCCGCCGCCATCAAGGCCGCCAACGCCTACGGCCACACGCTCTAGGCCTAGCCCAAAACCACCACAAGGGAGCAGTGCCCTTGTGGTGGTTTTTTATTGCTCCAGCATGCTGGGGTCGAACTCGCTAGCTGGTATAACGCGATAGCCGTGACGCAGCAACAGATCAACGAAGACGCCGTTGCCCGCGGTGAGCGTACCGCTAAAGGTACCGTCGTAGATGCGACCCGCGCCGCACGAGGGACTGCGGTCCTGCAAGACGCACGCAGCAATCTCGGACGGGCCGCCCGCCTGCTCGCACATATCGAGCGCACGTTGAGCGCCCAGGCGAAACTCGCGATCGACCGAGGCACCCTCGCAGGTACGGACCTCGCCGTTCACAATCTCGGACGGCCTGCGCGGCGTGGGCAGGCCGCCAAAGACCTCAGGGCACACCAAGAGGACCTCGGTCCCCGTACGCTCGCAGGCCTCGACCAACTCGCGATGATAGTTGTCGAGCCCGTTATACTTGCAGCTCTCGCCCATCAAGCAGGCACTCACCACGATCTTCATTTCCATCCCCCTCAAGCAAAACGCCCCATTTGAGAAAGCTGCTCAAATGGGGCGTCGGCGTTTACTGGCTCGGCCGCGGCTTTACTGCTGCTTGGGCATCAGCGGATTCTCGCGCGTGAGGAGGTTCATGAACTCCTCGCCCGTGATCGTCTCCTTCTTGTACAGATAACGAGCCAGCTCGTGGAGCTTGAACTTGTTTTCCTTGAGGATCTGCAGGGCGCGGTCGTGCGCATCCTCAATCAACTTGGCGACAATTGCGTCCACACGCTCGGCCGTACCGGGGGCGCAGGTGAGCGACGTGTCCTGGTTAAGGTACGCATTCTGAACGGTACCGAGCGCCATCATGCCAAACTCGTCGGACATACCAAAGCGCGTCACCATGTTACGGGCGAGCTTGGTGGCCTGCTCGATATCGTTGGCGGCGCCGGTCGTCATCTCACCAAAGATGAGCTCCTCGGCTGCACGGCCACCGCAATAGACGGCGAGCTTGTCCAGGACCTCCTGACGTGTGGTCAGGAAGCGCTCATCCTCCTCGACCTGCATGGTGTAGCCCAGAGCACCGCTCGTGCGCGGCACGATGGTGATCTTCGTGACCGGCGCAGAGCCCTTCTGGCGAGCGGCAACGATGGCATGACCGATCTCGTGGTAAGAAACGACCTGCTTCTCGTGGTCGGACAGCACCGTGGACTTACGCTGTTGGCCGGCGATGACGACCTCCACCGACTCCTCAAAATCGTCCTGCGTGGCGCGCTTGCGACCCTCGCGGACGGCACGCAGCGCGCCCTCGTTGATGATGTTGGCCAGGTCGGCGCCCGAGGCACCGGGCGTGGCGCGGGCAATCGCGGTCAGGTCGATCGGCGGCTGTGTCTTCACGCTCTTGGCATGCAGCTCAAGAATGTTCTTACGGCCGGTCAGGTCGGGCAGCTCGACGGGGATGCGGCGATCAAAACGACCGGGGCGCAGCAGAGCGGGATCGAGGCTGTCGGGACGGTTGGTGGCAGCGAGGACGACGATACCCTTGTGGTTATCGAAACCGTCCATCTCGGTCAGCAGCTGGTTGAGCGTCTGCTCGCGCTCATCGTTGCCGCTAAAGCCGCCGCCATCGCGCTTCTTGCCGATGGTATCAATCTCATCGATAAAGACGATGCACGGGGCCTTTTCCTTGGCCTGCTTAAACAGGTCGCGAACTTTAGCGGCACCGCGGCCGACGAACATCTCAACAAACTCAGAACCAGAAATACTAAAGAACGGCACGCCCGCCTCGCCGGCCACAGCCTTGGCAAGCAGGGTTTTACCAGTACCCGGAGGGCCGACAAGCAGAGCACCACGCGGCAGCTTGGCGCCGATCTCCTCGTAGCGCTGCGGCTTCTCCAGAAAGTCAACGACCTCCTTGAGGGACTCCTTGGCCTCTTCCTGGCCGGCGACATCCTTAAAGGTCACGCCCACGTCCTTGGAGGCGATCACGCGCGCGCCGGACTTACCCAGTCCGCCGCCGCCAAAACCGCCGCCGCCAAAGTTCATCGACGGGCCGTCATCGCCCATAGCCTTCTTCATGCGGCGGTTGAGCCACCAACCGATGAGGAAGAAAATCGCCATGGGAAGGATGAGCGTGAGCAGGTAGTAGGTCATCAAACCCGAGTTTTTATCGGGAACGACCGACTCCAGCGAAGCGCCAGACTCAAGCACGCGATCGGTAAAGCCCGCATCATTCGGCACACCGGTCGTCTTATAGGCGATGTTCTCGTCCTCGCCCTTCTTGGTGTAATAAATCGTATAGTCGTCGGTGTTGTACTCGACCTTTTCGACGCTCTTCTTGTCGAGCGCTTTGACAAACGTCGAGTAATCGGTCTTCGTAATCTGCTGCGTGTGACCGATGTTGGGGAACAGAACGGTCGAGAGCACGAGGTAGACGACGAAGGCGATGAGCACGTAGAGGATCATATTCCGTCTACGCTTGTTGTCATCCATCTCCATCTGCTTGAACTCCATCTACTGGGGTTGATAATGGTTTCTAGAATACCCAACCCAAGCGACGATAAACCGACGCCGGGCACGAAAGGACAGATATGGCATCACTGTAAGTCGGCAAGGTTCAAATCTATACAGGCGACGGCAAGGGCAAGACGACGGCTGCTTTGGGGCGCGAGAGGATGTCGAGGAACTGATTGCGATAAAGCCCGCCACCACGGAGCTCGTGCTAACCGGCCGCGGCCTGCTGCCCCTCGCAGACCTCGCGGACCTGGTCACCGAAATGCGACCCGTCAAACACTACTTCGACGAAGGCCTCCTAGCCCGTCAGGGCATCGAATACTAATTGATTCGTTTTCCGCCAACACCTACAGCTCATAAGGAAGTTGCGGTGGAATAGTACTTGTTTGACGGTCCGCAAGGGCTTTTCAGGAACTATTTCACCGCAACTTATCAGGGGTATCCGACGGATGAGCTAGGCGGTGGCGCGACCTAGCCAGTTGCCGCTGTGGTGGTAGATGGTGAACATGGTTGCGGTGATGAGCCAGGTTACGGGGTAGACCAGCAGTAGATGCTCGAGCGACGGATCGAAGGGCATGATCGCAAACACCCAAATCACTCTGAGTACGACGGTGCCAAAGATGGTGAGCATCATAGGCTGCAGACTCACGCCGGCGCCGCGGATGGAACCCGAGGCGTTCTCGATAATCGAGAAAATCGCATAGAACGGCGCAATGAAATGGAGGATGGTCGTGGTGTACGCCGAAATCGAAGCATCGTCGACAAACAAACGCGACAGCGGGCCCGAGAACACCAGCAGCACGGCAGACAGGCCACCAATGAGCATAAACGACAGCACGAGCGACGTATGGTAGCCCTTGCGCATGCGCTCGTAGTTGCGCGCGCCAAAGTTCTGCGCCGAGAACGTAGTGATCGATACGCCGAGCGCCTCGGTCACCATCCAGATAATGCCATCCAGGCGCCCAGATAAACCCCAAGCAGTCGTGACATCGGCGCCAAACGAATTAACCGACACCTGGATCAGCACGTTCGAGATCGAATAGGCAGCCGATTGAAAACCGAGTGGCAGACCACACGAGATCATACTCTTGCAAATACCGCGATCGATACCGAGCTTAGACAGCGAAAGACGCCATGCACCCGGAGCGCGCATCATGCGCAACACGATCATCGTTGCATTGGAGCAAATGGTCAGCGCCACTGCGATGCCGCAGCCCAGCGCCTCCATATGCAACACAGCGACAAAGATGATATCCAGCACCACGTTAACAAGGCAGCCAGAGGCAATGATCACGGCGGGCCCGCGCGTGTCGCCCACGGCACGCAGCAGAGCGGTTCCCATATTTAGCAGCAGTGCCGCAACCATCGCGGCAAAATAACAGCGAGCATAGGCCACGCCCTCGGCCAATAGTTCATGCGGCGTGTTCATAAGCACCAGCATGGGCTCAACGAACACTATGCCGAGAATGGAGAAGACGATACCGCCCACCAGCGCGAGCGTCATGGCCGTGTGAACCGAACGACTCAGTCGTTCATCATCGTGCTGGCCAAAATACTGACCGGTAATGACCGCGCAGCCGGCGCCGACGCCAACGCAAAAGCCAATGCAGAGCTCGGTGAGCACCATCGTGGCCTGGATGCCGCCCAATGCGAGCTTACCGCCAAACTGGCCGACGATATAGGTACCGATAAGCGTGTAGGCCTGCTGAAAAAACGAGCTAAAGAAGATGGGAACGCACAGCGACAGCAATTGCTGCCAAATAACACCTTGCGTTACATCGATAGCCGTAGATTTCTTAGCCACACGCCCTCCCCACAAGCATACGACAAACAACAAAACAGCAATTTAAAACCAAAGCCAAAACCAGCTTAGCACCGACTGGCGGCGACCGAAACACCTCGAATTAAAGCGCGGTGCGGAATAACTGCCTAGTGATACAGCCCCGGCTGGTAGTGATACTCATTGCTCACGTGCGGACACAGCTGCCAAAAGGCAACGGCACTCGCCGCGGCCACGTTGAGCGAATCGACCCCGTGCGCCATCGGAATGCGCACGGCTCGGTCGCAGCCTGCGATAGTCTTGGCGCCCAAGCCGGTACCCTCGGTACCCATAAAGATTGCCAAGCGGTCAATCTCCTGCAGCACGGGATCGTCCAGCGATACGGAATCGTCCGTCAACGCCATCGCAGCGCACGAAAAACCGGCATTGTGCAGCGCAGCCAGGCCATCGTGCGGCCACACGCGCGCCTCGCTGCCAATACGCGTCCACGGCACCTGAAACACCGTGCCCATGCTTACACGAGCCGAGCGACGATACAGCGGGTCGCAGCACGTCGGACTGACCAAAATACCGTCGACATTGAGCGCAGCGGCCGAGCGGAAAATCGCACCCACGTTCGTGTGGTCGACAATACCCTCGAGCACGCACACGCGCACCGGGCGCTCGCCCGCCGCCTCGACGACGCCACCCAAGAACTCATCAACCGGAATCTGGCGCGGACGACGAAACGCCGCGAGCGCACCGCGCGTCACGTTAAAGCCCGTCAACTGCTCCATAAGCTCCATGGAGGCCACGAACACAGGAACCGGATCCGCGCCCTCGCGCACAAACAGACGCTCAAACAGCGGCATCATCTGGTCGAGCCAGCGTTCACCCAAAAGAAAGCTCACCGGCTCGTATCCGGCACGCACCGCGCGCTCGATAACCTTGGCGCTCTCGGCGATAAAGATGCCCTTTTGCGGCTCCAGCACGCAGCGCAGCTCGCGCTCGGTCAATCGAACGTAGGCATCGAGCCGCTCGTCATCGAGCGAATCAATTCGCAGAACCTCAATGGCATCAGTCATAGCAGCCAGCCCACACCCTTCTTTACAGCACATCTATACCAAACGAGGCGACGCTAAGCGCCGCCCCATACATTCAATCAACCCGATGATACCGTTCACGCCAGGCGATTTACGCCTCGATGCGACGATACGTCACGAACTCATAATTGACGCCCTCGTCACCCTCACCGGCGGCAATCGTCGCGACCCCGCTACGCTGCGCAATCTCCCACGCGGGATCGGCGTCCAAGTCGGGAAAGTACGTGTCCACGACATGCACGCAGTGGTTATGCGTGACCTCGGCCTCGACGCAATACGGCAAAAACTGCCGATACACATCGCCGCCACCGATCACCCATGCAACAGGCTCATCGGCAACCGCGGCGAGCGCTTCGTCAATGCTATGCACCACGTCGACGCCCTCGGGCGCAAAATCCTCGTCGCGCGTGAGTACGATATTGCGGCGGTTCTTGAGCGGACGCCCACCGGGAAAACTCAACAGGGTCTTGCGCCCCATAATAACCGGGCAACCTTTGGTGCACGCCACAAAATGGCGCATGTCGGCGCGATTGGACACCACCATGTCGCCCTCGCACCCAATGCCCCAATCCTCACACACGGCGACGATAGCAGATAGCTTACACGTCATGAGCACCACCTACACCGCAATGGGAATGTTCTTGACCTGCGGGCCGTGCTCATAGCCCTCGACGATCAGGTCATCGGTCGTAAACGCATAGAAGTCATGCACATCGGGGTTGAGCGTTACCTTGGGTGCCGCAAACTGCGGACGCTCGATAAGCTCGCGGACGATATCGACATGACGATCATAGATATGGGCGTCGGCGATCACGTGCAGCAGCTCACCGGGAATCATATCGACCGACTGCGCGACCATCATCAGCAAAATGGCGTACTGGCACACGTTCCAGTTGTTCGCGGCCAAAATGTCCTGGCTGCGCTGGTTGAGAATCATGTTGAGCGTCGGCTTGTCGTCCTGAGGACGCTGCGTCACGTTATAGGTCACGCTATAGGCGCATGGATAAAGGTGCATCTCGGACAGATCGCTAAACACGTACGTATTGGTCATAATGCGGCGACTATACGGCGTGTGCTTAAGGTCGTACAGTACACGGTCCATCTGGTCGAAGTCGCCCTCGGCGTAATGGCTCTTCTGACCAATCTGATAGCCGTAGGCTTTACCGATGGAACCGGTCTCATCGGCCCACTCATCCCAGATATGGCTGTTGAGGTCATGCACGTTATTGGACTTCTTTTGATAGATCCACAGAATCTCGTCCATGGCAGACTTAAGCGCCGTACGACGCAGGGTGAGCGCGGGGAACTCCTCGCGCAGATCATAGCGCGCCGTGACACCAAAGTTTTTAATGGTATAGGCAGGGGTGCCGTCCTCCCACACCGGACGGACCTTTTGGCCCTCGGTGGTGGTGCCATGGTCCAAGATATCGCGGCACATGGTTACAAACTGCTGATCAGCTTTGCTCATTGACCCTCCTGTCAGTCGCCTATAAGCGAGATTTATTGTAGCCCAGGCGCGCGAGTGTCGAATTGGACACTTAGTCCGGCACACGCAATGCACGGCAGCGCGGCTCCGCATGCGGCAACGAGGCATCTTAGCCTTTTTCTGACATATGACAGAAATGCCTTGCGCCCAACGACTAACGCGTTATCCTATTGTTGACATATGTCAGATAAGGAGTGTGCATGGCAGGAAGACGCGAAAAACTGCGCCGCGTCGGGATCATCCCCGAATACCGCGGCTTTACCCCCGATGGCCTGGCCAGCGGTGATGCCATCGACATGACCGTCGACGAGCTTGAGGTGCTGCGCCTGTGCGACCTGGAAGGTCTCAACCAAGAGGCGGTCGCCCAGCAGATGGGCATCGCCCGCGCAACGGTGGCGGCCATTTGCAGCCGCGCGCATCGCAAGGTGGCCGAAGCGCTGGTCAACGGACGAGCGCTCGTCATCGCGGGCGGCAATATCGCGTACTCCCCCATCGCCACGACGACGGCCGCATGGCCAGCAAAGGAGGTCGGCACCATGAGGGTGGCAACGACGTACGACAACGGCAACATCTTTATGCACTTTGGCCGCAGCGAGCAGTTCAAGATCTACGACATCAAGGATGGCAAGGTGCTCAACGAGCAGGTCGTAGGCACCGGTGGCACCGGCCACGGCGCCTTGGCGGGCCTGCTTGCCAACGGTGGCGTTGACACGCTCATTTGCGGCGGTATCGGCGGCGGCGCTATCAACGCGCTTGCCCAAGCCGGCATCACGGTCTATGCGGGCGCCCAGGGCAGCTGCGATGCCTGCGTCGAGGCCCTCATTGCCGGCACGCTCGCACAGAACGGCGAGGCCACCTGCGACTGCCACGGCCATGACCACGAGCACGCCTATGAGCACGGCGAATCCTGTGGTTGCCACGGCCATCACGAGCACGAGGGCCACGAGGGCTGCGGCTGCCACTAACGGCACGGCACCGCGAACTCGGGGCGCGACACTGAACGCAACCCAACAATCAAAGCCAACAACAAAGGCCACCCGATAGCTACCGAGTGGCCTTTGCCATATCAAGCTGGAATTACAGCACTATTTCTTATTACGCATCTGCGCTTCCATCTGGCGCAGCAGGTCCATATCGGACTTGGGGCCGCCCGTACCCAGGCCGCCCATGCCGCCCAGACCCATAGCGTCCAGGCCAGGGATATTGGGCATGCGCATCTTCTTGCCCTTCTTACCCTTCTTGCCCTTCTTGCCGCCGGCCTGAGCCTGATTGGCCATCGTGCGCATGCGGCCCATCATCTTGTTCATCTCGCCCCACTGCTTCATAAGGCTATTGACCTCGGTGGGGGTCACGCCGGCGCCCTTGGCAATGCGGGCACGGCGCTGACCGTTGATGATGGAGGGACGCAGGCGCTCCTCCTTGGTCATCGACATGATAATGGCCTCGTTCTTATCGAAGATGCCTTCGTCCAGGTTGCCACCCATCTGGTTGAGCGCGCGCTGGCCACCGGGGAGCATGCCCAGGATGCCCTTCATGCCGCCCATCTTCTTGACGGCCTTCATCTGGTCGAGCATGTCGTTCATGGTAAAGCCCTCGCGCAGCATGCGCTCGGCAGCCTCGAGCTGCTCGGCGTCGGCCGCCTCCTGGGCCTTCTCAATGATGCCGACAACATCGCCCATGCCCAAGATTCGCTTGGCCATACGATCGGGATAGAACGGCTCCAGCGAATCGGGTTTCTCGCCCATGCTCACGAACTTGATAGGCTTGCCGGTCACCTGGCGCACGGAAAGCGCGCCGCCACCACGGGCGTCGCCGTCGAGCTTGGAGATGATCACGCCGTCAAAGTCGGTGCGCTCGGCGAAGGTCGAGACGACGTTGACGATATCCTGGCCGGTCATGGCATCGACGACCATCAGCACCTGATCGGGCTTGACGGCCTTCTTGATGTCCACGGCCTCCTGCATCATCTGCTCGTCGATCTGCAGACGACCGGCGGTATCGACGATGACCACGTCGCGCAGGTGGTCGACAGCCTCCTGGATGGCGTCCTTGGCGATATCGACCGGGTGCTCGCCGTCACCGCGGAAGACCGGAACACCGATCTCGCCACCGAGCGTGGCAAGCTGGTCGGCAGCGGCGGGACGGTAGACGTCACACGCGGCGAGCAGCGGCGAGCGGCCCTGCTTCTTGAGCAGGTAGGCCAGCTTTACGGCCGCCGTGGTCTTACCGGAGCCCTGGAGGCCCACGAGCATGATGACGCTGGGAATACGGTTACTAAAGACGAGCTTGCTCTCGGTGGAGCCGAGCATCTCGGTGAGCTCGTCGAGCACAATCTTGACGACGTTTTGCGCCGGCGACAGCGACTCCATGACCTCGGCGGTCATGCAGCGCTCCTTGGTCTTGGCGACAAACTCCTTGACGACCTTAAAGTTGACGTCGGCCTCGAGCAGCGCCATGCGAATGTCGCGCATGGCCGAAGTGATATCGGCCTCGGTCAGCTTACCCTTACCGCGCAGGCGGTCAAATGTGTCGTTGAGGCGATCGCTCAGTGAATCAAACACTAGTCACTCCTTAGTTGGACTCGCCCACCAGGGCGCGACAGAAATCTTTGGCGTTAAACTCCTGCAGGTCATCGACCTGCTCGCCCACGCCAACGCGTAGAATCGGAAGCTTGAGCTTCTCGGCCACGGCCATAGCGATACCGCCCTTTGCCGTGCCGTCGAGCTTAGTCATGATAATACCGTCCAGGCCCAGCGCCTCGTTAAACTCGAGCGCCTGGTTCAGACCGTTCTGGCCAGTGGCGGCATCGATCACGAGCACGACCGAGACGGGCATGGGGCCGGCGGCCATATTAGCAGCGCGCTTACGCGTCACGTTAACCACCTTGGCAAGCTCGCGCATAAGCTCAGGGCTCGTGTGCAGACGGCCGGCGGTGTCGATCAGCACCAGGTCGCTGCCGCGCTTGTCGGCCTCGTCGAGCACGTCATAGCACACGCTCGCCGGGTCGGAGCCGCGGTCGCGCTTGATGACGGGGACTCCGGCACGCTGGCCCCACACATCGAGCTGCTCGATGGCGGCGGCGCGGAACGTATCGGCAGAGCCGATCACAACGTTCTTGCCGCGGGCGGCCATGGCGCTCGCAATCTTACCGACCGTGGTCGTCTTGCCGGCACCGTTAATGCCCACAAACAGCACGCAGCTCGGCGTATCGGAGAACGGATCGCGCTCGATGGGCACAAAGTGCTGCTCGAGCTGCTCGGCCAGGGCGCGACGGAGCTGCGGGGCGGTCTTGAGGTTCTTCTTGGCCGCGGCATCGCGCAGGTCATCGGACACCTTGATCGCGACCTCGGCACCCATGTCACCCATGACGAGCGTGTCCTCAAGGTCCTCCCAAAAATCCTCGTCGACCTCACCGCCAAAGTAGAAGACCTCGTTGAGGGCCTCGCGGCTGCGCTCAAGTCCGCGCGAGAGTGCGTCAAAGAATCCCATTATGCATTCACGACCTTTCCGGTTTCGCGATCGAGTTTTTGCGAGACGACGCGACTGACGCCGTCGGCTTGCATCGAGACGCCGTAGAGAACGTCAGCATCCTCCATAGTACGGCGCTGATGCGAGATTACCAAGAGCTGCGTATCGGAACGCAGCACATCGAGGGCGCCGATGAGCTTAGACAGGTTGGCGTCGTCGAGTGCCGCCTCGACCTCGTCCAGCACATAGAACGGCACCGTGCGAGTACGGTATACGGCAAAGAGCAGGGCGAGCGCCGTCAGGCTCTTCTCGCCACCCGACATGAGCATCATCTTGGTGATGCGCTTACCGCGCGGCTGCGCCACGACCTCAATGCCCGTCTCGGCCGGATGCTCGGGGTCGGTCATCTCCAGATGCGCCTGGCCACCCGGGAACAGCATGGCAAAGATCTCGCGGAAGTTCGCATCGACCTTCTCAAAGGTCACCAGGAAGGCCTTGCGCATCTTGCGGTCAATCGCCACGGTGATCTTGGTGAGCGCCTTGCGCGCGCTCTCCAGATCGGCCAGCTGCTCCTCGATGTAATCGGCGCGGCGCCTGAGCTGCTCGTACTCCTCCATGGCAACCTGGTTCACAGGGCCCAGGTTGTTGATCTGGCGCACGAGCTGGTTAAGCTCGCGCTCGGCGGCGTCGCGATCGGTGGGCGCCGGCAGCATGAGCGCTTCCTCGAGTAGCGTGGTACCGTCGGCGGTGATGGCCTTGATGGCAGCCTCGACCTGCACCTCGAGCTTGCCGCGCGCCACCTTGAACTCATTTTGCGTCGTGGCGGCAGCATCGACCCTCTCCTTGGCGCGGGCGACCTCGGTCTTGGCGTCCTCGATGGTCTTCTTAAGCGAAGCCGAGTCCGCCTCCTCAAGCGTTGCCTGATCGCGCAGGCGCGCAGCCCAGTCCGAGGCGCGCTCCAACAGGGCAGAATAGCGCTCGTGCATGGGATCGACGCGAAGGCGCAGCAGCTCAAGCGAGCGCGAGGCCTGGCGTGTTCCGCGGATACGGCGGTCGATGCCCTCCAGGCGATGCTCTAGGTCGGGCACGCGGCCCCTCAGAGAACGAAGACGCTCGCTCGTCTGGGCCAGGCGCACCTTGGCGTCGGCGAGCTTACCGGCTGCCTCGGAATCGTCACGGCGCACGTGATCGAGCTCGTCGTTGGCCTCGGCAATCTGCAAGCCTAAGTCGCTCGCCTGCGCACGGGACTCGTCACGCGAACGAGTGAGGTCGTCCACGCGCGGACGGGCGGCACGAACGGCCTCGGCAGCCTGCTCGCGACGCTTGGAAATGCGCACGCGCTCGACCTCGGCATTGTTGGCACTCTGCTCCAGGCGGCCGATCTCGGACAGCAGGGAGCGACGCTCGCCCTCAAGGCGGGCAATCTCGCCGGCAGCATCGCCCTCGGCGGCACGGGCCTCTTCAACAGCAGCGTTGGCCTCGACGACCTGGTCCGAAACATGGTCAAACACGGCAGCAAGATCGGGCTCCAGGCCTTCCAGCTCGCGAATACGACGCTTGCGCTCCAGAGCGCCCGAAGCCTCGCCGGCATCAAGCCCCACGCGAACCAGGCCGCCGCAGGCAACGCGTGCGCCATCGGGAGTCACATAGGTCACGCCGTCAACGACTGGCGCGGACAGCGCAGCGGCCAAGTCATCGACCACGTAATAGCCGCCGAGCAATGCCTCGACGACCGGACCGTAGCCCGCACGCACGGACAAGCGATCAACAAGACGGGTACCGGCGGCACCCTCGGCGGCCGCAGAGCCGCTCACACTGCGCGCCACCAGAAGCGCCTCACCCGAGGCCTTCTTCTGGTCCAGGGCAGCGCGACCGGCACGCTCAAGTGCGGCAGCGTTATCGAACAACAGGGCATCGATATCGCCGGCGAGCAGCTGCTCAACCAGGCCCTCAAGCTCAAGCGGCGCCTCGAGCACATCGCCCAGACGGCCCGAAACATCGTCGCCAAGCGCGCCAACTAGACGGCTTACGAGCGGCGAGCTGTCGGCCATGCGAGCATCGAGCTTCTTTTGGCTCGCAAGCTCCGAGCGCACCTCGGACAGCTTGTTGCGCGCCTCGCTCTCGCGGGCACGCAGGTCCTTGAGGGCAGCGCGCGCCGTCTCGGTGGCCTCGCGCGCATCGCTCTGGGCCTGACGAGCCGCCTCGAGGGCGCTCTCAAGCTCCTCAGCACGGTTGCGGCGGCTCTCAAGCGATGCCGTGACCTCCTCGAGCTGCTCATCGATCTGCTCCAGGCGCGAGGCATACATGTTGTCCTCAACCTCGGCATTGGAAAGCGAATCCTTCACCTTGGCGAGCTCGAGCGCAGCATTATCGCCAACGCGCTGCACATCGCGCTGCTCGCGCGTAAGCTGCGAAATCTGCGCATCGAGCGCCACGCGGCGCTCGTGAAGCTCCGCGGCGGCAGGACCGGCGGCGTCAACGTCCTCCTGGGCCTGCATATGCGCGCCGGTCACTTCCTCGAGCTGGGCGTGTGCGTCCTCGAGCTCCTCGACCACGCGACGGCGCTGATGCTCGGAGCTCGAGATCTGACCGCGCATGTCGGACAGACGCGACACCATGTTATGGCCCTTTTCCTCGAGCAGACGCATGTCGGAGTTAATGCGGCCGACCACGTCTTGCATATGACGGCGCTGCTCGCCCAGATCGCCCACAAACAGGCCCTTTTCCTCGAGCATGACCTGGAGTTTCTCGAGCTCGCCCTCTTTCTCGCCCAGGCGGTATTGCGCGAGCTCAAGCTCGGCAGAGCCCTCCTTGGAGTGGCTCTCCAGGTCGCTCCACTGCGATTGCAGCGAACGCAGCTCGTCAACGGCCAGCATCTGCGTAAGCTCGTTCGCGCGCGAGGACAGCTCTTTGTACTTGCGCGCGCGATCGACCTGACGCTCCAGCGGCCGCAGCTGACGGGCGATCTCCTTATTGATGTCGCGGGCACGGGTCAGGTGCTCGTCCATCGACTTGATCTTTTTGAGCGCACGCTCCTTGCGGCGCTTGTGCTTGGAGATGCCGGCGGCCTCCTCAATAAGGGCACGGCGCTCCTCCGGGCGGCTCTGCAAAATGGCATCGAGCTTGCCCTGGCTGATGATGGAATGCGTATCCTTGCCCAGGCCCGAATCGTGCAGGATGTCCTGAATGTCCATCAGGCGGCACGGACTCGAGTTGATGAGGTACTCGCTTTCGCCCGAGCGATACATGCGACGGGTGATGGCGACTTCGTCAAAATCGACGGGCAGCATATGGTCCGAGTTATCGAGCACCAGCGTGACCTCGGCGACACCCACCGGCTTGCGCGCTGACGAGCCCGAGAAGATGACGTCCTCCATGGCCTGGCCGCGCAGCTGCTTGGCGCTCTGCTCGCCCAGGACCCACAGAATTGAGTCGGAGATGTTCGATTTTCCCGAGCCGTTGGGACCGACGATGACGGTCAGGCCCGGCTCAAACGTCATATGGGCGCGGTCGGCAAACGACTTGAACCCTTTGAGCGTGAGGGACTTGAGATACACGGTTCCTCGCTTACACGTGCTTCTTGTTCAGAATCACGCCGTTGGTGGTGTAACCCATGCGGTCGAGCGCTTCGAGCGCGGCGGCTCCCTCGGCTTCCTTCTTAGAGGAACCGGTGCCGCGACCCTGGCGAATGCCATCGATGAGCACCACGGCGGTAAAGGTGGGCGCATGCGCCGGGCCCTCGGAGCCAACGAGCTTATACGCCGGGGGCTCGTGACCGTCGGCTTGCACGCACTCCTGCAAAAACGACTTGGGGTTCGCGGGATGCTCGGCGCGCTCGGAAGCCAAATGCGGCTTAAGCGTACGATGGATAAACTCCGCCGCAACGTCCCAGCCGGCATCCAGGTACAGTGCGCCCACGAGCGACTCGTAGACGTTCTCGAGCGCCGAATGCAGGCCGCGCGCACCGGTACCGGTCTCGGAGGCACCAAAGATGATGATGTCGTCGATACCCAGCTCGTGAGAAACCTCGGACAGCGTAGCGCCCGAGACAAGCGACACCTTCAGGCGCGTGAGCTTGCCCTCGTCAAACTCCGGATAGGACTCAAACAGGGAGCGTGCGACCACGGCGCCCAAAATGGAATCGCCCAAAAACTCAAGGCGCTCATAGCTGGCAGAAACCGGCTGGCCCTCGACTGCCGAGGGATGCGTAAGGGCCGCACGCAGCAGCACCTTATTATTGAACTCGTGGCCCAGAATTTCCTGGGCGCGCGTAAGTCGTTCAGACAAAGCCAAGACCTAAGCCTCCCTGGCGTTTTCGATAGCGTCGACGGCGTCGGCGACAGAGTTAAGCGAGAGCAGAGTCTCGTCATCGATCTCGAGGTTGAACTCGTCCTCGATAGCCGTAACCAGCTGCAGGCGCTCGAGCGAGTTGGCATCGAGGTCGTCAAAGGTGGTCTCCTCGCTAATTTCGGCAACGTCGACGCCCAGAACGTCAGCAGCGACCTCGGCGATCTTGTCGAAGATTTCGGAGCGGTCCATAGCGCTTCCTCTCATAGTGCATGAATACCAAAAGAATGGTACCGCCCGGGCGGTACCAAGACACGGTTCTGATTCTACCCCACGACGTGCACCGCGAAGCACATAACAGCGCTCTAACTCGCTCTTATAAAACGATACCGTCCATAGAGTTGGCGACATTCTCGACCAGCCCGGCGCGCACGGCTTCGGCCGCCGCGAGCGCACCGTTTTTGACAGCCTCGACCGAGGTGGCACCATGGCCGATCAGGACCACGCCGCGCAGGCCCAAAAGAATCGCGCCGCCCTTGGCGTCGCCCGAAAGCTTGGCTTTAATCTCGCGCATCTGCTTTTTGATGAGCAGCGCGGCAATCTTGGTGCCGAGCGAAGACATAAAGACACCCTTGAGCTCCTGCAGCAAAAACTTGGCAGCGCCCTCGGTGGCCTTGAGAGCGATATTGCCCGACATGCCGTCGGCAACGACGACATCGAAGTTACCTGAGGTGATGTCCGTTCCCTCGCAGTTACCAACAAAGCCGGGGACGGCGGCTTTCATGGCCGGGAAGCAGGCCTTGGTAAAGTTGGAGCCCTTCTCGTCCTCGGTGCCGTTGGCAAGCAGGCCCACGCGAGGATGCTCGATGCCCAGGACGACGCGAGCATAGGCGCTACCCATCTGAGCAAAACGCACCATGTCATCGACCTCGACATCGGGGTTGGCGCCCATATCGCACAGCACCGTCAGACCGCCGGCACGATTGGGCAGCGCATTGGTCAGACAGGGGCGCACCGGCTGCTTCTTGCCTTCGGCCTGATACCTAAACGGCGTCACGTAGGCTGTGGCAGCGGCCGTCATGGCGCCGGTGGAGCCAGCGGAGAAGAACGCATCCGCGTTGCCCTTCTTAATGGCGCGGCAAGAAAGCACGATCGACGACTTACGCTTGGTCATCACGGCGCGAATGGGATCGTCATCCATGGCGATAACGTCAGGTGCCTCAAGGGCCTCAACACGTGCATGGGAAGCGGCAAAGGGATTGACGATTTCGGTGGGGCCAGCTGCCAAGACCTCGATATCGGGATCGGCAGCAAGTGCAGCCTCGATACCATCGAGAACAACCTGAGGTTTCTCGTCTCCGCCCACAACGTCTACACAAACGCGAACGTTACTCATATACATGCTCCTTATACAAAAATGGCCGACTCATTGAGCCGGCCATTGTGGTTCCATTTGGAACGGCATCGCATCCAGAGTATACCGTTACTCGGTAACGATAACCTCGCGGTCCTTGTAGAAACCGCAGCTGGGGCACACGTGGTGCGGAAGCTTAACAGCGCCGCAACGGGGGCACGTGGACTGAGCCGCAGCCGAGATCTTCATGTTGGCGGAACGACGGGTGTGAGTGCGGATACGACCCTGCTTTTGTTTAGGTACGGGCATAGTGACCTTCCTTATGAACTATCCAGTGTGGCGATTACGCGCAAGTAGCGATACTACCACAGTTTTACTCATCGAGCTTGAGATTCTTCAATGCTGCAAATGGATTTTCCGTGGCTTCGGCCCATTCTGCCTCTGCCTGGGCGGCGCAATCGCATTGCTCGACGTTGAGATTGCAACCGCATGTGGGGCACAGACCGCGGCAATCGGGCTTGCAGAGCACCACAAACGCCGTGTCCATGACGACCGCGTCGTTGATGGGCTCACCCAGATCGACGATGCAGTCCTCACCCAGGAGCTCGTAGCCGTCTTCGTAGGCCTCGGGATCCTCGGGCTCCTCAAAGAGATAAAACTCCTCGATCTCGCCGGCGATATCAAACGAGGCGGGCTCCAGGCAACGGTCGCACTCGCCGGTGGCGTGCGCGCGGACCATGCCCGTGAGCAAGACACCGGTACCGGCATTGGTAAAGACAACGTCGTAGTCGATGCCGTCCTGAAGCTGGTACTCCTTCTCGCCCACCGTGTAGGTGGCGACATCGACCTTACCGGTCAGCGGATACGAATCTCCAGGAAACTCGAGCTGCTCGGAAAGATCGACGGTAACGCTCGGAAACTCAGCCATTACCACTGACCATTCTGTTGGCCGGCACCCTCGTTGAGCTGCTGACGGCAACGGGTGACGGTGCCAGTCAGGCTCTTGAGGTTCTCCTCCAGGTGCGTAAAGACCTGCTCCGCGTAGTCCTCGGCAGCATAACGCGTCTCGCGCTCGTACTGCTGGGCACGATCGCGGATGTCGTCGGCCTGCTGCTGCGCAAGGCGGACGATCTCCTGCTCACCGGCAATGGTGAGGGCCTGCTGCTGAGCGTCGGCGATGATGGAATCAGCCTGAGCGGCGGCGGAAGCCATAAGCTCCTCGCGCTCCTTAAGGATACGGCGGGACTTCTGCCACTCCTCGGGATAGCTCATGCGGATCTCGTCGAGGATATTGAAGAACACGTCGGCGTCGATGACCTTGAACTGAGCGTTCTTGCCGAAAGGCGGCTTGGCTTCCTCGATCAGCCCTTCGAGCTCATCGACCAAGCTGACGATCCTATCGCCAGGAAAATTCTCGCCCGGCATCCGGTCTCCTTTCATAGGTAACATATCATCGTGCTAGTTTACCACATGCCACCAGGCAATAAGAAACGTCACGAAAAGCGATGTCTGAGCGC
Organism: Collinsella aerofaciens; assembly: GCA_048502435.1. Classification (GTDB taxonomy): domain Bacteria; phylum Actinomycetota; class Coriobacteriia; order Coriobacteriales; family Coriobacteriaceae; genus Collinsella; species Collinsella aerofaciens_CL. The sequence goes on from DBFRXD010000053.1 coordinate 48,039, forward strand.
TTCAACCACGTTGGGTGGGACAAACGTCGATACATCGCTCCCAAGCGACGCAATCTGGCGTACCACCGAGCTCGAGATGTAACCGTACTGCGGAGCACTCATGACAAAGATGGACTCCAGCTCGCTATCCAAGCGATAATTGAGGTCGGCCTGCTGCAGCTCATACTCAAAGTCGGTCATGGCGCGCAGGCCCTTGACCACGGCCCCCGCCCCCTGCTCACGAGCGAAGTCGACCAAGAGGCCGGTAAAGGGCAGGACTTCGACGCCGTCGATATCACCGAGCGCCTCGCGGGCCAGCGCCACGCGCTCATCGAGCATAAACGTGGTGCCCACACCGTTTTTACCCTGCGACTCGGCAACAGCGACGATCACGCTGGGAAAGATGCGGCGGGCGCGGCGGATCACATCGATATGGCCAAACGTGATGGGATCGAAGGTGCCCGGGACGATCACGCGGTTAATGGTGTCATTCATGGGCGTCCTCCTGAAACGTCGTGGCATCGTTGTTGTCGGCATCGGTGACGGCACTATCGCCCTCACCGTCGTCATCGCCGACCCAACGGAGCAGGTCGACCGAGGTAATGCCGTAGCGCTTCTCACGTTCAGTCTCAAAGCCTGCCGGATGCGCGCCCGCATCGGCGGCGGCATGCTCAAACAGCGCATAAGCGCCAGGTGCAAGCAGACCCTGCTGAGCCAGGTTCTGCAGCAGTTCCTCGACCGGCTCGGCACCAAAAGCATAGGGCGGGTCGAGCAGGACTAGATCAAAGGGGCCGCCCGGCACACGACCGCGCGAGGCACTCGCCAGCATATCGCCCGTGACCACACGCCAACGCGCACGGTCACGGCAGAGCGACTCGATATTCTTGGTAATGAGCCGCGCAGCGTTGCGATCAATCTCAAACGTCGTGAGCGAGCGGGCCCCACGAGAGAGCATCTCTAACCCTAAGGCACCGGAGCCGCCAAAAGCGTCTAGCACGCGAACCTCGTCCAAATCGAAATCGAATGCCGACATGACCATAGATGCGCACGCCTCGCGCACGCGATCAGTCGTGGGGCGGGTGACATCGCGACCACGGGGCTCCTCGATCTTACGACCGCGCCATTCGCCGCCGATGATTCTCATCCTCCGCTGACCTCCTTAAAAATGTGTCGATATCGCATGGCGACCGCATCGCGCAGGGGGCGCGTCGCCACGGAGTCAAGGGTGCAAGCATACCGCAAGAGCTCGACCGCGTCCAAATGGGCCCACTCGATCAGTTCCTCGTCGGCATCCAGGTCGACAAAGCGCAGGGTCACACCACCATGCTGGCGATAACCCAGGATCTCGCCTTCATGGCGCAGACGCAGGTCCATCTGGGCGAGCGTAAAGCCATCCGAGGTTTTTTCGAGCGATTGCAGACGATCTTGCGCCGCCGATGCGCCGCCGTTGCCCTTGGAGTGCGTCATGACCAGGCATGTGCCCGACACGCCGCCACGGCCCACGCGGCCTCGCAGCTGGTGCAGGGCAGCCAAACCAAAGCGCTCGCCGTTTTCGATGACCATGACGGTGGCGTTGGGCACGTCAATGCCCACCTCGACCACCGTAGTCGAGACGAGCACGTCAATCTCGCCACGCTTGAAGGCATCGATAACCTGGTCCTTCTCCCCCGCTGGCATACGGCCGTGAAGGCGCTCGATGGCAAGACCCGGCAACGCCAGACGCAGGCGATCTAGCTCGGTCGCCGTATCGTGCAGCGGCACGGGGACCGTCACGCGGCCCTCGTCGTCGCGGGCAATACCGGGCACGTCTTCCAGCTCATCGGCCGAGTCACCCGGCTCCACGAGCGGGCAAATCACGTAGGCCTGCTGCCCCTTCTCGTGCGCCTCGCGAATGGCCCCATAGGCGAGGTCACGACTCGACTCGGTGAGCACGCGTGTCGTCACGCCAGCGCCAGGGACTGGCCGACGGCGGATGATACTCGTGTCCAGATCGCCGTAGACCGAAAGCGCCAGCGTACGCGGGATGGGCGTTGCCGTCATAACGAGCAGATCGGCACCGGGGCCCTTCGCGCGTAGGGCGTTGCGCTGGCCAACGCCAAAGCGGTGCTGCTCGTCGATGACAACGAGCGACAGATGCTTGAACGCAACGTTATCCGAAAGCACCGCATGGGTGCCAAAGAGGACATCGAGCTCGCCGGACTGCAGCTGCTCATGGATCCGCTCGCGCTCGGCCGCCGGAGTGGCACCCGTCAGCAGCGCCCACGTTATACCGGCCTGAGAGAGCAAGGGGCCGGTCTTATCGACATATTGGCGCGCCAGCACGCCCGTGGGCGCCATAACGCAGGCCTGCGTGCCGCTATCGGCAGCCACAGCCAGCGCGCAGGCGGCAACGGCGGTCTTACCGGTACCGACATCGCCCAGCAGCAGACGGTTCATCACGCGCCCGCCATCGCACATGTCATGCAGGATGTCTTGGAATGCGGCCTCCTGCTCGTCGCTCAGCGAAAACGGAAGGGCCTGTTTAAGCGCGCCCAGGTGCTCGCCCGCGGTGTGGGCATAGGGCACCACATCGACCAGGCCGCCGTCGTTGCGCAGACGCAACGCCAGCTGCAGGTAGAGGCACTCCTCGTAGGCAAGCCGTGCGCGCGCGATATCGCGCTCGGCCATACTCGATGGAAAATGGATCGAACGCAACGCGCGGGCATTGCTCATTAGCTTCCGCTTTGCGCGCAACGGCGCGGGAATCGGATCGAACGGATTGCCGACGACCTCGAGCGCGCCGCTTACGATGCGGCGCATCCACGCCTGGCTCACGCCATCGCTCACGTAATGGACCGGCAGAATGGTGCCTGCGGCGCGCCCGTCCTCGAGCTTTTCAAAGTGGGGCGAGGCCATCTGCTTAAAACCGTAGGCAAACTCGACCTTGCCCATCACGGCCAGGCGGTCGCCCTGCTTAAGCTGCTGGGCAATCCAGGGCTGGCGGAAAAAGGCGACCTGCAGCACGCCCGTCTCGTCAACGAGTGAGACCTCAGTCACCTGCATGCGCGGACGCGGCTGCTTTTGGACGATACGGTCGACCGTGGCGATGATGGTGCACACGGTACCGATGGGCGCCATCTCGATAGACCAAGAACGGGTAAAGTCGAGGTATCGATGAGGGATATGGAGAAGGAGGTCCCCCACCGTCCGAATTCCCAGACGGCGAAGGGCCTCCTCACGTTTACCCGAAACATATTTGAGTCGCGCGATATCCTCGTCGAGCGCATTGCTCTGGGCAAAGCGCTCCGAGACGCGCGGCACGGAGCACAGCTCGGACATGGGCAGTTGCCTACTCGATCGAGAAGATCACGGGATAGAGCGGCTGCTCGCCACGATGGGCGTCGATCTCCAGATCGGGCTGAGCCTCCTCGATAGCGTCGACGATCTCCTGGAAGGCCTCATCGGACAGCTCCTCGCCGGCCAGAATCGTCAGCGCATCGCCCTCCTCTTCCTCCTGCATGCGGTTGATGCAATCGAGCGTGACCTGCTTCACGTCAGAGCCGACCACATCGATGGAGCCGGCAATGATGCCCATGACGTCACCGGAGTGAATCGGCGAGCCGTCGGAGGCGCTGGAGTCGCGCACGGCGCGGGTGACCTCGCCATCGCGGACCTCGCTGATGGCGTCGACCATGGCGGCGACGGCGTCCTCGAGCTCGGAATCGGGCAGGACCGCGAACAGCGCCGAGAAGGCCTGAGGAACGGTCTTGGTGGGAACGACGGCAACCTTCTTGTCGGTGCAGGCAGAAGCTGCGGCCTCGGCAGCCATGCGGATGTTACCGTTATTGGGCAGGATGATGACTGAGGTCGCGTTGACCTGGTCCACCGCGCCCAGCAGGTCTGCAGTCGAGGGGTTCATGGTCTGGCCACCGGAGACGACCACGTCGACGCCAAGGGACTTGAGGATGTCGGCCTCGCCGGAACCGGCGGCAACGGCGACAAAGCCCAGCGCCTTGTCGGGCTCGGCGGCCTTTTCCTGATCCTCGTGGATCTTGGCGGTACGGTCGTGGGCCTCCATCTCCATGTTGTGGATAAAGACCTCGTAGATCTGACCAAGCTGCAGCATGTGCTCGAGCACCAGGTTGGGGGTGTTGGAGTGCACATGGATCTTGTAGTCGGGATAGGCGCCCACGAGTAGCTCACAGTCGCCCATGGAACCCAGGAACTTAAGGCACTCGTCCTCGTCAAACGGGGCGTCGGCCTTAAACAGGAACTCGTTGCAGTAGCGGAACTCCGAGCCCTCCCAATCGTCGTTGGCCTCGATCTCAACGCGACCAAGGGCCGCGTCGCGGGCAGAGCCAGCAGAATCAAACGTGGCGGAGAAATCCTCGACAACGGTGCTGCGGCCAAGCGCGGCGGCAACAAAGTTCTCAAGGAAAATAGCAAAGCCGAAGGCGCCGGAGTCGACCACGCCGTTCTCCTTCAGAACGGGCAGCAGGTCGGGCGTGCGAGCGACGGACTGGTACGCCTCGACGACGATGGCATCGAGCGCATCCTCGGCCGAGAACTTCTTCTTCTCGCACTCGTCGGCCTTGGTCGAGACATCGCGCAGGACCGTGAGGATCGTGCCCTCGATGGGCTTGCGGACAGCCTGGAAGGCGACCTTGACGGCGCGACGGAAGGCGAAGGCAATGTTGGCGGACGTAATGGGCTCGTCGGCAGAGACAAGGCCCTCGGCCACGCCGCGCAGAATCTGCGAGGTGATGACGCCGGAGTTACCGCGGGCGCCCATCAGGGAACCGTGGGTGATGGCGCCGGCGATGGCCTCCATGTCGGCATCGGCGGGAAGGGCGGAAAGCTCCTTGGTCACCGAGGCGAGCGTGAGCGACATGTTGGTGCCGGTGTCGCCGTCGGGTACGGGGAAGACGTTGAGCTTATTGATCTCCTCGGCCTTGTCGGAAACGGCAGCCGCAGCGATCGGAAAACAGGTGCGAATGGTCTTTGCAATCATGGGTATTTGAATCTCCGTTTTCGGATGCTAGTTCAGACGGCTCTTGAGCGCGTCGATATGGATGCCGATCTTAAGGCTGGCGGGATCGATCTGGGCGATCTCCTGCAGGGTAAAGGCAACGGAGCTCGAAAGATTGTGGCAGACGGACTTCATGTTGACGCCGTTCTCGAGCACGACGTGAAGATCGACCGTAAGGCCGTTCTCGTCGGCGGAGACAAGCACGCCCTTGCGGAGGCGCTGACCGGCAAGCAGACGCACGCTCTCGGCGCCCTGGAGCTGCTCAGCCATTCCGACAACGCCATAGCACGTCATCGCGGCATAACCGGCAATATCGGCAATAACGTCGTTCGAGACGCTCAGGCTGCCGTTAATGGTCTCAGACACAAGAATCTCCTTTTCTTGGTGCTCGCGGCACCATGTCGTGGGAGCAATCATTGCAATATTCTACAACGACCGCGCCATGTTGAGGTGGCGGGCCTCGGGATTACATCCTCGACACGAAATGTTGATACGGTAACGTTCGCGAACGGCGATCGCGGCATGAAAAAACCCGCCGCATAAGCGACGGGTTTTACAACCTGGCTCCCCGGGTAGGACTCGAACCTACAACAGCGCGGTTAACAGCCGCGTGCTCTACCATTGAGCTACCGAGGAATAGGTGCGTGCTCTCAAGCAACGAAGTTTATTATACGGACGAATCAGCTCAGGGCAAGAACTTTTTTAAGAAATTTTCCGACCTAGTCGTTGGGGACGTTCTTAAACGACCAGTCATTCAAGAACGTCCCCAATGTCTACATGAAAGCGCCCCCGAGCGGATGTGCTTGAGGGCGCCTCTTGCTTGGCTAGCTTTCGATATAGTCCTTCAGCTTGCTGGAGCGACTGGGGTGGCGGAGCTTGGCCAGGGTCTTGGACTCGATCTGGCGGATGCGCTCGCGCGTGACGCCAAACTCGCGGCCGACTTCCTCGAGCGTACGGGGATGTCCGTCGACAAGGCCAAAGCGCAGCTCGATAACCTTGCGCTCACGATCGGCAAGCGAGTCGAGCACCTGGGTGAGCTGCTCCTGCAGCATAGAGAAGCTGGCCGCATCGGGCGGAACGATGGCCTGGGAGTCCTCGATGAAGTCGCCCAGCTGAGAATCCTCTTCCTCGCCGATGGGGGTCTCGAGCGACACGGGCTCCTGCGAGATCTTCTGGATCTCGCGGACGCGGTCGGCACTCATGTCCATCTCGGCACCGATCTCCTCGGGGGTCGGGTCGCGACCCAGGTCCTGGAGAAGCTGGCGCTGCACGCGGACGAGCTTGTTGATGGTCTCGACCATGTGCACGGGAATACGGATGGTACGGGCCTGGTCGGCGATAGCGCGCGTGATGGCCTGACGGATCCACCACGTGGCGTACGTGGAGAACTTAAAGCCCTTCTGGTAGTCGAACTTCTCGACGGCGCGAATCAGACCGAGGTTGCCCTCCTGGATCAGGTCCAGGAACAGCATGCCGCGACCGACATAGCGCTTGGCGATGGAGACGACCAGACGAAGGTTTGCGCTGATGAGCGCCTGCTTGGCTTCGAGGCCCACGTTCTCAATGCGCGTAAGACGACGCATCTCGGCACGTGTGAGTTCGAGCTCACCAGCATCGGCAGCCTCGAGCTTCTCGGTGGCCTCAAGACCGGCCTCGATCTTCATAGCCAGATCGACCTCTTCGGAGGCGGTCAACAGGTCGACCTTGCCGATCTCCTTGAGGTACATACGGACCGGGTCGCCGGTCAGCATCACCGTGGAGGCATCGATGCCGCGCACGCGCGAACGCGAACGGGACGTGCGCACGGTGCGCTTCTTCTTGCTCTTGGAAGAACCCATCTCGGCGTCGGCCTGACGGGCCATCTTGAGCTCATGATCGTCGAGCGAGCCGGAATCGTGCTCGTCGTCGTCATCGAAATCGTCGGTATCGGTATCGTTATCGTCATCGTCGACGTCCATGGGGGCGTCGTCGTTACCGCTCGCGGAGATAATCTGGATGCCGCTGTTGCGCAGCGCGGAATACACCGCAGTGAGCTGCTCGTCAGAAACATCGATATCCTTCAGGGCGACCTGAATCTCGTCCTCGGTTACCGAAGTCCTGTTTGAGCCGTTGCCCATGAGCTTTGCAACGTAGGATTCCAGCCCAGTACCCGTGCTCTCAGTCTTTTTTGGCACAGATTCTCCCTTCATAGTCCACAGGACTCAATACTTTAGCACACACGTTGACGTCTATACCCAAAAAGAGGACTGGATATAGGCGAGAATACGCTGGTTGACCACAACATCTAGGC
>DBFRXD010000054.1:0-16058 GCA_048502435.1 Collinsella aerofaciens
TCACGTCCCTGACGGACTCGATAGCGCGGCGGCGCTCGGTCTTGCTGAGGTTCGCCATGCCCTTCTTGAAGTTGAGGACCAGGTCTTCGGCGTTCATGCTGCCCCCATCATCGCGGTCTATGGGGTCAACGATATGGCACCGTGGGGACACATGTATGTCAATCCTGGTCTAACAGAGCCTGGCAAAAACCACCGGCGGTGTCACGGCGGCAACGAGCAACAGTTCGGCCAGCATGACGGGGCGACGATAGCGCACCATAAGCACCACGCCGTAGGCAAAGATCACGGCATTGAGCCACAACGCTCCGCCCATTGCCCTGGCGCAAACGTCAAGCGGCGCCACCAGATATGAGCCAGACGACGCGAACAAGATGAGCGCCGAAATAACTAGGTGAAGCACAAGGCTCGCCTCGTAGGCACAAATCACCTTACGGTTATAGGACGAGCGGCGCGATGCGATGAGCGGGACGTGGATCGTCTGCAGATACGCAGCCAGGGCAAAGACAACATCGAGCGCAACGATTTGGGGAAGAATGAGCGAAATCTGCATCGTCACTCACCCGCCCTCGGCATCGAGACGATCATGCGCAGCTGGCCGGGCTCGCCCTCAAGGCGGTATGCCACGTTGCGCCCTTGCAGAGCGCTATCGAGCTCTTGCGCAGCGGGCGTCTGCGAAAGATCTGCATCATCGTTGGAAAAAAGCGTGGCGCGTAGCTCGGCACTGCATCGGTCATGGTCGCCCAAGTGATACATAAGCGCCGGATGGTCGGTGGTGTAGGCAAAAAACGCAAAGTCATACACGCAGTCGTACAGGGCGCTTACCGTACTGGCGTGCAACGGGCGCCGTATGGCGATAATCGAGGCGCAATCGATATCGATGGTGCGCAGGTCGCTTGCGAGCTCGTTGGCAATGAGCTGAATGCGGTCACGATCAAAACCGCTCTCCCCGTGCTGTGCCAACGTGAGCGACCCCTTGCGCTTGCAATAGGCGACGAGCATCTTGGCGCGCTGCAGCATGCGGTAACGCTCGTGCGAAGACGATTCATCGGTCAACGGCGGCAGCGAGCTCAGCAGGTCGTACATCCCTTCGAGCGCGCGGGCAAGCGCCTGTTCCACGTCTTGAACCAGCAAGGTCTCGGCCTCTTGATCTGCCAGGTGCGTCTTAAGGTCGTAGTCGGCAGCGAGCAGCTCGTTTTGACGCTGCAGCTCCATGCGACGGTGTGCCAGTTCACGGTTAAGCTCGTTGAGATCCGACACGTCTTGGACAAGCAGGGCCGATCCACCCAGCAGTGGAAAGGCTCGGTACATTACATCGGGATTGGACTCCACGGCAAAGGCATGGGCATGCCCGTGTTCCTGGGCTCGCAGCTCTTCGCACACGCCTACCGGCATTGGCTTTGACACTGGCGTGGCATAGACTTCCTGCAGGTCGCGCGTTAGAACTTTGAGGTCGAGCGGCAAGGTGTCGAAGATGCCGGCGATGTCGTGATATGACGGAATGACACCACAATCGAGACAGATTTCCATCGCCACCACGCACAAGACGCAATAGACGAGCGAGAAGTTGAGCCTCCATGCCCAGGGCACGCGCAACGCATATGAGATGGCAAAGAACGCGCCGCCCAGCAGCACGAGCGCCGCCGTGCCCGAGAAACGCTGGATGCGAAAGGACGAGGACCGGCCAACCAGGATAAAAAAGGCCACGAAGTTAAAGGCCGTCCACACGAGGACGGCGAAATAACCCCAGCCGTACGTGTAATCGTTGCTCCAGGTGTCGCTTGTACGGTCAAAGTGGAAGACCTGCTGGTGAAAATCGTTGGTGAGCACAAATCCGATAAGCAGGATAGCCATAATCCACAGCGCAGCGCAGTAGCGGCGACCCAGGCGGTGTTGCTCCAGGCCCGCAAGGCGCAGACCACACAACTGGTAGAGCAGCGGAATGAGCGTCATGGGCACGTAGTACAGGTACCACAGCACGGTGGCATAGAACGGCGTGAACGACTTGTACTTGAGAATGACTTCGATCATCCACAGGGCGCAGATGGTGGCGATGGCAACAATACGGCGGCGCAACACATAGTCCAAACAGCGCAGATAGACCGATACGCCCCAGATCGAAAATATAATTGCGGCGACAAGCAGCGGGAGAGAGTTCGAGTGGGCGAGCGCATCCACGACCTCTTCGGACACCTCGCTATAGGCGGGCACGGCGTTAGAAAGTTTGGGGTCGAAGGCGAACAGCGCCGGCAAGACTGCCAAAAGCATGAGGAACAGCGCGGTGATGGCACCGGCGATAGCAAAGACGCGGTGGCGGTACACCTGATGTGTTATGCCAACAAGGAATCGCGGCATGGCGAAGAGCCTGCCGTCCCTGGGATCCGCAGCCGGTGCGGTCCGGGCGGCCGCGTGGCCGATATGTCGCTCGCGGGTACCCATAGTGCTTTTAGTGTACCGACAGATGGGTCGAAAAAGCGGGCCGCATGTCCCAAAATCCGCAGACGGCAAGGCGCCCGGCGAGCATTAACTGCTCGCCGGGCGCCTTGGTTAGGAGGCTCTGAAGTTGAGCGTCTCAGCTTCCTTAGGACAGGTCCTCACCATTCGTTTCAATGACGTGCTTGTACCAGTCGAAGCTCTTCTTCTTGGAGCGCTTGAGGGTGCCGTTGCCGGCATCGTCGCGGTCGACGTAGATAAAGCCGTAGCGCTTAGACATCTCGCCCGTGCCGGCAGACACCAGGTCAATCGGGCCCCAGGTGGTGTAGCCCAGCAGGTCAACGCCGTCCTCGGTCACCGCATCACGCATTGCGGCAATATGCTGACGCAGGTAGTCGATACGGTAGTCATCGTTGATGGAGCCATCCTCCTCGACAACGTCCCTGGCGCCCAGGCCGTTCTCAACCACAAACAGCGGCTTCTGATAACGGTCGTACAGGTCGTTGAGCGTAATACGGAAGCCCAGCGGATCGATGACCCAGCCCCACTGGCTCTCCTGCAGGTAGGGATTCTTGGCGCCGGCGAAGGCGTTGCCCTGGGTGCGCTCGACATCGGGGTTATCGGCACCGGCGGAGCAACGGGTGCTGTAATAACTAAAGCTGATGAAGTCGACGGTGTTGGCGGCCAGGATCTCGCGGTCCTCGTCGGTCATGCCCACATCGATACCCAGACGCTCGAGCTTCTTGACGGCATAGGCCGGGTAGTAGCCGCGGCTCTGGACGTCGACGAAGAAGTAGTTGTCCTGATTGTCGAGCTGCGCCTGGCGCACATCGCCCGGACGGCAGCTGTAGGGGTAGTAGCTACCTGCAGCGAGCATGCAGCCAATCTTGACCTCGGGGTCGATCTCGTGGGCGATCTTGGTTGCCCAAGCGCTGGCGACGAGCTCGTTGTGGGCGGCCAGGTACTCGACGGCCTCCTTGTTCTCGCCCTCCTCAAAGACCAGTCCGGCACCCATAAACGGCAGGTGCAAGATCATATTGATCTCGTTGAAGGTAAGCCAGTACTTCACCAGGCCCTTGTAGCGGGTAAAGATCGTGGCCGCGAGGTTCTTGTAGAAGTCAATGAGCTTGCGGTTGCGCCAGCCGCCGTACTCCTTGATGAGGTGAATCGGGCAGTCGAAGTGCGTGATGGTCACGAGCGGCTCGATGCCGTGCGCCTGGCACTCGCGGAACACGCCCTCATAGAAGGCCAGGCCGGCCTCGTTGGGCTCGGTCTCGTCACCGTTGGGGAAGATGCGGGTCCACGCCAGACTCATACGGAAGGTCTTAAAGCCCATCTCGGCAAAGAGGGCGATGTCTTCCTTGTAGTGGTGGTAGAAATCGATGCCAGTCTGCGCGGGATAGTAATAGCCGTCCTCGAAGTCGAGCATCTTGCGCTGGCCGGAGACCACCGCGTAGCGCTCGGGGCCGTGCGGAGCCACATCCACGTTGGCCAAGCCGCGGCCGTCCACGTCGTAGGCGCCCTCGCACTGGTTAGCAGCCGTCGCGCCGCCCCACAGGAAGTCATTACGGAAAGCCATGCATCGATCCTTTCATACGCTGTTGTCATAGGCTCAGTATCCCTACAAACAACGCGTCGCTCAACGGCAACGACGCAGGCCGATACTTCTTTTCACGCGCGGGTGCTCGGCAGCCGCCCCGTCTGACACTTTTTGATACCCGCCTGCCCAAACCACCAACCACCACAAAGGGGACGGGCACCTTTGTGGTGGTTTGGGCAGGTTTGTCTCGATCTGTAACAGTTAGGCAGCCAAAACCGTGCCTGGTGTTACAGATCGAGATTTTCGGACGGCCCTCTACGGTTTGTCTCGATCTGTAACAGGTAGAGACGATTTAGCCCGCTAGATGTTACAGATCGAAACAGAAGATTCTAGTCGCAGGCGATGTCGAGGTTCTTGCCGATGAGGGCCACCCAGCCGCCCTCTCCGGCGGGATATTTGACTGAATAGGAAAGAAAGGACAAAATAGGAAAAAAAGGAAAGGAGACTCATGACTGAAACCATCTTCTCCCCCTCATTTGGAAATCGCCCGTCCTATCTGGTGGGTCGCGGGAACGTGATTTCGACATTCATCTCCGGTCTTGAGCAGGAGCCGGGCAATCGAGACCGAGCCATGCTCATGCTCGGCCAGCGAGGCAGCGGCAAGACGGTTCTTCTGTGGGAACTTGCCGACCGCGCACGCAAGCTCGGTTTTGTTGTCGCCACACCCACCGTAGCCTCCGAAGATATGCTTGAGCGCATTGTTGAAAAAATCCAAGAAGCAGGCGAGCCTTATGTCAGCAAGCGTCATCTCCCCAAACTTTCTGGCGGTAGCTTGAGCGTCTTCGGCTTCTCAGCCGGTCTCGAGTTCACACGCGATGTGCAGGAGACCAAGAGTTTCCAGTTCAAACTCACGCAGCTGGCGCGCAAGCTGACCGAGCAGGGGCACGGCATCCTCATCCTTATCGATGAGCTCCAAGCTAATTCACCTGAGATTAGACAGCTCGTCACCGCCTATCAAGAGCTGGTCGGTGAGGGACTCAACGTCGCGCTTGTTATGGCAGGTCTCCCGGGAGCCGTCTGTGCAACGCTCAATGACCGCGTGCTGACATTTCTCAACCGCGCTCGCAAGGTCACGCTCGAACCGCTTTCAGTCGGAGATGTCGATGCCTATTATCAGCGGGCTTTCGAAGAGCTCGACCTTGATATTCCAGGCGATCTTCGCCTCCGTGCCGCTCGCGCAACCCAAGGCTCGCCCTATATGCTGCAGCTCATCGGCTATAACATCGGCAATCGCTGCAAGACAGGAGAACACGTAACGTCAGAGCAAGTCGACGGAGCTATCGAAGCGTCAAAAGCCGATTTCGAAAACGATGTTTGTGAAACGACGCTCGCCGCGCTATCGGACCAAGACGTCGCGTTTCTCGACGCAATGACTGATGACGAAGACGCCGTTTCGCGCATTTCCGATGTAGCGAAACGTATGTCAGTCACACCCGACTATGCGCAAAAGTATCGCCGGCGCCTCATCGACGCCGGCGTAATCGAACAGGCGCGCCGCGGTTACGTGCGTTTCGCCGTTCCATATATGGCTGACTATCTGCGCAGCCAACTCTAGGCAGCCACCGCAATGGGGACAGGCACCTTTGTGGTGGTTTGGGCCCGTTTGTCTCGATCTGTAACAGGTAGGCCGTCAAAACCGGGCCTGGTGTTACAGATCGAGATTGTTCGGTCTGTCCCCTGCAGTTTGTCTAAATCTGTAACAGGTAGAGACGATTTAGCCCGCTAGATGTTACAGATCGAGACGGAAGATTCTAGTCCACGGTGATGTCGAGGTTCTTGCCGATGAGGCCTACGTAGCCGCCCTCGGCAGCCTTGGGGCTGTCAGCATGGCAGAGAACCCACTTGTCGGCCTTCCAGTAGCAGTAGCTGTCGCCGGCCGTGGGCATGTCGGCCGCAGCCTCGGGGCGCGGGCCGTTGGTGCCGGCGGGCAGCGCCACCATCACCTGGAAGCCACCGTCGTCGACCATGCACGGCGTGTAGTGGAGCGTGGTGTTGAAGACTTCGACGACCGTACCCGCCGGCACGCGAAACGCCTTGACGCACGCGGTGTCGAGCTTGCCGTCCTCGATCTCCCAGCGATGCGCCACGAGCAGGATAAAGTCGCGAGCGCCCAAGTTGAATTCGCTCGCGCGGTGATACTCCAGGCAGTTGAGTCGTGTATTGTGGCCGTTGCACCAGCCGAGCTGGAAGGGACGGCCACCAAACATGAGAAAGCCAAGCTTGTCGGCATCCTTGACGTCCTCAAGCTCCGGCGCACTTGCAACGTACTTGCTGCCCTCGGGAATGGGCGTGGCAGAGAGCGCCTCGAGCACGGGCGACGTAAGCTCGGACGGAACGTTATCCCAAACGTTGCCATAGGACTTGAACTCGGGATCGTTGACAGAGTAGATATGCATGTTCGCTCCTGTTCGTTTATGTGACAGTATGAACATTCTAGAACAAACATGAGCGATTTTGAACGCTCGTCCCGACCACTCAACAAAAAGGCGCCCCCGCATAATGCGGAGGCGCCAAATGTGCGCGTTTTGGGCGATAAAGCCCTTACGCCTGCTGATAGTGCAGGTGCTTCTCGTCGATATCGGCCAGGTCGCGGTCGAGGTAACGGCGCGCGAGCCAGTTTGCCATGGGGAGATTCTGATCCAGGTAGTTACCGCACTCCTCGGGAGCGGCTCCGGGGACATCACCCTCAAAGTCGGCGACAAACTCGAACAGCTCGCGCACGAGCGGCAGGATCTCCTCGCTCGTCACCTCGCCAAATACGACGAGGTAAAAGCCCGTGCGGCAGCCCATGGGGCCAAAGTAGACAATGCGGCTCGACCACTCGGCATGATTGCGAAGGAACGTCGCGCCCAGGTGCTCAATGGTGTGACACTCGGCGGTGTTCATGACCGGCTCCTTGTTTGGCGTGGTCAGGCGCAGGTCAAACGTGGTGACGGCAGCACCGGTCGCCGGATCGCGGTCGATGCGGCTCACATACACGCCGGGCTCAAGCAGCAGATGGTCAACGGAAAAACTCGCGATGCGCTCCATGGCAGATCCTCTCGGTAGTCAATTTGGGACGGGCTCTTTTAGCTGGTTCGAATGGTCGCACCAATCATACCAGTCAAAAAAGCCCGTCCCAAATGAGCTGCCTGGCACGAGGACCAATGATTTTCTAATCCCCGCCCCAGAAAGCAAGATAAGATTCAGGGAATAGCCTGCGGAAGGCGAGCGCCGCGCAGCCGCCTAGGCAGTGTACGAGATGGTGGCGGCTACGGCGTGACGCCAGCCAGCGATCTTTTTGGCGCGCTCGTCGGCGGTCATGGCAGACTCCACGATGCCGCGGGCCCCATAGACGTCAACGACATCGCGCGCGTACATGCCCAGCGCAATGCCGCAGGCCCAAGCCGCACCCAGGCCGCTCATCTCATCGTTGCTCGCGATGCGGATGGGCGAGCCAACCAAGTCGCTCTCAAACTGCATCAGGTACGCGTCGCGCGTGGGACCGCCGTCAACGCGAAGCTCTGCCAATGCCGTGCCCGAATCCTCGACCATCGCATCGATCACGTCAAAGATCTGATAGGCAATCGACTCGTCCGCAGCCTTCACGAACTCCGCGCGACCGGTGGTGCGCGTCATGCCAAAGACGCAGCCCTCGGCGTCACTCGCCCAGTGCGGCGCGCCCAAGCCGGTAAACGCCGGCACAAAGTAGACGTGGCTCGCCGGATTGGCGGCGTAGCACAGATCGGTAACTTCCTCGGGGTTGTTGATGAGCTCCAGGTCGTCGCGCAGCCACGTCTTGACGGCGCCGGCATAGCTCACGTTGCCCTCGAGCACGTACTCGGTCACGCCGTCCATGCGCCATGCGAGCGAGCTCGAAAGCCCGTGCGAGCTGGCAACGAACTCGTCGCCGACGTTCATCATGACCGAGCTGCCGGTGCCATAGGTCGCCTTGGCCATGCCGCGGCTATGACAGCCCTGGGCAAACAGGGCGGCGTGGCTGTCGCCGAGCACGCCGTGAATGGGCACGGGCGCCGGCAAAAAGCCGCCCAGGTCCGTCGTGCCGAACAGGCCATCGGAATCGGTCACTTGCGGCAGACAGGCCACGTCGACGCCAAAGGCCTCGCACACCGGCTCGCTCCAGCAGCCACGGCGCAAGTCAAAGAGCTGCGTGCGGCTGGCGTTAGACCAGTCGCAGCGGAACTCCGCGCCGCCCGTGAGCGTCCAGACCACCCAGGCATCGATGGTGCCCAGACACAGCTCGCCTGCCGCCGCAGCCTCGGCTGCCGAGGGAACGTTCGCGAGGATCCAGGCCATCTTGCCCGCAGGGTAGTAGGGCGAGAGCACCAGACCCGTCGTGTCGCGTACCAGGTCGGCCACACCCTCGCGCGCGGCCAGCCTGTCGCACAGCTCGCGGGCACGGGCGCACTGCCACACCACGGCGTCGCAAAGCGGCTCGCCCGTCGTGCGGTTCCAGGCAACGGTGGTCTCGCGCTGGTTGGAGATGCCGATGCCGGCGACGTCGGCCGGGTCGACCCCGGTCTCCTCCACCACAGCACGCGCCACGGCCAGCACATTGGCGGCAATCTCGGCCGGATCATGGCTCACCCAGCCGGCCTCGTTGACAATCTGGCGATGCGAGCGGTCGGCACGATGAATCAGATGGCCGCCCTCGTCCACCAGCAGTGCCTTGGTGCCCTGCGTGGATTGATCGATTCCGATGATGTATCTGCTCATGTACTCTCCTGTTTCCCCCGCCGATTCAAAAACTTAAACCCAACGAAAATGGAATGTGACAAAGGGACGGTCCCTTTGTCACATTCCAATTACTCTGCGGGCAGGAACTCGGCAACAGTCTTGGCGATGCCCTCGCCGGTGAGGCCGTAGTGCGCAAAGACCTCGGGGCTCGTGCCGGTGATGACCGGCGCGTCGGGCAGGGAGAGGCACTTGACCGGACGCGGGCAATGCTCGCTCACCACCTGCGCGACCATAGAGCCCAGGCCGCCGAAGGGACTGTGCTCCTCGACAGTCACGACGGCGCGCGTGGCTCCGGCGGCCTCAATCACGGCCTCGGCGTCAAGCGGCTTGACGCAATACATGTCGAGCACCGTTGCCGAAATGCCCTGCTCGGCCAGCAGGTCGGCGGCGACCACGGCATGGCGAACCATCTCGCCGGTGGCGACGATCGTCACATCGGTGCCGCGGCGCACCCAGGTGGCGCGATCCATCTGAAACGGGCACTCGCCCTCGGTGTACACGTCCTCGACCGGGTTGCGGCCCACGCGGATGTAGGCCGGCTTGTTGTCGGCGACCAAGGCGCGCACGAGCTCGGCGGTCTGGAAGCGATCGCTCGGCAGATACACGCGCATATTGGGAATCGCGCTCATGGCGGCGATATCCTGCGCGGAGTGATGGCTCATGCCCAGGGCGCCGTAGGACACGCCGCCAGAGATGCCGATGAGCTTGACGTTGGTGTTGGAGTACGAGACGTCGACCTTGCACTGCTCATACGAGCGCGTGGTCACAAAGGACGCCGGCGAGGCGGCCCAGGCCTTCTTGCCACACGAAGCCATGCCGGCGGCAATGCTCACTAGATCCTGCTCGGCGATACCGACCTCGACGGACTGCTGGGGATACCGATCAAAGAACGGCGTGAGCGATGCGGAGCCGCGGGAGTCGGAGCACAGGACGACGATATCCTTATCGGTCTTCGCGGCCTCGAGCAGCGTGTCGCAGATAACCTTGCGATTGGCGATCTTGTTAGCCATTGATGGCCTCCTTATGGGCAGCGAAATCGGCGATGATCTGGGCATATTCCTCATCGTTGGGCAGGTGATGATGCCAGGCGGCCTTGTCCTCCATAACGGGCGAGCCATAGCCCTTCACCGTGTTGAGGATGATGACCGTGGGCTTACCCTTGGTCTCGGCAGCAAGCGTCAGTGCAGCGTCAATAGCCTGGACGTCGTTGCCCGGAATGGACAGCACGTTCCAACCGAAGGCGGCCCAGCGCTCTTCCTGGCTGTCCTGCTTCATGACGTCCTCGGTGCTGCCGCTAATCTGCAGGCGGTTGCGGTCCACGAGCGCGCACAGGTTATCGAGCTGGTAGTTGCCGCCGCTCATGGCGCCCTCCCAGACCGAGCCCTCGGCAAGCTCGCCGTCGCCCATGATGGTGTAGACGCGGTAGTCGCGGCCGTCCATCTTGCCGGCGAGCGCCATGCCCACGGCCACGGGCAGGCCGTGACCCAGCGAGCCCGAGTTCATCTCGATGCCCTTGAGCTTGTTGTTGGGGTGGCCGATGTAGGGGCTGCCGAACTTGGAGAAGCGTGCCTTGACGTCGTCGAGGTCAAGATAGCCCTCGTGGCAGAGCACCGCGTAGTAGGCCTCCATGGCGTGGCCCTTAGAGAGCACGAAGCGGTCGCGATTGGGATCGTCGACGGTCTCGGGCGAAATGTTGAGGTGGTTAGCGTAGAGGGTCATGAGGGCGTCGATCACCGACATGTCGCCGCCGATGTGGCCGCCGGCGCCAGCCATGATGATATCGACGCAATCGCGGCGGAGGTCCCAGCGCAGGGACTCAAGCTCTTCGATAGTTGCCATTTCTACTCTCCTCGCAGGTAGGCTTTAACGTCTTCTTCGATGGGGTCGTACAGGTCGGGGGCGATGCCGAGGTACTTGCACGCCTCGTAGAGCACCGGCACCACGTTGGCGTGAATAGCGACGCAGTGGTGGATGTAGGGACCCTCAACGATCTTGGCCTCGAGGCGCTTGAGGTTGTCGACCTCGACCCACAGGTAGGTGCCCATGCCTGCCGGGCCGTCGATGCCGCGGGCGTTGCCCAGCAGCAGCGAGTACTCGCCGTTGTCACCGTCAAAGCGGGCAAGGGTGAGGTCGCCGTGCTTGGCCTCGGCCGTCAGCGCACCGGGGTGGTCGAAAGCCAGCGGGTAGGTGAGCTTGGGCTTGACGGCCGCGCAGCTGCAGGGCCAGGGGCCACAGTGCTGCAGCAGCTCGCCGTTCTCGTTATCGGGATGGCGCACGGTCCAGTCGGCGAACATGCCGCGATGACGGCCAAGATCGGCTGCCTCGACCATGAGCGCAGTGATGGCGCCGTGGATGTCGGTTTCGCAGACGATAGGGATACCCATCTCGTTGAGGATGGCGTTGGCGGCGCAGGGCATAATGCCCAGCTCGTCCTGCAGAGCGTTCCAGCACTGGATGGCTCCGGCGTTGCAGCCGTATTTCTCGACCAGGCGCTTCATGGCGATGGCAAGACCGGCGACCGCGGGGACCTTGTCCTCGGGGATGCAGATCTCAAAGCTGTCGGCGATGTGGGCGAGCATGGCGGTCATGGCCTGCTCGTCGGCCTGGGCGTCGCGCACGGCTTGGACAAGCTCGGTCATGGGGATGGGCGAAAGCTGGATGTTGAACTTCTCGAGCAGCTCGCCCTCGTTGCACATGGTCGACCAGAAGTCGAACGGACGGGTGGCCATCTGCAGGATGCGGGTATGTTTGAAGGTCTTGACCACGTTGCACACGGCCAAGAAGTCCCAAACGCCGCGCTCGAACTCGGGGTCGGTCAGGCGGCAGTTGGTCATGTAGGTGAAGGGAACCTGGAAGCGACGCAGGACCTTGCCGGTGGCGAACAGGCCGCACTGGCTATCGCGCAGGCGCGTGCCGTCGGGCTCGGGGCGCTCGTCGCGCGGGCCCCACAGCAGCACGGGTAGGCCGAGCTCGCGGGCAAGGCGAGCGCAAACGTACTCGGTGCCAAAGTTGGCGTGGCACAGCATGATTCCGTCGACGCCCTCGGCGCGGAACTTCTTGACGATAGGCTCGATATGGCTGTCGTCGAACAGCAGGCCCTCGTCATTGATGTCGTCGATATCCACGATGTCGACGCCGATCTCGCGCAGACGATCAGCCGTCAGGCCGCGATACTTGATCGCGTCCGGCGCGCTAAAGATGCTGCGGCGCGTGGGCACAAAGCCGAGCTTGATCTTGTCCATGTACGTCCTCCCCTAATCACATGTTCAGTAAACAGACGTGTGTTTCGTTTTGTTCTGTTTACTAAATGTTTTACTCTTTTGTTTAATAGTCTAGCGCGAAATACCCGTAAACGGTAGAGAAATCAGCTTAAACGGCATGTAAACAAACTGAACATACAAGGGAAACAAAAAGAGGGCCCCGAAGGACCCCCTCTTGGTAGCGTTATGTATGGTTGCCTTTGGCGGACTTTTCCGCTCTGAGGTCTGGCGCCGTTCCGCCTAGATCTCGCGCACGCTTTGGCGCTCGACAAAATAGGTCGATACGGCTGTCTTGCAGGTATAGCTCTTGGGATTGCGGATGTTACCCACCAGGCGGCGCACCGCGATCTCGCCCACCTCGTGCTTGGGAACGTGCACCGTGGTGAGCGGCGGATTGGAGAAGGCGCCCAAAGACAGGTCGTCAAAGCCGATGATCGAGACATCCTCGGGCACACGTATGCCGTGCTCGTTCAGCGCGCGCATGGCACCTACGGCGAGTACGTCGTTCTCGGCAAAAAATGCAGTCGGTAAGTCGTCGCGCGAGACGCTGTCGAGCCACACGCCCATGTCGCGATAAGCGCCCTCGAGCGTGGTGCCCAGCGTGACGCGCCATGTCGGGTTGGCCTCAAGACCCGCATCCTCAAGCGCTTGGCGATAGCCGCGCTCGCGATCCTTAAAGTTGCGGATGCGAAGGTCACCTGCCAGATAGCCGATTTGCTTGTGACCCTTCTCGATAAGGTAGTCCACGGCACGCAGCACCGAATCGGTGTTGGCAATGACTACGGCATCGAAGTACTGACGATCGCTCCAGCCATCGAGCACGATCAGATGGGCGGCAGCGTTGGCGAACAAGGCATAGTCTTCCTCACCCAGCTCGGTACCCATCAGCACGATAGCGGCGGACGGATCGGAGATCAGGCCCTCGACCTGCGGACGCACAGCGTCCAGGTCGCTAAAGTCGAGCGAGACAAAGCTCGTGCTCATACCGTGACGACGTGCCTGGCGCTCTACGCCCTCGATAACCGCAGGATGGAAGGTGCTCTCATCCAGAATGGCGCCCGTCTTGCGCGCGAGCACAAACTGAATGCTCTCGAGCTGCGTCGACTGCTGATAGCCCAGCGACTGCGCACACTCCAGGATGACCTTGGCGGTCTCCTCGCTTACGCTGCGCTTGCGGTTGAGCGCGTTGGACACGGTCGCAGGCGAAAAACCGGTGATGCGGCTGATCTCGCGAACACTTGCTTTGGCCATTGTTCCCCCTAGCAACGGCCGTGGCGGAGCATCGGGACTCGATGGCTCGGCAGCTAAACGACCGCAAATTCAATCTAAACATAGTAGTAAACGTTTATGAGCTAGTTTAGCCTGTTGTCAAGCAAAATGGCGCGACTATTCCCCCAACGGGCACATTTAGTCGGTAGCTAATTTAGGACGGGCGTGAAAATCATTTAGCCAAGGACACGGGCCATACGTGTCTTGAACTCGGACAGGAAGCGCGGAGCATCCACGGTCAGTGCCACAAGCGTGCTCTTGTCCGGATCGGACAGGCGGCGCTCATCGCAGATGGTGCGACCGCGGTACTCGCCCAGCAGATCAACACGCAGGTTGCAGCCGAGCGCACCTACGAGCGTGGGGTCGATCGCCACGGCAACGGCCAGCGGATCGTGCAGCGCACAACCACCCAGGTAGGGTGCGTTCATCTCGTACGAGCCAATGTAGTGCTCGACCATGCTCGCAAATGCGCAGCCCGCCATGGTGCCCGAGCCCGTCCAGCCGGCAATGTCGCGGCGTGTGAGCACCACGCGATGCGTCACGTCCAGACCCACCATGGTGAGCTTACGGCCCGAGCGCAGCACCGCGTCGGCTGCCTCGGGGTCGCTCGCCATATTGGCCTCAGCGCCCGCGCTCACGTTGCCGGGCACGGTAAGGGCGCCGCCCATCACGACCACGCGGCCGATGGACATCATCGCCGCCGCATCGCGCTCCAGGGCGAGCGCCAGGTTGGAGAGCGGGCCAGTCACTACGTAGACCAGATCGGGACCATAGGTGCGCGCGGCATCGATCAGATAATCGACCGCAGCGTTGCCGTCGGCCGAGGTCGCCCCCACCGGCTCGTAGGGCGACGCGGGCACGCTCGCGCCGCCGATGCCGTTCTTGCCGTGAATGAGCGCGGTGGACGCCGGCGGCGCATAGGGCTCAGTCGCCTGCAGAGGACGGTCGGCACCCAGGTACACCGGCACCTCGGGACGACCCAACAGGTCGAGCACCGCCAAGCAGTTGTGCGCCGACTGCTCGACGCGTACGTTGCCAAAGCACGTGGTGATGCCCACGAGCTCCACCTCGGGACTCGCGATGGCATAGGCCAGCGCCATCGCATCGTCCACACCCATATCCAGATCAAGGATCAGCTTCTTGATTGCCATTGTTCTACTCCGCTTCTCCGTCTTTATCGTTTAACCAAACCAATGTTCAACTTCGGCGCGCGTGGGAATCGATTGCTGAGCGCCCAGGCGCGACACCGTCACTGCCGAGGCGCGAGCACCCGCGGCCATGCACTCAAAGAGCGGCAAGCCCTCTAGGCGAGCCGCCGCCAACGCGCCGATAAACGTATCGCCGGCGGCCGTGGTATCGACTACCGTGCTCGAAAGTGCCGGCATGCGCAGCAGCTCACCGTCATCGCCGAGCGTAACCGAGCCGGCACCGCCCAACGTGATGACCGCAACTCCGGCACCCCTAGCGAGCAGGGCGTTGAGCGCCACGACGCAGCTTGCATCGTCCGCGGGCAAGATTCCCGTCAGAACCTGGCACTCGGTCTCGTTGGGACAGACCAGGTCGACCGCAGGCCAGACCTCCGCAGGCAGCTCGCAGGCAGGCGCCGGATTAAAGACCGTATAGAACCCCAGCTCGTGAGCGCAAACAAGCGCATCGGCCGTCGCTGCAAGGTCACATTCACCCTGGGCGATAAAGACGCTTCCGGCAGCCGGGGCAATCTCGCTGGCGTCGCCGTCGAGCTCATGGGCCGCCAGACGCCTCAACGCGCAGGCAACGTCTGCGCCCGCAAGCGCATGGTTGGCGCCCGGTGACAGTATGATGCGGTTGTCGCCCTCGCAGCGAATGATGGTTGCCGTTCCCGTCTCCACGTCATCGCGATGCACTACAAAGTCACAGTCCACACCGGCGTCTTGGAGCCCCACCACGAGCGACGCACCGAACGCGTCGCGGCCGACCGCGCCAATCATGCACGTGCGCGCACCCATGCGCGCGGCGGCGACGGCCTGGTTAGCGCCCTTGCCACCGGCGTTGGTGATAAAACCGCTGCCGCCGACGGTCTCGCCCGCGCGCGGCATGCGCTCGCACGCCACCGAAAGGTCCATGTTCATGCTGCCGAACACCGCAACGATGCCGCGATCTGCCATGGAAACCTCCTCATCTGCGGGCCTTACGCCCACCGTCGGCCGTCGATCGTGCGCTCTCGCACCTCTATAACTTTAGTTCACTTTGATGTGAACGCGCCCTTGAGGTTGCGCCAGCAGCAAGCATTCACAGGAGCAGGCAGCTACAATGAATATGTGCTGATTATTCTCGTCATTGGATGATGTTTTATGGAACAATTCCCACCATCGAGCCCACGCGGCCCGCGCCGCGCGCCCGATAACCAGGCGCCGCACGAACGCCCACGCGCCGACCGCCGCGCCGGCGAGTCGCGACACGGCCCGAGCCCGCATCGAACGCCCACCAACAAGGGCGCCCGCACCAACAGCGCCGCAAAAGAACAGGCGCCCGCTCGTCCCAAGTCCCGCTACATTCCTGCGCTCGACGGTCTGCGTACGCTCGCCGTCGTTGCGGTGGTGCTCTATCACCTCAACCTCACGTGGGCTCAGGGCGGCCTGCTCGGCGTCACGATCTTCTTTGTGCTTTCGGGCTATCTGATCACGCGCTTGCTGCTCAACGAAGTCGCTAAGACCGGCCGCATCGACCTTAAGAGCTTCTGGATTCGCCGCATCCGTCGCCTGGTCCCCGCCGTGGTAACGGTA
>DBFRXD010000055.1:0-3607 GCA_048502435.1 Collinsella aerofaciens
TTCGGTGCCATCATCGGTACCGGTTGGGTTCTGCAGGTCGGCGACTGGATGGTCGTGGGCGGCGGTCCCGTTCCCGCTATGATCGCATTCCTCTTGGGTGCAATCTTCCTCGTGCCCGTCGGAGCTGTTTTCGGTGAGCTCACGGCTGCTATCCCCATCTCGGGCGGCATCGTCGAGTATGTCGATCGTAGCTTTGGCCGTACGCTGAGCTACATCACCGGATGGCTTTTGGCCCTGGGCAACGGCATCCTGTGCCCGTGGGAGGCCATCGCCATTTCGACCCTCGTGTCCGAGATGTTCGGCAGCCTGCCCGGCCTTGAGTGGCTGCGCGCCGTCAAGCTCTACACCATCCTGGGCGCCGACGTTTACCTGTTCCCGACGCTGATCGCGCTCGGCTTTGCAGTCTACGTCATCTTCCTCAACTTCCGCGGCGCCAGCTCGGCTGCCAAGCTCCAGGCCTTCCTGACCAAGGCCCTGCTCTGCGGCATGCTGCTCGCCATGGGCGTCTCGCTGTTCACCGGCTCGCCGGACAACGCCATGCCCGTGTTCTCCCAGGTCACCGGCGCTGGCGGCGGCAAGGCTGCTACCGAGAGCACCAGCCTGTTTGCCGGCATCGTGTCGGTCCTGGTTCTGACCCCGTTCTTCTACGCCGGCTTCGACACCATTCCTCAGCAGGCTGAGGAAGCAGCCGAGGGCCTCAACTGGAACAAGTTCGGCAAGATCATCTCCCTGGCCCTGCTGGCCGCTGGCGGCTTCTACATGGTCTGCATCTACTCGTTCGGCACCATCCTCGACTGGCATGAGTTTGTTAAGAGCCCGGTTCCCGCGCTTGCCTGCCTCAAGGGCATCAACATGCTTCTGTACCTGGCCATGCTCGTCATCGCCACGCTTGGACCCATGGGTCCGATGAACTCCTTCTACGGCGCCACGAGCCGCATCATGCTCGCCATGGGCCGCAAGGGCCAGCTGCCCGAGCAGTTCGCCGAGGTCGACCCCAAGTCCGGCGCTCCCAAGCTCGCCTGCGTCGTTCTGGGCGTCATCACCGTCGTCGGTCCGTTCCTGGGCAAGAACATGCTCATCCCTCTGACCAACGTGTCGGCTCTCGCCTTCATCTTCTCCTGCGGCATGGTCGCCCTCGCTTGCCTGCGTATACGCTTCACCGAGCCCGACCTGCCTCGTCCCTACGAGGTGCCCGGCGGCAAGTTTGGCATCTGCCTCGCCATCGCTGCCTGCGCCATCATCATCGGCCTGCTCGTGATTCCGTTCTCTCCCGCCTCCCTCAACATGGTGGAGTGGAGCATCGTGATCGGCTGGTTGGCTATTGGCCTGGCCCTCATGGCTTTCACCAATTCCCGCAAAAAGTAACGCCTAGCCGGGGCGGATCGGGTGCGCGGGACCCTCTCTCCCGTGCACCGAACCCGGCAACACTTGGGTAGCTTTGTGAGGCCTTAACCCAACACGGCCTCGCCCACTATATGGATCCATAAGGAGGAACCATGTCCACTAAGTATGCAATCGTTGGCGGCAAGCTCATCGACGGTACCGGTGCCGAGCCGGTCGAGAACTCCCTCGTTCTCGTCGACGACAACGGCAAGATCGAGTACGCCGGTGTTATGCAGGACCTTCCTGAGGGCGTTGAGATTATCGACGCCGCCGGCAAGACCGTCCTTCCCGGCCTGATCGACACCCATCTGCACTTCTCGGGCAACCTGACCGACGATGACACCGATTGGGTCATGCAGCCGCTCCTCGAGAAGCAGGCCGTCGCCGTCAAGCAGGCCTACGACTGCCTCACCCACGGCCTCACCACCGTATGCGAGATCGGCCGCTTTGGTATCCAGATCCGTGACTGCATCGACAAGGGCGTCTTCAAGGGCCCGCGCGTTCTGGCCACCGGCCTTGGCTTCTGCCGCGTTGCCGGCCACGGCGACTCCCACCACTGCAGCCAGGAGCTCAACAAGGAATCGCACCCCTGGGGCGATCAGGTCGATGGTCCTTGGGATCTGCGCAAGGCCGTCCGTCGTCGCCTGCGCGAGAACCCCGATGCCATCAAGATCTGGGCTACCGGTGGCGGCATCTGGCGCTGGGACTCCGGCCGCGACCAGCACTACTGCTCCGAGGAGATTCAGGCCGTGGTCGAAGAGGCCAAGATGGTCGGCATCCCCGTGTGGAGCCACTGCTACAACAACCACGCCGCTGCCTACGATTCCGTTCGCTTTGGCTGCGAGCAGCTGATTCACGGCTTCGATATCGATGAGCGCACCATGGACCTCATGGCCGAGCAGGGCACCTTCTTCACCCCGACGATCGCCTTCCTGCCCACCTGGTACGCCACCTATCCGCCCGTCTACGTCCCCGAGCTGCACGACAAGTACGAGGGCACCTTGGTCGAGAAGGAGCTGCAGCGCAACTACGACTGCCTGCGCGAGGCCAAGAAGCGCGGCGTCGTCATGACGATCGGCTCCGACTCCTTCTCCTTCGTCACCCCGTACGGCACCTGCTCCATCGAGGAGATGTACGAGTTCGTCGACAAGATCGGCTTTACCCCGGTCGAGACCATCACCTGTGCCACTCTCAACGGTGCCAAGATGTGCCACATCGAGGACGAGACCGGTTCCATCGAGGCCGGCAAGTGCGCCGACCTGCTGGTCGTCAACGGTGACGTCGCCGCCGACATCCACGTGCTCAACACCGACAACATGGACGTCATCATGAAGGACGGCTGGATTGTCGAGGGCGGCACCTTCGGCGAGGCAAACAAGTACAGCGCCTAAGCTACCGTTCATCGATGGCTTGATGTAAAACACAGTATTTGATTGCATAATGCAATGGAGAGGGTCGCTTGCGGCCCTCTTTATTGCTATGGGGTGCGTCAGTAAGAAGGAGATGACGGTGGATCTCAATAGGCTGATTCTGGGCAAGAGCTACAACTCTACCAAGGTCTTTCGTACCGCTCAGCATGTGGTTCAAGCCATCTTGCTCGGTATTGTCGTTCCACTGCTTATCCTGCTACTCATCTGGGATCTAACCGATAATCCCAATCCCGTTCCGGCCGTTGTCGTCATTGCCGGCTTGGTCATGCTGTGCTTCTTCTTCTCGTACGTCTTTGTCGTTCCCGACGACCTCACATCGAGCGCAACCGACCGCACGCTCGCCATCGCGTCGAAAATATTCGCCTACACGTCGCGCGGCCTTACGCCCGAAGCTGCCCTGGGCGCCTCTAAGATCATCCTGTCCGAAACTATCGCCTCTGCCATCTGCTTTACCGACGGCAAGCAGGTGTTGGCAAGCTGGGGCGAGGACTCGGCAAAATGCCCCGCGGGCACCCCGGTGGTGCTGCGGACTACGCTCAACGTGATCAACAGCGGTGAGCAAAGCGTGTTCTCGCGCGATGCCTCGACCGAGACGGGTGGCTACTTTCCGCGCCTGCGCGCCGGTATTGTCGCACCGCTTACCGTGCGCGGGCATTGCGTGGGCACGCTCGAGCTGTATTATCCCCGTCTGAGCAGCATCGATATGCGCCAGACGGCGCTTGCCTCGGGCTTTGCCGACCTCATTTCCACGCAGCTTGCGAGCTTTGAGCTCGAGCGCCAGGACGAGCTTACGG
>DBFRXD010000056.1:0-10312 GCA_048502435.1 Collinsella aerofaciens
TCAGCGGCCAGAGCATGGGGGGCACGCCCGGTCCCGTTCCGAACCCGGAAGCTAAGCCCCATCGCGCCGAGAGTACTGCGGGGTCAGCCCGTGGGAGGCCAGGGCGCCGCTGACCGGTGGACGGCACCGAGCCGTCATCGAACTGAGAAGGGGGAGGCCTCGCGGCCTCCCCCTATTTGCGTTTTATACACGTTGTACTTTGGGACCTAGCCCCCCCGTATGCGCTCTTACTGTTTGGCTGTATTTTGAGTCCTTCTAGTGTATTTGAGCGATAATTACTCGCATTGGCGTTAGGGAGGGCTTGATGTTTACCGTATTTGTCTTGGGCAATATCGCTTCGGGTAAGTCGACTGCCTGCCGCTATTTCGAATCTCGTGGCGCTATGCTTATCGATCTGGATGAGTTTGCAAAATCGCTGTATGTGCCGGGCTCTGATATCGTCAATGCTCTCGCGGATGAATTCGGTTGGGACATTTTGGATGAGGAAGGCGGCATTCGCCGCAGCATCCTCGCCTCTCGAGCTTTCGCTTCTCCTGATTCGGTCGCACGGCTCAATGGCATTGTGCATCCCGTTCTGATTGAACAGCTTTCGCTTAGGATTCTCGATCCGGTTTGTTGTACGGTTTCATCACCCCGTTACCCCTTTGCGGTGGTTGAGGTTTCTGCTCCGACTGGTTTTGAGGATGCATTTGGCTTGGCTGATGAAATTCTGGTCATTAGCGCCCCTTTGTCAGTTCGTCGCGAGCGCGCTATTCAACGTGGCATGGTGCCATCTGATTTCGATGCCCGTTCTGCTTGCCAGCCCGATGAGTCTGCGCTGTGCAATCTCGCTACAACGGTGATTGATAATTCGGCAGCCGATAATTCGCTCTTTGAGCAGCTTGACTCATGGCTTGCATGCCACGGGTTTATAGATACTCCGGATAAGGAGGAGGCCGATGCCTAAGGCACGTTTCTTTACGTGGTATCGCGTGGCGCCACTTGCCGTTGTGTTCGTCTTCGGCCTTATTTCGCTCGTCTACTCGTGTGCCCCTGCCGCTTTCTTTAAGCCGCTGTATCCGATTGACTACGAGGCGTATGTAAAGCAATCCAGTATTTCGCATAATCTGGATCCGTATCTGGTGTGCGCTGTCATTAAGTCGGAATCGAATTGGGACCCCGAGGCCGAGTCGAATCAGGGTGCTCAGGGATTGATGCAGCTGATGCCCGAGACTGCCCAGG
Source organism: Collinsella aerofaciens (assembly GCA_048502435.1). Classification (GTDB taxonomy): domain Bacteria; phylum Actinomycetota; class Coriobacteriia; order Coriobacteriales; family Coriobacteriaceae; genus Collinsella; species Collinsella aerofaciens_CL. The sequence continues at coordinate 1,222 of DBFRXD010000056.1, forward strand.
ATATGATCGCCAAGGGCCTTGTCGACGGAGGTGAGTATTCGGCCGACAATCTTAACGATCCGGCTACGAATATCGAGTTTGGCTGCGCATACCTCTCGTATCTTCTCGCCTATTTCAACGGGTCGACGGATAGTGCCATCGCCGCCTATAACGCCGGTATGGGCAATGTCGACGGATGGGCGCAGCAGAACACGTCATTCCATAATGCGATTACCTTCCCTGAAACTCAGGCTTATCTGATTCGCGTCAATAATGCCTGGGTTCGCTACAAGACCCTCTATCCCGATCAGTTCGTATAGGACTATGCCAGCCGCCTGCGTATACTGCAGATATATGAGTTAGGAGTATCCATGGCGGAATTTGAAGTAGAACGCGTTGGTAGTGAACTTAAGCGCTTTGGCGTTGAAGGCTCTGACGTGCCGTTTAAGGTCGTTTCTCCCTATGAGCCTGCCGGTTCCCAGCCTAAAGCCATTGAGTCGCTTGTGCAGGGCGTGAGGGACGGAGACCGCTATCAGGTTTTGCTGGGCGTGACTGGTTCGGGCAAGACCTTCACGATGGCAAAGACTATTGAGGCCCTGGGAAAGCCGACGCTGGTCATGGCTCCGAATAAAACGCTCGCTGCTCAGCTTGCGAGCGAGCTCAAAGAGTTCTTTCCCAATAACGCTGTGGTCTACTTTGTCTCGTATTACGACTACTATCAGCCCGAGGCGTATGTGCCGCAAAGCGATACATATATCGAGAAAGACTCCTCGATTAACGAAGAGGTCGAGATGCTGCGCCATCAGGCGACCGCGTCACTGCTCTCTCGACGTGATGTGATCGTTGTCGCATCGGTCTCGTGTATCTATGGCATTGGCTCTCCTGAGGACTATGCGGGTCTGGCTCCAAACGTCGACAAGAAGGTGCCGCTCGAGCGCGATGACTTTATCCATGCGCTTATCGACATTCAATATGATCGCAATGACTATGACCTGGCGCGTGGCACGTTCCGCGTGCGCGGCGATGTTGTCGACGTGTATCCGCCTTATGCTGAGCATCCGTTGCGGTTTGAGTTCTTTGGCGACGAGGTCGAGCTGATTGCCGAGATCGATGAGGTCACCGGTGAGATGCTTCGTGAGTACGAGGCCATCCCCGTATGGCCGGCATCACACTACGTGACCGAGAAGCCGAAGGTCAAGGCGGCTCTGAAATCGATCAGCGAAGAGTGCGAGAAGCGCGTGGCGGAGCTCAAGGCGACCGACAAGTTGCTCGAGGCGCAGCGTCTGCAGCAGCGCACCGATTATGATCTTGAGATGCTCGAGACGATGGGCTTTTGCAACGGCATCGAGAACTACTCGCGTCATCTGGACGGTCGCAAGCCGGGTGAGCCGCCGTTTACCCTAATCGATTACTTTCCCAAGGATATGCTCTGCATCATCGATGAGAGCCATGTGACGGTGCCGCAGATTCGCGGCATGCACGAAGGTGACCGCTCGCGTAAGGTGACGCTGGTGGAACACGGTTTTCGCCTGCCCTCGGCGCTCGATAACCGCCCGCTTCGTTTCGATGAGTTTGAGGCAAGGATACCCCAGTTCATCTACGTTTCGGCAACACCGGGCGACTATGAGCTGCGGGTTAGCCAGAACGACGTTGAGCAGATTATTCGTCCGACCGGTCTGCTCGATCCCAAGATCGATGTGCGTCCGGTTCGCGGTCAGATTGACGATCTTGAGGACGAGATTCGCGAGCGCGTTGCCCGCAAGGAGCGCGTGCTGGTGACCACGTTGACCAAGCGCATGGCCGAGGACCTGACCGACCATCTGCTTGATGCGGGCATTAAGGTCAATTACATGCATTCTGATACGGCGACAATGGACCGTGTCGAGATCCTGCGAACGCTGCGCGAGGGCAAGATCGATGTTCTCGTTGGCATCAACCTGCTTCGCGAGGGCTTGGATCTTCCCGAGGTCTCACTGGTGGCAATTCTCGATGCCGATAAGGAAGGATTCTTGCGCAACCGCCGTTCGCTGATTCAGACGATTGGCCGCGCGGCCCGTAACGCCGATGGCGAAGTCATCATGTATGCGGACGTTGTGACCGATTCGATGAAAGAGGCCATCGAGGAGACGCAGCGCCGTCGCGAGATTCAGATGGCATATAACGAAGAGCATGGCATTGTGCCCAAGACAGTGCGCAAGGCCATCAACGACATCTCAAGTTTTATTGCCGAGGCCGAAAAAACTGTGGGTTCCAAGGGGCGCTCGAAGGGCGACTCTCTTGGTCATGGCGCATTCTATACGCCCGATGAGTCGGGCGAGGGCGGCGTGCCGGAAACGGTGGCGCCCGAGCAGACACTTGCGGAGCAGTTGGAAGAACTGCCGCATGACGAGCTTGTGCGGATCGTCGAAACCATGGAAGAGGATATGCGCAACGCTTCTGCCGCCATGGACTTTGAGGAGGCGGCGCGCCTGCGCGATGCCGTCGTTCAGATTCGGGCGATGCTCGAGGGCGCGTCTGAGGACGAGACGATCGAGCGCTTACGTTCGCAGGCCCGCAAGGGTTCCACGTTCGCATCGGGCAGAAAACGCCAGGGTACACGGTTTAAGAAATAGCGAACAGGCCCCGAGTTCCCTGTGGAGCTCGGGGCCTGTGTCTTTTGCGCGCAGAAATTCGTGCGTTAGAGGTCCGCGATCAGGGCTTCGGCACAACGGATGCCGTCGGTGGCCGCGCTCATGATGCCGCCGGCATATCCAGCTCCCTCGCCACAAGGGTAGAGGCCCGGGGTCGACACGGCATGGCACGTTCGGTCTCGGGTGACAGTGACAGGTGAGCTCGAACGAGTCTCCACGCCGGTAAGAACGGCATCGGGACGGTCGTAGCCTCGTAGCTTTTTTCCGAGTAGGGGAAGTCCCAGGCGGAGCGACTCGACGATATGCTGCGGTAGGGCTTCGTCAATTGCCGTCCAGGTCACACCGAGCGGATAGGTGGGCTTTACCTTTCCGGGCGCCTTGCTGGCGCGTCCTGCGAGGAAATCTCCGACGAGTTGTGCCGGTGCGTTCCAGTTGGAACCGCCCAGGCGATAGGCGGCCGTCTCGCAGGCACGCTGGAGCTCGATGCCGGCGAGCGGGTCATCGTTGGGAAGGTCCTCAGGCGTGACGTTAACGAGCAGGGCGGCATTTGCGTTGCGTCCGTCGCGGGCATTGAGACTAGCCCCGTTGACGCACAGATGGCACGGTTCTGAAGAGGCGGCAACAACCTGTCCGCCGGGGCACATGCAAAACGAGAACACGCTGCGGCCGTTGGGAAGATGGGCAACAAGTTTGTAGGGGGCCGCCCCGAGCGCTGGATGTCCCGCCGAGGCTCCATATTGGGCTCTGTCGATGTCGCGTTGCGGATGCTCGATGCGAACGCCCATGGCAAAGGTCTTTTGTGCGAGGGCCACGTTGTGGTCCTTAAGGAGCTCAAAAATATCGCGAGCAGAATGCCCGCAGGCGAGGATGAGGTGCTTTGTCTCGATTGGCTCGTAAGCGGCGTCTTGGGACGATTGGACATCAATACCGGTGATGGCGCCAGACGCGTCGATGCGAATGTCGACGAGCTTCGTTCGATAACGGACGACACCTCCGAGCTGCTCGATGCGCTGGGATATAGCGGTGACAACCTTGGGAAGGATGTCGGAGCCAATGTGCGGCTTGGCATCCCACAGAATATCGCGGGGCGCACCCGCCTCGACGAAGGTTTCGAGGATAAGGCGATGGGCGGGATTTTTTGTTCCCGTATTGAGCTTGCCGTCCGAGAAGGTCCCCGCGCCGCCCAGACCAAACTGAATATTGCTCTCGGGGTCGAGGATGCGCTCCTTTAGAAAGAGGTCGATCGTCTGCGAGCGGCGAAATGCCGGGTCGCCGCGCTCGATAAGCAAGGGCTTAAGACCTGCTTTGGCGAGCGTGAGCGCAGCGAAAAGGCCGGCGCATCCGGCGCCGACAACGACAGGGCGTTCTTGAGGTGCGTCGGAGACGGGGGAGGGGAATGAAGGCTCATCGTCTTCTATCGCGCGTACGCGCGAGCGGTCACGCTCGGCAACGCTGTCGACCGCTTCTTGCTCGAGGTGGGGACTAGTCAGCTCAACACGAAAGCTCAGGATAAAATGGACGTCTCGTTTTTTGCGAGCGTCGATTGACTTGCGGTGGAGTTCGATGGACTTGATCTCGGAGTCCTTGCAACGTAGGATGCGCTTGGCGACTCGCTTGCCAACAATGAGGCAGGTATTTTCATCGCCGGCTTCATCGAGCGACGCGTTGACTTGGGTGATTTCGATCATCGAGGTCTCCTTAGAGGCAAGAAAGAGGCCGTCCGGTATCCCAGACGGCCCGAATGCGTTTTTGATTATAGACTGCGCGGCTACAGGCTGCTTGCAGCGCGAGTGCCCGAGAGCCAGGCCCACGCAAGGTTAAAGCCTCCGCAATCGGCGTCGATGTCGAGTGCTTCGCCGCAGACGTAAAGCGGGGCGTCGACAACGCTGCGCGCGCGTAGACTGGGTGTTGAGATGCTCTCGACAGATACGCCACCACGCGTGACCTGCGCCGAGCGCTCCTCGGCTGTTCCCTCGACGAGCAACTTAAAGTGCTTGAGGATCGAGACCAGGTGGATGACATCGTTGGAGCCTGGATGGCACTGCTCGAACGCTGTACAGACGACGCGGGAGAGTTGCGGGACGAGCATGCCGTCGAGCCAACGGGGATCGCGGGGCGAAAAGCCGCCGAGCAGCTCAACGCGCCGGTTGAGCATATCGAGCAGCTCGTCTTTGGAGAGGTCGGGGAAAACGTCGAGCAGGATCGTATCGCCGCGCTGGATACGACGGGAGAGGTTGAAGACAGCGACGCCCGAGATGCCGAAGGCTCGAAACAGTACTTCACCGTCTTCGTGCCAGAGCTCACTATGGTTACGGGTGAGCGTCAAGCGGGCGCGGACGCGCAGACCATCCAACGTCTTGAGTGCCGCCCGATCGCCAACGACCGTTGCCGATACGGGGCAGAGGATGGGGCGCAGCGAAGTGAGGGGGAGGCTAAACGTATCGGCGATACCGGTGGGGTTGCCGCCCGTGGCGATAATTACGGCATGTGCCTGCAGGGCCTCGTTCTTGCGAGGGACATCGGCGAGCGTTTTCCGAAGCGAGCGGAGCTCCGATTTTCGGTCGTCGTGCTTTTTTGCCTTGAGCGCCCGCGCTGGACGGTCTATTTGGAGTGCCCAGCCTTCGGAAACTTTGTGCGCCGAGGCAACGTTGGCTCCGCAGATTAAGGTGATACCTAGGCGGTTGCAAACGTTGAGAAGCGCGTCGCGCACCGATTCGGCGCGAAGGGAGCGCGGGTACAGCCGGCCTTCCTCGGAGGTTGTCATGATGCCCAGCGAGGAGAAGAAACCCATAAGCTCTTGTTCGGGCTGGGGGCCCATGACGGATTCGACGAATGCGGGGTGGTTATACCGCTGAGGATCAATCGATTCGTTGGAGAGGTTGCAGCGGCCGTTACCGGTCGCAAGGAGCTTAAGGCCGCAGGCGACATCGCGCTCAACGATGCAGACGCTTTTGCCAGCACGTGCGGCCGTAATGGCGGCGGCGAGGCCTGAAGCCCCGCCGCCGATTACCAGGACGTCATAGAAGGCGCTCGTGTTCACTTAGGCCTCGTCGGTCTCGTGCGGGGTAATGGCCTCGACGGCAGAGACTGCCTTGGGCAACATGCCATCGGGCAGCGCGGTCTCGACCTCGCCCTTATCGCAGGCCTCGGCGAGTGACGGATTGATGGGAAGCGTGCCCAAGATGTCGAGGTTATAGCGCTCTGCGACCTCGGGGAGCTTGCTCTTGCCAAAGACCTCGATCTTCTTGCCGCAGTCGGGGCACTCAATATAGCTCATGTTTTCGACGATGCCCAGAATGGGGACGTTCATCTTCTCGGCCATGTTGACCGCCTTGGCGACGATCATCGAGACCAGATCCTGCGGGCTCGTGACGATGACGATGCCGTCGACGGGCAGTGACTGGAAGACGGTGAGAGCGACGTCGCCTGTTCCCGGAGGCATGTCGACCAGCAGGTAGTCGATGGGGCCCCACGAGGTCTCGCTCCAGAACTGCCTAATGGCGCCTGCGATGACCGGACCGCGCCAAAGGACGGGGTCGGTCTCGTTTTGGAGCAGCAGGTTGGAGCTCATGACCTTGACGCCGTGCTCGGAGATTTCGGGCAGCATAAGGTTGCCAAGGGCATGGACGTGGCGTCCGCTCATACCGAACATCTTGGGGATAGAGGGACCGGTGATGTCGGCATCGAGGACGCCGACCTTGTGGCCGCGACGGGCAAGCTCGGTAGCGATGGCACCGGTGACAAACGACTTGCCGACACCGCCCTTGCCGGAAAGCACGGCGATGACGCGTTTGACCTCGGACAGCGTGTTCTCCTCAAATTGCGACGGCGACGTTTGTCCGCCGGCGGCCTGTGCGTGCTCGCAACCCATGTATGACTCCTTTGTATATGTTGGGGCCGGAGCCCCGTGATGTGACACGAGCGTCATTGTACCCTCGTTTGCGAGCGGGAGTCATTTGCGATGCATTTGGGCCGAGCGTGCTTGCAATACGATGGGTCCAAGCGAATGGGCGGGCTTACTGAACTTTGCTAGCGAACTCGAGGTATTGCATGCGCTGCAGCTTGTCGATCGTCGAGGCGTATGGGCTGTCTTCAGATTCCAAGTCGTAGCGCAGCCCGTCGGCACCAAGGTAGCCGGCGACATTGATGGTGGGCACATCTGACCTTGTTGCAAGCAGAGCCTTTTGATAGTCGGTGAGCGGGGCGCCGATCTTATTAAGGGTAATGGCTGCAATCTCGTTTGCCCCGACGGTGTCGTAGACGTTGAGCTCGGTATTGCCGGCGATTTCATAGTTAGCCCAGACAAAATATGTCGACTGATAGATACGGAAAGCGTGGCTTGCCGTATCTTCCTGAGGGTACAGCTCGTCGTTGAGAGTCGTTGCGGCGCTCGGCTGATGGTCGCCAAAAAAGACAAGGACAACCGGTCTGCCGATATTGCGGAGCTCGTTGATAAAGTACTCGAGGTCCCGGTCGGATGCGTTGATGCAGGTAAGATAGGTGTTGAGCGCGCTATTGGCACCCTCGCTGGCTCCCTCGACCCAATAGTTTGTCAGCTCCTCGGCGGGAACGGTGCCATAGTCGTAGCCGCCGTGATTTTGCATCGTGACGTCAAAGATGAACTGCGGCGCTTCGTTGGTTCTAAGCAGGTCGAGTATCTTGTCGTAGGTGGCGTAGTCGCATACGCCGGCATGGTAACAGGGCGCACCTTCGAAATCGCCGATTGAAAGAAAGTCTCCAAAGCCCAGCTGCTGATAGATTTTATCTCGATGGTAGTTGACGGGGTTTTGCGGGTGCATAGCGGTGGCGGTATACCCAAGCTCTTTAAGGTCCTTTGCCAGGCTGTTGACGCCATTCATCTGATACAGCTGATAGGGGATCTTGCCTAATCCGACAAAGGCCGTTGTCGCTCCGGTCAAAAATTCGAATTCGGAGTTTGCCGTTCCGCCACCGGTGACCGAAGCGAGCATGGTGCCGCGAACAAGTGTGTCGGGAAGCGAGTTGTAGAATGCGGGGCCGGTGTACCCGGCCGCCTGGAGCTGCTCAAAGCACGAAAGGTCGCTAAAACTCTCATTCATGACGGCAACAATCGTCGGCTTGATTTCATTGAACTGGGCAACGGCCGCCGCGCGCTGCTCGCTCGAGCCATACGTGCTGTCGTAGGTGGCGGCGAGCTCCTGCTCGATGCTCCGCGCCTCATCGGGCGTATAGTCTTCGGGCTTCTCAATGGGCAACTCGTTGACCATTTCGGTGAACGAAGTGATAAAACCCTGAGACGCATACGTGGTGATGGGCTGCCAACGGTCAAATCCAAAATTCAGCGCCTGCTCCAAGTCGATGCTGGAAAAGCCCGAGAGCCCCACAACGGTCACTAGCAGAAAAGCGCAGAGGTTAGCGGCGATTGCGGGGAAGACATGGGTGGGCGTACGGAGCTTTCTCGGTCGGATAAGCGAAAGAAGCCCCAGGGAAATCTCCAGCAGGGCTAGAGAGGTTACGATTCCGGCGGTAAAGGTAAACTCGTATCCCTCGCTCACTTCCATTGCGGTGCCAAGGGCCAAGATATCGCTTGGCAGGATGGCCTCGCCTTTAAACGTTATGACGAAGTGCTCGGCAATGCCAAGGATGCAACAGGCGACGGGCACGAGGGCCATGACGCCTCCATGACGCTGTCCCAGCAAATAAAGGGAGAGCAGAACCGTCGCGAGCAGCCCGACGGAAAACCCGAATGAGTTGGCGGGAATGCGATAGAACGTTTCGTTACAGGCAATTTCGAGTGAAACGAACGAGAGCGCTGAAACAGCGGCGATGACAAGGATGTCACGGCAAATACAGGCAACCGTTCCCGTCGCAAGATCGGTTTGGTCGATAAGTCCCGAAACCAAGGGCTCGACAAGAAGTATGACGGCGGTAGCACCGAGCGCCGAATAAGAAAGGACCCATAGGGAATTGTCCTCATTTACGAGCAATTGATTCGTAATCCATGCAGCTACCATGCCGAGCGGGATGAGGAGCGTCGCGCACCAAAAGACGCGGGCAATGGGCGGCTTTTCATTGTGTTTGATTGAAAAATATGCGCGCACCACGACGATGGCCACGATAAGGACGGCGATGAATATGGGCAGATTGGCCATGTCGCTCGAAGTGATTTCAAGGGGGATATCTTCGGTCATGGACGTTCCTCTGTTACGGCAAATTAAGTTCAGTATTAGATTACTGTAACCTTTCCACGACATTTCGAGAAACAAAGCGCCCGATACGCAAAGCTAAAGGTCTGCGAATCTTGTATTACGAACATCTGTGCGCGTCGAGTGCGCTAAACTCATCGGCAGTATGATTCGATGCAATAGGAGGCAAGGAGCTTCCATGTCTGATTCTTCTATCGTTATTCGCGGCGCTCGTGAGCACAACCTCCGTGATATCGATGTTTCCATTCCGCGTGACCAACTCGTGGTCATTACCGGTCTTTCTGGCTCGGGCAAGAG
>DBFRXD010000057.1:0-85734 GCA_048502435.1 Collinsella aerofaciens
GACGTGCCTGCGCGACGATGCAGCCGTACTCGTCGACGATGGTCGCAAGTACCGAGGTGGTGCCGCAGTCGAGCGCCATGATGTAGGAACCGCCAAAGTCAAACGAGGCATCTTCCATGCCCAGGCTGCCCAGATTCAACGTCATCGCTTACACCTTTCTATTGCATCGGGTCGGACAGGACCCGTTCGATCTCTGATGCGGGAAGTGCGCCTTGGCGCAGGATCTGGAGCCCGCCGTGCTGGAACGACACGATGGTCGAGGCGTCGCGACACGGGGTCTCACCGGCGTCGACGGCCACATCGACCCCCTCCAGGATGCGACCCTCGACGGCGGCAAAGCTTGCCGGCGAGGGCGCGCCGTGTGTGTTGGCGCTCGTGCAGGCAAGGGGACTGCCGCAGGCGCGGATGAGCGCTTGGACCACGGGAGAGGCCGAAGCGCGCAGGGCCACGGTGTCGTCGGCAGCGCGCATAAAGGTCGGCACGCAGGGGGCTGCCTTGACCACGATAGTCAGGGCTCCCGGCCAGCATCGTCGCGCGAGTACGCGGGCATCTTCCGGGATATCCACGCCATAGCGGTCGAGTGCTTCGACGCCATCGACCAGCCAAGCGACGGTTTGCGTGAGCTCACGTTGCTTGAGAGTGAAGATACGGCGATAGCCGGTGCCGAGCGCAGGAACTGCGGCGCCATTGACGGCAGCCTGCGGATCGCGCGGCCACGATGGGAATTCGCTTGTATCTTGGGGCACGGCGCCCGAGAAGGCGTTGACTGCCACGGCGACACCGTAGACGGTCTCGGTCGGAATCAAGGCCAGGCCGCCGCGGCCGAGCACCTCGGCCGTGCGCTCGACGGCAAGCCGATGCGGCTCGCGCGTTCCCTCGTATACCCGATAGACCGTCTGCATGTGTATGCCAGCCCCTTACGCTCCGGTGCAAGTTTGTTTACTGTGGGGCATTCTCGCACGAAACATTCAACCTATTTGCCCAGAGCGCATGTTGGTTTGGTGAGCGGCTCTAGTAGTCGGTGAAAGTGAGGGGGTTAATTGAAGATTTTTAGCGCGCAAGCGTAACGGTACGATCGGGAAACTCGATGCTTGCAACCAGTTTTCCGCCGAGGCTCTCTGCGTACCTGCTCAGCGTGTCGAGCCTCATCGAACCCAACTCCCCACGCTCGAGCTCGGATACACGTTTTTGAGAAACGCCCATCGACTGGGCGACCGACGCCTGTGTTAGATCTTTTAACCTGCGAATCTGAGCAAGCTTATAGGCTTCGATACGATCGCGAGTCCTCTCCTGCTCGGCGGTAATGGAGTCGCGTGTTATCCCGCGAGATTCCATATACTCATGCAGTTCCATCTCGATCGAGCCTCCTTACGTGGCGACGGTATATTTGCTCGGCCCTTGGAATGTTGATCGCATACCAACCGTTCCATTTTGCCCTTGACGATCCCGCTCGCGACTTATCACCCGCCAATAGCAATACCGCCTGGCGCTTGGGGTCAAAGGCGAAGAGGATGCGAATCACCTGCCCACCACACGACGTCACTCTCAGCTCCTTTAAATGATGAAGCTTCGAGCCCTTTACGCGGTCAACCAGCGGACGACCAAGGCTGGGACCTTCCTTCTCGAGCACCAAAAGGTCTGCATAAATCTGCTTCAGCGTAGCTTCATCCTGCTCATCAAGCCAAGGTTCAATGTAATCAAGCACGATACGGTACCGATGCAGCTGATTTGACATACCTTTCTCCTTCTATAGTAGAAGTTTTACGGTATATTGCAAGGACAAACTTGCGCAAATGTCTATTTATTCAGCTTAAATACGCTGTTTGGGCTCGGTGACGATGGCTCGAACGATGCGGGGACGATCGGTGAGGTCGTGGACGATACGCACGTCCGAAAGGCCTGCCTGGCGACAGAGCTCGGCCGCGGCATCGAGGGCGCCCTCGTAGAGCTCGCAGGCAAACAGGCCGCCGGCGCGCAGCATGTAAGGCGCCGCATTGAGCAGGCGGCGGAAGATATCGAGGCCGTCGGCGCCGCCCTCAAGCGCCAGGTCGGGCTCGAAGTCCTTGACCTCGTGCGGCAGTGAGCGCATGACGTCGGTCGGAATGTAGGGCGGATTGGAGACAAGCACGTCGAAGGTGCCCCACTCGTCGTGGGGAATGGAACTCACCAGGTTGGTGAGGCTAAAGGCAACCTCATCTGCCGTGAGGCCGAGGGCGTCGCGGTTTTTGGTGGCCAGATCGATGGCGCGCGGCTCGATATCGGTGGCGGTGCAGGTAACGTGGCCGCGACGCTCCCAGGCAAGGGAGAGCGAGATGCAGCCCGTGCCGCAGCCGACCTCGAGAACGCGGGCAGTGCGGGGCTCGGCTGGGGCAGATACGTTAGCCTCGGCGGCATCTTGCGCGGGAGTCGCCTGTTGGTCGTTGTCCTCAATGGCGATGCCGTATTCGTCGAGCTCGGGCTCGGGGGTTTCCATGGCCTCTGCTTCTGCCGCTTCGGCTTCTGCTGCCTGCGCGGCGGCTTCCTCGGCCTCGCGGTCGGCCAGTTCCTCGGCATAGGCGCGGCTACCGAGCACGTCGCTACCCAGCGCAGCCTCATCGGCGGCCGTCAGGTTGGCGGCACGGCGCTCGGCGGCCGCGCGTTCGTCAGCCAGCGCCGCCTCGGCTTTGCGGGCCTGCTCGACCTCATCGTTCCAAGGCAGCTCCACGCGCTGGCGGGCAGCGGCCTCGGGGCTCAGCACCTCGGCATCCAGATAGTTCAGAACTTCTTCGACGAGCATCTCGGTCTCGGGGCGCGGGATGAGCACACCGGGGGCGCACGCGACGTCGATCATGCGAAACTGCGTGCTACCGGTGATGTACTGCAGCGGCTCGCCCTTCGCGCGACGGACGACCGCCGCGTGCATGGTCTCGAGCTGCGCTGCGTCGAGCGTCTCGTCCATGCGCATATATAAGTCGATACGCGCCAGACCCGTAGCTGCGCACAGCAGCCACTCGGCAGAAAGACGGGGGTGCTCCTCGCCGCGCTCGGCCAGGTACTCCTTGGTCCACTCGAGACAACGCTTGATGGTCCAGATCTCGTTTGCCATGGGGCCCTCCCCTCTTAAGCGCCGGACGGCGCGCGAATGTCGGAGCAGATTGTACGCGAGGGCGGCACGCGGCAAGGGACGATTGGAAGCGATTATCGAGAATCAGCCCAGAATTTTGCTTGAATCGCAATCGAAGTGTTCATTCGTCGACGTCTAAATCTGCATCCGTCAAGCTTTTGGCAAGGTTGCCCCAAAACTGACCAATATCTAACCAAGAACTTGCCAAATCACTTGACGCGCGACGCGGTAAAAATCGCCCTGCGACTTCTTGAACGATTTTTCGAGCAATATTTTCAATTGCAGATGAAGGCTGCTGATTACTTTAAGCAGTTAGACAGCTTAATTTCTAACAAAGCAGATTAAATAAACTTGAAAAGTAATTTACCCAACCTAGTCATTTAAGAACGTCCCCAATGACTACCCCGCATCCGGAGCAAGGCAACGCCGCAGGTAGAGGACGGACAGCGAGCGGGCCGCATTTGAGACAAGGTGACGTGAAACGAAAGGGCGCTGACCTTCTGGTCGCGCCCTTGAAGTTGAACGTCAGATTGTCCAAATGCGGCCCGCGCAGCGTCGGCCGGTCCGCCGTTCGGTAGAACGGCGGAACCTACTACACAGCCTGCGCCAGCTTCTCGGCTCGCTCGGCGGCGGCGAGCGCCTCGATGACGGTGCCGAGCTGATCGCCCAGAAGGACGCCGTTGTAGGTGGAGTTGAAACCGATGCGGTGATCGGTCACGCGGTCCTGGGGCTGGTTGTAGGTACGGATCTTCTCGGAACGGTTGCCGTGGCCGATCTGGCTCTGGCGCTCGGCACCAAGCTCTGCCTGCTGCTTCTCGAGCTCCATCTCGTACAGACGAGCACGCAGCATCTGCATGCAGACCTCGCGGTTCTGAATCTGGGAGCGCTGCTCCTGCGACTGCACCACGGTGTTGGTGGGCAAGTGGGTGATGCGCACGGCGGAGTAGGTAGTGTTAACGCACTGACCGCCAGGGCCGGAGGCGCAGTAGGTGTCGATGCGCAGGTCGGACTGGTTGATCTGGACGTCAATTTCCTCGGCCTCGGGAAGTACGGCGACGGTAGCCGTGGAGGTCTGAATGCGGCCCTGGGACTCGGTCTTGGGGACGCGCTGAACGCGGTGCACGCCGGACTCGTACTTCATAACGGAGTAAACGCGGTCGCCCTCGACCTTGAACTCAATGGACTTAAAGCCGCCGGCCTCGCTGGGGCTGGAATCGAGCACGGTGGTCTTCCAGCCGCGCGATTCGCAGAAGCGCTGGTACATCTTGTACAAGTCGCCGGCGAAGATGGCTGCCTCGTCGCCACCGGCGGCGGAGCGAATCTCGACGATGGTGTTCTTGTCGTCGTTGGGGTCACTCGGGATGAGCATGTACTTGATGTCTTCCTCGAGCTGGGGAAGCTTTTCCTCGTTCTCGGAGATGTCCATCTGGAGCATCTCCTTCTCGTCCGCATCGCTGGTGTCGCGGAGCATCTCCTTGGCGGCCTCGATGTCATCGAGCGCGCCGATGTACTCGCGCGAGGCGGCGATGAGGTCGGACTGGTGCGCGTACTCCTTGTTGAGACGCGTGAACTCCTTGATATCGGAGGCGACGGCCGGGTCAGAAAGCTTCTTCTCGAGCTCCTCGTAGGCCTTGATGATCTTTTCGAGCTTGTCGCGCATGGCGGGACTCCTTTATGTGCGTGAAGGCGAAAATCGGCAGAGTTGATGGGGCGCGCGGCGCCACTGCGGGGGTAAGCCCAGCTAGAACATGTCGATCTTCAGATACATGCGCATCCCTTCACGTATGGGGTACATAGTTGCGGTCTAACCCATATATGATAGCGTGCGCAGGCAAACCTGCATATAACCCGCACGGAATGCGACAAAGGGTCAGTCTCTTTCCTTGAATACAACTTCATCCGAACGCCTCCCGCATTCATCCGCACATATACGGATAAATTTGGGAATCCGATACCCTGAGGGCCGGATCGGCCGGCCCCGGGAGATCGGAGGACGCCATGTCCGGAAAGGGCGGGAAGGGCGCCGCGAGGGCGGTCCCGAGGACCCACGGCAGGCTCACCGGGTACGAGCGGGACACGGTCCAGAGGATGCTGACGCGCAGGGTTCGCTCGGCCACTTCCTCGAGAGGTTCAAGGGCGTATCGACCCGCAGGCTCCACAGCTGCCTGATGTGGTTCAGATGGCTGCGCGAGGCCGCACGCGTCGGGGACAGGACGTCGCTCATGCGCGAGCAGCTCGACGACGGGCGCTACGAAAAGATCCGGAAGAAGATGATGGAGCCGGAGTACGAGTTCCATCTGGAGCCGGACGTGCAAACGGCGGGTTAACATAGCCTTTCACCAAAAAGGGCGAGCGGCCGCGCCCTGCGACCACCCGCCCTCAATCAAAGCCCTTCTCGACCGCCGTAGCTACCGGTTCCGGCGCCGCAGGATAACGCCTGCGGCGATCAGCACCACCGCGCCGCCCGCGATGCCACCCAGGGCCATCGGCGACAAGCTGGTATCGCCCGTATACGGCAGACCCGGCTTCTCCTCCTTCGGCACCGGTGACTTGCTCGGCGGATTGGTGGGCGGCTCCGTCGGCGGGGTGGTCGGCGGCATGTACGTGTTCTTGAACACCGGCGCCACGTCGCCATCATAGGTTACCGTCGCCACCAGATGGCCCGCACCGTCGTCCGTCACCGTCACCGTTACCCGGTGCTCGGCCGCGTCGTACGTCACGTTCTTCTGACCGTCGTCCACCTCGGAGATGCTGTAGGCGTACGTTCCGGGCTTGTCGTACGAGATCGCCTCGAAGCCCACCGTGCCGTCCGCCGCGTTCTTTGCAGTCTGCAGCACCTTGCCGTCGGCATCCTTCAGCTGGAAGGAGAACTGCCCTTCCTTAAGGTCTTCGCCGCTCAGCACCTTGGAGGCCCCCAGCTTCACCTCAGTCGCGGCCGGCGCGTAGCTGTTGCTGAATGCCACCGCATCCGCAGCCTTGCCGCCCTTGCTGTAGGCAACCTGCGTCTCCAGCGCGTGCGTCTCCGCATTCTCCGTCACCGTCACCGTCGCGGTAAAGACCGTCGTGTCGTAGGTGACGCCGTTCGCCGTCGCCCCTGCCCGCTCGGACACGGTGTAGACGTACGTCCCCACCTTGTCCAGCTGCAGCGGCGCGAAGCCGAACGTGCCGTCGGCACCGTTCTGCACCGTCTGCACCACGTTACCGTCGGCGTCCTTCAGGTCGAAGAAGAACTCACCCTCGGCCAGGTCGCGGCCAGTCAGGGCCTTCGTTCCGGTAATCGTCGCCGTCGTTGCCGTCGGCGTGTAGGTGTTGGTGAAGGTCAGATCCGCAGCCGTCTTGTTCGCCGTCGCGATCAGCTGGCCGCTGCCGTCGTCGGTCACGCTCACCGTCACATCCAACACCGCATCGCTGTAAGTGATGGTGGCATCTTGGCCCGCAACCTCCTTCACCTGGTACTCATGTGAACCAGTCGCAGTGTACGAGATGGCCTTGAAGGTAAACGCCTTACCCACGTTCGCGGTCCGGTCGATCACCTGCCCCGTGGCCACGTCAATCAGCGCGAACGTGAACTCGCCATCGGCGGGCGTCCGCGTGGTGGCCGGGTCGGCATTCTTAAGCACCTTGGTGCCAGAGATCTGGTAGGAGGTCTGGCCCGGCTGGTAGCTGTTCGCAAACGTCATGGTTCCGGGCGAGACGCCGTTCTCGGTACCCTCGCTCGGCTTCACCGTGGAGCTCTCTACCACCAGCTTGCCGTCGTTGTTGTCCTTCACCACGTAAGTCAGGGTGTACGTCTTGCCGGTGTAAGTCACGCCCGGCACGCCCGGCGCGTCGACCGTCGGCTGCACCTCGCGGACCGTGTAGGTAAAGGTGCCCGCATGGTCGAAGGTCAGCTTGTCGAAGGCAACCTTGCCGTCGGCATCGTTCTTCTGGGTCTGGATCACCGAGCCGTCAGACCCCATCAGCTCGAAGGCGAAGTCTCCCTCCTTTAGCTGATAGCTGCCGTCGTGCACGTTAACGCTCTTGGTGAGGGCGATCGCACCGGAGTCCGTCGCCTTTGCCTCGTAGGTGTTGGTGAAGGTAGGCTTCGTGACATTCGCGCCGTCGTAGGCGACGCTCGCCTGCAGCGTGCCGGCATTGTCCGCAACCGTCACCACGGCATGGTGCACCGCGGCGTCGTAGGTCACGCAGGCCAGATCGCCCTTCCGCTCAACTATGGTGTACTCGTGCGTACCCGGCTTCGCGTAGGAGAAGGCATCGAAGTTAACGCTTCCGTCCGCGCCGTTGGTCGCGGTCCGGACGGGCTCGGCCCCGGCAAGCTGCTCAGCCGTCAGGTTGCCCTCGTACACATCGAAGGTGAACTCGCCGCCCTTGAGTACGATCGGCGTGTTGTCGTCCTTCTTCACGTAGCTCTTCTGCGCACCGAGGGCCAGGCCGGTCGCGGCCGGCTGGTAGATGTTGGTGAAGGTCTCCGGGCCTGATGTGCTCGTCACGATCGCCTTCGCATTCAGTGCTCCGTTCCCGCCGTCTGTGACCGTCACCGTATAGGTGAGGGCATGATTGTCGTAAACCATGCCGGCCTCCGCGCCCGGCTGCTCCGCGATGGTGTAGGTAAAGTCCTTGCTCGCGGCGCCGCCCAGGTCGGCGAGCTTGAAGTCGCGCGTGAACTTCACCGTGCCATCGGCCTTGTTCATCGTGGTGTCGAGCACCTTGCCGGCAGCGTCCTTCAGGTCGAAGGTGAACTCGCCGTCCGCAGGCTTCGTCGTGTGATCGAAGCCGTCCGCAACCTTGATGGTCTTGGTCGCCGTCAGGGTTACGGAACCCTTTGCGTCGTAGGTGTTGTTGAAGGTGGGAGCCGTAGCGACACCGTCATAGGTGACGGTCGCCTTCGCCTTGTTGTTGTCGCCCTGGTCCTGCTCTACCTTGACGTGGACCTTGACTTCCTTGGCGTCGTAGAGCACGCCGTCAACGGTCTGGCCGGCTTTCTCCTCCTTGAGCGTGTAGTCGTACTCGCCCAGGTTCAGGTTCTTGACGGCCAGCTTGACCTTGCCGCCCCGGTCGTTGGTGCCCTTGGCGACCTCGTTGCCGGCCTGGTCGTACAGGCCGAAGGCGAACGCGCCGTCCGTCAGTGCCTTGCCCGCGAGGGTCTTCGTGGCCTCGACGGCAACGTCCGTCGTCGGCTTCGCGTTGGTGAAGGTCGGCACGGCCTTATCGCCGCCGTAGGTGGCGACCGCCTTTAGCTCGCCCTTCTCATCGGTGACCTTGACGTGGACCTTGACTTCCTTGGCGTCGTAGACCACGCCGTCAACGGTCTGGCCGGCTTTCTCCTCCTTGATGGTGTAGTCGTGATCGCCCGGCGTGTCGTAGCCGATTGCCTGGAAGGTGACCTTGCCGCCCTTGTCATTCTGGACGGTCTGGACCACGCTGCCGTCCTTGTCGAGCAGCTGGAACGTGAAGTCGCCCCCTGCGAGGTCGCCGCCCGTGAAGCGCTTCGTCGCCTTGAGCGTTACCGAGGTCTCCTTCGGGTGGTACGTGTTCATGAAGGTCTGCGAGTTGTCTCCACTCGTTACCTGCGGTGTGGCCCTCAGCGTGCCGGTGCCATCGTCCGCGACCGTCACCTTGTAGATGAGCGCATGGGTGTCGTAGAGCATGCCCGGCTCCGTGCCCGGCTTCTCTGCGATGGTGTAGGTAAAGTCCTTGCTCGCGGCGCCGTCCAGGTCGGAGAGCTCGAAGTCGCGCGTGAACTTCACCGTGCCATCGGCCTTGTTCGTCGCAGTGTCGAGCACGTTGCCGGCGGCATCCTTCAGGTCGAAGGTGTACTCGCCGCCCTTCAGCTTGGTGTCGTGCGTGAAGCCCGGCGCGACCGCAACGACCTTGGTCGCCGTCAGCTCCGCGGAGCCCTTTGCGGTATAGGTGTTCTTGAAGGTGGGGGCATCCGTCTTGCCGTCGTCGTAGGTGACGCTCGCCTCCAGCTTGCCGGCGTTGTCCACGACCGTCACCACGGCATGGTGCACCGTAGCGTCGTAGGTCACGTGGGACAGGTCGCCCTTCTGCTCCGCGACGGTGTATTTGTGCTCGCCGGCCTTGGTGTAGTCGATGGCCGGGAAGGTAACGGTGCCGTCCTCGCCGTTCTCAGCGGTCCGGATGGGTTGCTTGCCCTTCAGCTGCTCAGCCGTCAAATCGCCCTTGTACAGGTTGAAGGTGAACTCGCCGCCCTTGAGCGCAGCCGGCGTGCTGTCGGACTTCACATAGGTCTTCTTCGCCGCGAGCGCCACCGAGGTCTCGGCGGGCTGATACGTGTTCTCGAAGGTCGGGGCATCGTTCTTGCCGTCGTAAGTGACGGTCGCCTTCGCCTTGCCACCCTCCGCCTTCACCGAGACGTGAACCTTCACCGCCTTGGTGTCGTAGGTGATAGTCGGATCGGCACCGACGTTCTCCTCCTTGAGTATGTAGTCGTACTCGCCGATGGTCAGACCGGTGAGAGCAAAATTGATCTTGCCATCCTTGTCGTTCTGGGCGAGCTGGACGGGATTACCCGTGGACGCGTCGCCTTGGTACAGGCCGAAGTTGAACGCGCCTTCCGTCAGGTCCTTGCCCGTGAGGGTCTTCTTTGCCTCGATGGTTGCATCGGCCGTCGGCTTCGCGTTGGTGAAGGTCGGCACAGCCTCATCGCCGTCGTAGGTAGCGGTTGCGTCCAGCGTGCCGTTCTTGTTATCGGTGACGCTGACCTTGACCTTCACTTTCTGACCGTCGTAGACGATGGTCTGGTCGTTACCGGTAACTTCCTTGATGGTGTACTCGTAGTCACCGGACTCGGTGTAGTTGATGGGCTGGAAGGTAATGTTGCCGTTTTTGTCGTTTGTGCCGGTCTCAATGGGCGTGCCTTCCGTCTTGTCACCCTTGTACAGAGCGAACGAGAAGTCGTTCCCCGCGAGCGCACCGCCCGTAAAGCGTTTCTTCGCCGCCAGGGTCACGGAACCCTTCGCGACATAGCTGTTGGTAAAGGTGACGAGGTTCACCTTGCCGTTCTTGACCTCAAGCGTCTCGCTCTTGTCATCGCCGTCCTTTTCCACCGCCACGCCTGTGACAGTCAGCTTGGCATTCTTGTCCTCAACCTTCACCGTGACGGTGTAGGTGGAATCGTCCATCGTCCAACCGGCGTTCTGCACACCAGTCGTATTAGGATCGTCATCTTCCCCGTGGGCCTCGGTGAGCGTAAACGTGTAGTCGCCTGCCTTGTTGAATTGCATGCCGGAGAAGCTGAGGGGCTGACCGTCCTTGCTGGTGATCTTCCCCTCCGTGGTCTTGGACTCCGAGGATGTGTCGCCCTTCAGGCCGTCAGCCTTCAGATCGCCGGCGGCAATCTTATCCTTCGTCTCCGACGTGGCAGTCAGCGTGAACGAGAATTTCTTGTCCGTGCTCTCGGTGCCGGAAATCTTCTTCGTTACCTGCGGGGTCAGCTCGTCGCTGGCGACCGTCTTGTAGCTGTTCTCGAACGGAATAGTCGCCGTGTTGTCCTCGAGCGAGGCGCCGGGGGCAAACTTACGGTAATCGACCCTCTTGCCATCACTGTTCAGAACCGTCGTCTCGACTTTCAGTGTGCCGTCGCCGTTGTCGGACACTGCGATCTTGACGGTATAGACCGTCTTGTCGTAGGTGTAGCCGGCGGGGACGGGCTTCGGCACGTTCTCTTCCACCCTGTATTGGTAGACGTTGGCGCGGCATTCATTGCTCACGTCGTCGTGTGTGAACTGCAAGCCCTTCGGCAGCAAGCTCACGGTCTTGGTGTCCCCGAGCTTCATCTCGGGAATCTTGAAGGTCTCCGCCCCGCCCGTGATGTCGAGCTTCTTCGCCGCGGCGTCGGCGGAGGTCAGGATGAACTTCGTGCCATCCTGACCCTCGGCCTGATAGTCCTCGGGCGTCACCGTAAAGCTGAATGTTCTGCTCGCATCACCGGTGCCGGTGAATTTCTTCTCAATCTGTAGACCGGCCTTCGCACCGTACTCAACCGTCTCGACCTTGTACTCGTTCTTGAACGGGACGATAGGCGTAGCGGGCTTCGCACCGCGACTCGAGACCGTCTGCACGTAGTTGGTCGTGGTATTAAGGCCCTTAATCGCCTCGGCCGTCAGCGCATCAACGTTGTCGCCCACGCCAACGAGCGCCGTCACGTCCGGGCCCTTCACGATGGTCGTCTTGGTGTAGAGCTGGCCTTTGTTGTCCGGATTCGGCTTCACCGCGATGAGCACGAAGGCATCACCGGGGTACTCGGTGTCATACGTGTATCCAGCAGCGTTGGCGTCATGTACCTCAGACACCTTGTACACGTACATCTTGTTGTAGCTCAGCTGCGTGAAGTTCATCTTCAGCTTACCGGACATCGTGGCGGTCTGCGTATCGTCACCGTCATCCTTGCCCACGGTGTTCGTGAACGACTTATCGGAATCAACCGGCTCCGGGGCCTTCGTGCCGTTATACGTCATCGCCTCGATGGTGAACGGGAACCTGCCATTCTCCAGCGGGGTACCAACCAGAGTCTTGGTCACATCGATGCCCGCGTAGGTACCGGAGGCCGCATAGGTGTTGGTAAACGCGGCAGCACCCGTCACCTGCCGGTCGGCATCCGTCGTCGCCTGCTTGTTGTCGTACGCAACCGACGCGGTCAGCTTACCGGTATGCGTGCCGTTCTCGATATCGGTCACTGTGTACGTCACTGTGGACGTATGGTCGTCATAGCTGATGCCGGTCTTGTCCGCGTCGGTCGGCCTCGTCTCGTTCACTTTGAACGTATACACGCCCGGCCTGGTAAACACAAGGTCGCCCGTGCCGAACGGGGTGGTGCGCATCGCGTCGCCGGGACCTGCGATCTCGACCTTAGTCGTCAAATCGCCAGTCTCATCGGAGTCGGCAGCCTTCTTCTGAGTAACGACCTTGTTTTTAACCGCTTTCATCGTGGCGTCATCCGCTGGCGTCAGCGTGAAATCGAACTTGTCATCCTGCTCCCACGCACGCCCAGCCAGCGTCTTCTGCACAGTAACCGGTGCCAACATCGTCTGGGCCACCGTGTAGGTGTTCTTGAACGGGATATATCCACCCGTGTCCGTCAGCTGCGTGCCGTCGGCCTTCCAATACGTGGCCGTGGAGGACAATTGGCCCTTGTCGTCGAGCGTGTTTTGCACCATCGCGTAGTACACGGTGGTGTCGTACGTCATGCCGCCCGTTGTCGAAGCATCGGAACCAGCTTGCTCCGTCACCTGGTACACGTAGGTGGTGTTCTGGTCGGCAGCGGTGAACGTGATCTGCGGGAAAGCCGCAATGCCGCCGCCATCGTTCTCCGCGGTCGTCACGCCGTCGGCGGGCATCGGCGCGTCGTTCGCACTGACCGTGTAGCTCAGGTCATTGAACTTGATGGGGGCAGCCCCCACCGCGCTGTTGGCCAGGCCGCCCAGCGCCTTCAGCTCGAAGGTGAACTTGCCCGCGGCAAGCGGGTTGTCGCCCGACTCGTCGGTATACGACTTCTGCGCGTTAAATGAGATTGTCTTGGTGTCGGTGCTGAACTTGTTGGTGAACACCGCGACCTTGTTATCGACTGGCACGGCCGGGTCGTGGTGGGCGCCATCATCGTCGCCGTTGCGAGCCATAGTGACAACCGGCTCGGACAGCGTACCCCTGCCCGTGTCGTCCACCTGCACCGTCACCGTGTACCCGGCGCTCGAGTAGCCGAAGCCGGGCAGCCAGGACGAGTCATGCTCGTCGGGCGTCCGCTCGGCCACCGTATAGGTGTACGTGCCGGGCTTCTTGTACGTAATCTGGCCGAAGTCGAACTCATCACCATTGTTGACGGTCTTGACCACCTGGACGTATCCGGGCACGCCGGATACGCCCTTGTAGCCCCCGGGCATGGGCGTGCCCTTGGCAGCGCGCAGATAGATGTCGAAGCTGTCGGCCTTAGTCCACTTGCGGCCTTGAAGCACCTTCTGCGCCCGAATGCCGGTGAGCGTCACCGAAGACTTCACGCTGTAGCTGTTGGTGAACACCAGCTTGTTGTCTTCGGCCAGCGTGCCGTCGGTATTTTGCTTCGCGATCTTACCGGTGATGATACCATCGCCTACGCCGGTCAGATTCTTGTCACCCTGCTTGCGGCCGGTCAGCTTATAGCCCGCGGGCATCTCGTCTGCGCCGGTCAGCTCCTGCACCGTGTACTCGTCGCCCTCGCCAAGTCCGTACACGCGAATCGTCTCGTCGGCCTTGATGGTTTGCGAATAGCCATTTGTCAGGTCGAACACGTTGCCGACCTGCTTCTCATCGACGGTACCCGCCTTCTCGAACACCGCAGCCTTGTACGTCTTCCCCTTTGGCACGGTGAACTTAAAGGTAAATCCCGCGTCCTTATTGCCCGTCAGGCCATCGGGCACCACGACCTTCTTCGTCACCTCGAGGCTCGCCTCGCGTTCGTTCGCCACGCGCACGCAGGTGGCGCCCGTGAACAGGGCGTTCAGGTTCATGGCGCCCAAGTCGGCGCGGGCGCCCTTCGCCGTGATTCCCTTGGGCTGCTCGTCCTGGGTGATACCCATACGTATCCAGCCCGTCTCGGTCTCCAGGCGGTAGGGTTTGCCCTCCTCGGTGGGCCCATACTGGTACATGCGTCCGTTAGCGCCGTACTTGAGGTGCACTGTGTCGTCTGCACCCACGGGTTCGACATCGGTCCACGTCAGGTTGCCTTTAACATTGGTCTCGCCATTCGAGGTCTGCCGCGTACCCTTGATCCACGTGAGCGTGTTGTCGATGTCGCCCTCTGCGCCAAACTGGCCCAGACTCTTCATGAGCGTGCCCGGGCCCACGAACGTCGAAACGCCGTCATCGTCCGTACCAGCATCGGCATGGACGCCGTCATCGTCCACAATCACCTTGGTGAGCGTGTCGTTAAGCAGGAAGCCCTTGGGCGCCGAGACCTCCTTTAGGAAGTAGGTGCCATTCTTGAGCGGCTTGTTGCCGTCGCTCGTACACGGGAATATGCCCGCCCCTTCGAGCCGGACCGGGTTGTCGACCGACCCCGTCGTCAGGGTGTCATAGGGGCCCTGATCGTCCTTGGGCACAACCTTGCCGTTCGCGTCCGTTGTCGCCTTGTACAAGCCGAACGTTGCGCCGTCTACGGGGTTGCCCTCGGTATCGGTTTTCTGCACGAACAGGCGATTCTGGATGTTCGTGACGAGCAGGCGCGTGGCGAACTGCCGCTTGAAGTTCGTGCCGTCTGCGATGTCGTCGCTGTACACGTGGACGGTGTTCTTAGGCGTCGCGTCGCCGATCGATCTCGCCGTTGTGTGGTAGATGGCCACCGTGTACTCGGCATCCTTGCGGGCCTCACCGCTCAGCAAGTAGTAGTACTTGGAGATGTCACCGGGCAGATTTTGAATCTCTACCTGGTACTGGCCGCTCGTGTTGAGCGTGAAGGCGTGCAGGTCCTTCTTCGCCGCCTCGATAGCGCCGGCCGTGCCCGGCTCCTTGGCGAGGGTGTATCCCGCTCCCGTCGATGGGTCGCCCGACACGGCGTACCAACTGCTCGGATCTTTGATGCTTGCGCTTTTATCGCGCTTGAGCACCACAGCGAACAGTATGCCGGAGTCCAGGCTGACAGCGTCGTTGGACTTCGTCAGGTCATCATTCGCCTTGTACACGATCGACGGCGCGGTGATGGTCTCCTTCGCGCCGGCGAACGCACCCGTCCGCCACACGGCGCTGCCCGCGTCCATACCGCCGCGGTTGATGATGACGCCGCCCGCGCCGTTCTTGTCGCTCGTGGGCTCGTACTCGAGGCGCATGCTGCCATCCGTCGTCGTGAGATTCGAGCGGTATCCCTTGGGCACGCTCGTCTCCTTCAGGAGGTAGTACTTATTGCTGTGATCCTTGTTGTAGAGATCGTCGAAGTTGATGACGCCGCTGCCATCGTCGTTCGTGAGCGTTAGGCAGCCGGCCTCGTCCGTGGTGCCGGAGCTGAGAAGCGCGCCCTCGGTTTTGAAGTCCTTATCGGTCTTATAGAGCTGGAACTCGGCACCCTGTACGAACTTGCCGTCCTGGTCGAACTTTATGATGTCGGACTCGGGCACCGTCACGAGGTTGAACTTGAGCTCCATGTTGGAGTAGAGGGCGCCGCGCTCCAGGTAGAAGAACTTGAGGGTGTGGTTGGTGCCGTCGGCGAAGGTGCTGCCGTACCACCTCGTGTCGCCGTCCTTGCCCGCCTCCTGGTACTTGCTCAGCAGCGTGTCGTCGCTCTTGCCGTTCACCTTAATGTCGCCCGTTTTAAAGTTTATGTTCAGACTCGCGCGGTCGTGAATACCGCCGATATCACCCACGAGGACATCGTCGATGAACACCCAGACATCATCATCGCCGGCGAACTCGAAGGTCATGTCCTCATCTTTGTTCGTCTTGCCGCCGTCGGGCTGCACGAATCGCGTGGACATTGAGAGACCGAAGTGATGGTTGACGGGCTTGCCACCGTTGTAGCTCGCGGTGTTGTCTGCCGTGATGCCATTTTGGACGAGCCGGTCGTTTTCCTCATTGAACACCTTGTCTGCCGCGTCGAACGGGAAGAACTGACCCTGGTGGGACGAATTGCCAACGCCCCCGGTGTCATAGATGTCGAAGGCATTCTTGTTAGCGTTGTAGGCTGCGTAGTTGTGGGTGCTGTCATAGACGTAGTAGCCGCCCTGAGCCTGGAGGAGGCCCGTCACGCCAAAATGGGACGTCTTGCCGGTCTGGGCAGAGGAATCGAACAGATAGCGGAGGGACTTGCCGCCCCAGGTATCGGAAAGCCGCGGGTAGCCGTCGAAAAGCGTGTTGTTGACGATGCCGGACTGCGGGTTCTCGCCGCCCGTCCAACGGTTGAGCGACTCACCACCCTGGCCGTCGTTAAACTGGAACCGGTGGTTTGCGTTGATGCCGCCGTTGCCGGAAACCGACAGGTGATCATCGGGATTCACCCAGTAATCAAACAGGTTGATTGTTGTCCCCGAAGGCGAAATCGTCGGAACCGTGTGGTCCGAAATTGCCGCCTCGGCACGAAGCGGCAGGAAGAAACTCGCCGTCAGCGCGATGGCGAGGGCCAGAACAATCGCATATGGCGAAACCGAGCGCAGCCCGCGACGACGGCCACAAGACATGACGGACCACCGCTCGCGCGGCCGGTGTTCACCAGGAAGTTCCCTGCTTAGACACCCCCCCCCGCGGTAGCAATATTCACGAGTCGAGACGTCATCTCTCTGAGCTCCTGCATAATTTCCTCCCCAGTCACACGGCGACCTGCCCGGGCGCTCCCCGGGGGCCGAGGCGGTCTGGCACATGCCCGCGGTCGTTCAAGGAATACCAACCCCAGCATATGTCTCTTAAGATATCTCAGCCTTTTTCTATTACAGTTTTTGTCTCATTACCGATGAAATCGGCTCAGTCCCTTTGTCACATTCTAGAGCGTGCGGAGCAGGGCGATGAGGAAGCGGGTGCCTTGGAGGTAGGCGCGACGGGTGATGCGCTCGTTGGTGCCGTGGACGCCGCGGTCGCATTCGTCATCGTCGACCACAAAGGCGGAGAAGCGGATGCACTCGCGGCAAATGCGCTGGTAGTTGGCGGCATCGGTTGCGCCAATCACGGTCGAGGGCACGATGCTGATCGGCTCTTGGCCCACCGCAGACGATCCGTTTTCCTCCGTCCCCTTTGGATCACGGAAATAGCGGGCGGCGATGGAGCGAACCGCCTCGAGTCCCGGTCCGCCGATGCGCGGAGACGGCGAGGGTTCGGAGCTGCCAGGGCCGAGCTCGACCTCGACACGGTCGGCGAGCCCCGCCTCGGCAACGGCGACGCGGCAGCGGGCCACGACATCGGCCACGCTCGTGCCCTCGAGCATACGGAAATTGATATTGGCCCACATATCCTGCGGCATTACGTTGGCGCCGGTGCTGCCACCCTCGATCTGCGTGGGCGCGCAGGTGGTCGTCACCAGCGGATAGAGCTTCTTGCTGGCGAGGCACTCGCGGACAATGGCATCCCCGTTGGCGGCAATTTCATCGGCCGTGTAGAGCCCCAACTCGACGAGTTGGGCGGCAAGCAAGTCGGTCACGCGCGTCGGCCACTCGATATCGCAGATTGCGGTGATGGCACGGCTCAGCACCTCGAGCGATGTGCCGCCGTAGGGGTTGGACGAATGCCCGCCCTCACTCTTCGTCTTGAGCACAATATCGGCATAGCCCTTCTCGGCAAGGTCGGCATGCATAAGCCAGCCCTCGCCCGCGCCATACTCGGCAGCCGAAACAATACGGTAGTCACCCTCGTCGATCAGGTATTCAAGTTCAATGCCGCGCTCCTCGAGCACGCGACCGATGGCACCCGCACCGAACTGCGTGGTTTCCTCGTCCTGGCCAAAAGCCAGCAGCAGGGTGCGCTCGTGCTCCCAGCCGTGGGCCAGCGCATACTCAACCGCCTCGAGAATGCCTGCGACTTGGTCTTTCATGTCGATGGCGCCGCGGCCCCAAATGTAGGCATCGTCCACATGTCCGCTAAAGGGGGCGTGCGTCCAGTCAGCCTCGGTGCCGGGTACCACGGGAACCACGTCCATGTGGCCCATGAGCATAATGGGCTTGAGGGCAGGGTCGGAACCGCTAAGCGTCACCAATAGCGAATGGTCGATAAGCTCGACCTTACCCGCCGTAAATACGTGCGGATACGCCTGCTGCATATACGCGCGCAGGTCGTCGAACGGCTGCCAGTTCACCGCCTCGGCATCCATGCTCGAAATCGTCGGGAACGACAGCACGCGGCCCAGGCGCTCGCACGCACCAGCCTCGTCCAGATCGGCAAAATCATCCTCATGCGCAAAGAAGCGCCAAACCTCGGCCATGACATCCTTTCGATTGTGATGACGAGGGCCGCCCCACCGAAGCGGCCCTGCCACGCAAGCGTTTGCGGTCGGCTATTTGTCCTCGAGATAACGCGAGAGGAACTCGCGGGTACGCTGGTGCTTGGGGTTGCCAAAGAGCTCCGCCGGCGCGGCGTCCTCGAGGACCACGCCCTTGTCCATAAAGACCACGCGGTCGGACACCGTGCGGGCAAAGGCCATCTCGTGCGTGACGACGACCATGGTCATGCCGTCGGCAGCGAGCTTGCGCATGACCTCGAGCACCTCTCCCACGATCTCGGGGTCGAGTGCGGAGGTCGGCTCGTCGAACAGCATGATCTGCGGATTCATGCATAGGGCACGAGCGATGGCAACGCGCTGCTTTTGGCCGCCGGACAGGCGACCCACGGCGGCGTGCGCGAACTTCTCGAGCCCCACGCTCGTCAGATGCTCCATCGCGACCTTCTCGGCCTCGGCCTTGCTCATCTTTTTGAGCGTGACGGGCGCGAGCGTGCAGTTATCGAGCACATCCATGTTGTTGAACAGGTTAAAGCCCTGGAACACCATGCCGATGTCCTCGCGCAGCTTGTTGATGTTGCAGCGCTCGGCCGTGAGGTCTTGGCCGTGGAACCAGATGTGGCCCGCGTCCGGGGTCTCGAGCAGGTTGAGGCAGCGCAGGAAGGTCGACTTGCCCGAGCCCGAGGCGCCGATAATGGTGACGACCTCGCCGGGATTGACGGACAGGTCGATGCCCTTGAGTACCTCGAGCGAGCCGAAGCTCTTGCGCAGGCCCTCGACGCGGATGAGCGGCTCATTGGTCCGTGCGGCGGCCGCAACGCCGGTAATGGCGGTATCTGCCATGATGATTCTCCTCGTCTTGAGCCTAGTTGGAGCTGGGCAGCGTGGCCGGAGCCTCGGCACCGAGCTTTTTGCCAAAGGCCTCGAGCAGGCGGCTCGCCACGAGCGTCAGGATCAGGTAGACCACGAGCGCCACGCAGTAGACTTCCATCTGGCGATAGTACACGCCGGCGACGGTGGTGGTGGCGTACATGAGGTCGAACACGCCGATAACCGAGAGCACCGACGAGTCCTTGATGTTGATGATGAGCTCGTTGGTGAGCGCCGGGATCGCGTTTTTAATGCCCTGGGGGAACACGACTTTGCGCATAGCTTGCCACTGCGACAGGCCCAGCGAGCGTGCTGCCTCGGCCTGGCCGGGATCGATGGACTCGATGCCGCCGCGCAGGACTTCCATCATGTAGGCGGTGGAGTTGAGCGAGATGGTGACGAGGCCGGCGGTGAAGGTGCTCCAGATCTGGTTGGCCTGAGCGGTCTCGAAGCCCATGCCGCGCAAAACGGTGAAGCCCGCGTAATAGATGAGCAGACCCTGGACCATCATGGGCGTGCCGCGCACGATGGTGGAGTAGACGGTCGCAAAGCCGCGGCCGATACTCTTAAAGAAGCGCACCAGGTCGTTATCCACGCGGTCGAAGGTCTGAATACGCAGGAACACAAAGAGCAGTGCCAGGAAGAATGCGATGACGGTGCCGAAGGTGGCAAGCGCGATGGTGATCTCGATACCGCGAATGAAGAAGTCGCCGCTCTTGTAGGTCATGTAGACCAGGCTCGACAAAAAGTCGCTGGGGTTGGAATCCGAGACAATGCTCACCTGCACCAGGTCGATAAACGACATGACGCAGCGGTCGATAAAGAAAACTGCCGCGATGGCGACCACGACGTAGCTGCCTAAACGTGCTCCACGACGGAAACGCTCGGATGCGAACGGCGACGTTTCGCGATAGTCGCTCCAGTGCATAAGCTTGGTGACCAGCGCCGCCGCCGACACGACAACCCAGGCCCAAAGGATTGCCCAAAGGCAATCCTGGAACACGCCCGTGGGGGCCAAGAAACTCATCGGCGTGGGGTTGCGCTGGCTAAACGCCAGGCCGAGCGCCGCGATGACGCTCGTGCCCAGGTATACATAACGGTGGTCGGCCTTGATAAAGGAGGCCAGGCGATTAATGGTTTTCATGCTGCCTCCCTATGCCGGCTGACGGTCGAGGCACGCGTCCCACATTTGGTCGCGCTCCTCTTGGCTAATGCCCTTGAGCGTCTTGTCGATGAGCTTAAGGAGCTTGTCCGAGCCCTTGCGGCAGCCGACGTTTGCCGCGACCTCCTGCTTAAAGCCCTCGCCCTCGGCAAAATGAATGGGGACGATGCCCGGGTTTTGGGCCATATAGCCCTTCTCGTTTTCGGTGTTGTAGGTCACGGCGTCGCACGTGCCCTGCAGCAGGTTCGAGAACACCGTGGGAACCGAATCGACCGGGTTCTTGTGCACAACGCCCGGGATCTCGTCGATGACGGTGTCGAGCATGGTGTCCTTTTGGCCGAGTACCGTGGCACCGCTAAAGTCGCTAAGCTTGGTGGCGTTTTGGTAGGGAGAGCCCTCTTTTACGAACAGGCCAAAGTAGCCAATGAAGTACGGGTCGGAAAAGCCGACGGACTCCTCGCGCTCGGGCGTGGCGCTCATGCCGGCAATGATGAGGTCGATCTGGCCGTTGTTGAGCGAATCGATAAGGCCCGAAAAGCTCTGCTTGACGGCGACGGGCTCGCCGCCGAGGGCCTTGCAGACGATCTTGGCGATCTGCACGTCGTAACCATCGGCATAGGCGCCCTGCACGTTGTCGATGGGGATGGTGTACTCGCTGGCTTCGGAGACCTGCCAGTTGTACGGGGCGTAGGCCGCCTCCATGCCAATGCGGATCTTGTCCTTGCCGATAACGGAATCGGACAGGTCGTCGCGACCGCCGCCCGTCGTGGGCTGAACCACCTTGAGCGTGGACGGACGCTGACAGCCGGCGAGCGCGCCGGCAACGACGGAAGCGCTCGCAGCGAGAGCGCTACCCAAAAAGATACGACGGCTGCATACCGGCTGGGTCTGCATGCCGCGCTGTTGCCGAGGTTGCATCTGGTGCCTTCCCTATTTTGCGTTACTGACAATAAGACAGGATATACGCCCGCAACCAGCAGCGCGGCATGTGCGCGAAAAATTAATAGACACACAGTAGTCGTTTAAGAACGTCCCCAATGACTACCTACCAAAAAGCCTCCCTGCCGGATGTGGCAGGGAGGCTTAGCGGACGGGAATGTGACAAAGGGACTGTCCCTTTGTCACATCTAGAGCAGCGTTACGCTAAAGCTACGTTTATCGGTAGCGCCGGGAGCCAAGGTAATGGTGTTGACCTTGTGCTCAAAGACGTCGTCCTCGGTGTCCATGGTGGTGTGACCGGTCCAGGGCTCGAGCGCCACAAACGGGGCGTCGTTGGCGGCAGACCACACGCCGATGTACTTAAAGCCCTCAAAGTCGATCTTGACGCCGTGGCCCGACTTGCGGCCGCGCAGCGTGAGCGTGGAGCCCGGGGTATCGGTGAACATGATGGCATCGTTATCGAAGCTACGGTGCGTAATGGGCAGCACGTCAGAGTTATCGGGCGCCTTGTAGCCACCCTCGAACGTCATGAGGCCATCGGGCGTGATGATGGGGGCCTCGTTGGTCCAAGCCTCGGTAAATGCCAGTTCGTAATCCTCGAATGCCTCGTCCTCGGCACCGGGAGCCGGTACGTTAAACGCGGGGTGGCCGCCCACCGAGAACGGCAGGTTCACGTCGCCGGTGTTGGTGACGGCAAAGGTCTGGGTAAGCGTGGCGTCACCAATCAGGGCATAGGTCATGTTGAGCTTAAAGTGGTAGGGGAAAGCCTTGAGCGACTCGGGCGTATCGGTGATCTCATACGTTACCGAGAAGCCGTCCTCGGAGACCTCGACCAGCTTGTGCTCGACGATGCGCGCGAGGCCGTGGCGCGGCATCTCGCAGGTGCCGGCCGCAGACGTTGCCGTGTTGTTGCGCAGCGAACCCACAATGGGGAACAGGATGGGCGCATGCTTGCCCCAAAAGGCGGGGTCGCCCTGCCACAGATACTCGTTGCCGTTGAGAGCAAGGCTCGTGAGCTGGGCGCCCATGGAATCGATGGCCGCGGTGAGGCCACCGCGCTTGATGGTAGTGACGGTAGACATGCTACTTCCTCCAAAAGTAAACAATAGTGTCGAGGGCTATTGTCCCACTCTTGGCGGCGGGACGGGACGGCAGGCGATTATTGAGTAGCCATAGCGGAATGAGTAGCGAGCGCCTACTGGGTATCCACGTAAAGGTCGAACCCGCCCTGCGGTGTGGTGTCGACCGTATCGGGCGCCTGTGAGTTAAAGCTCACGGGGACCATGCGCTTTGAGGCACGGAAGCGCGTGCCGTCGGTGGCGACGGGCGGTTCATCGACGGTGAGCTCGTAGTCGCCGGGCTTAAGTTCGATGCCGTCACCAGCGGAATTGACGTATTGATACTCGTCAATCGTCTGCCCTTTGAGCGTGCGCCCCACGATGTGGATGAGCATTTGGCTGTCGCCGCGCGCGGTGTCCCACGTCGCGCCGTCCTTGACCTCGACCGACACATGTACCGAGCGCGTACGACTGAGCGATTGCTCGACAGACATCTCGACCTTGGCGGCGTCTTTTCGCTGTTGCTCAACATGGCTCCAGACGTTTCCGATCGCCGAGCAAGCGATGACGCCGGCCATGAAGGCGATGAGGATGGGACCGAGCGGAGAGCGGCGGCCCACGTCTTCCTCGCGAGCCAGGTCGGGGCGATGCGTGGGCGCAGGCGCCTGAGCACCATGCGCGGGCACGTCGAGTATGCTGAAGGATGCCGTGCTGCCGGGGTCGATGTTATGGCGCGGCTGCGGGGTCTTGGCCGGCGAGATGGACATGTCCGCCGGCTCGCCGAGTGTGGCCGTGGCATCGGCCTTAGCCTCATCGGCCTCGGCTTGGGCCCAAGCCTGCTCAAAGGTCAGGGGCTCGGCGGCATCAGGCTCGACAGCGGCATCGTTGCCGGTCTCGTCCTCGTCGCTCGACACGTCACGCGACGCGGGCTCGTCCCACCCCTCGTCCGGAGCCTCGCCCTCGCTATACCACCATTCAAAGTTATCGATATCCATACGGGGCGCCCCTTAGGCCTCGCAAATAAACACTCGCTAGTCTTATACCCCCAGACGGCACCGAAGCTCACCCGCGCCGGACACGAAAACCGTCACAACATTCGACGTTTTTCCTCGTTTTCGAGATTTTCATCGAATGTTGTGATGGTTTGGATGTGACAAAGGGACTGTCCCTTTGTCACATCTGGAGGGTAACGGGGATTTGGATGCAGCAAAAGTCCTCTTGGTGGGACTCGTCGTAGCTCGTGGTATCGAGGTAGCAAAAGTCGAAAGCGTTGCCAACGGGCTGGAGCGCGTGCTCGTCCATGCAGGCAACGATGGCGCGGATGCCCTCGGGCTCGTACGGCATACCCCAGCGGCTCATGCACAGGTATGTGCCCTCGGGCAGCACTTCGATGCCGATCTCTGCCAGCTCGGCGGGATCGCTCGGCAGCAGTTCCTCGACACCGCGCGGCAGCACGGCAAAGGAGCCCGCGCCGGCGATAGGGTCGTCGGAATGCAGCGCCTCACGACGCAGCATGGCACCCCAGCCGCGCATAGGGCGCGTGCCCGTCAACGCACGCATGCGCAGGATGGCCCGCATGAGCGTGGGGTGAAGCATCGAGCGGCCGCGCTCGATATCGCCTGGAAACTCCTCAAAGACCACGAAGCGGCGCTCGAACTGCTTGAGCTCCGGCTTGCCCTCGCGCTCGCGCCAGTAAACTGCCTCGTCGTAAAAGCTCAGACGCTCCTGCACGCTCGCACGCTCGGCTTTGAGCCCGGCAATCTGCTCGTCGAGCGCCTGCACCCGCGAGCGCAGGTGGTCGGTCATCTCGCTAATGTCGAACGTCGAGGCTAGGCGGTCGATCTCATCGAGTTCGAGCCCTAGGTCGCGCAGCATGCAGATCAGACGCATGAGCGGGATCTGCGTGGGCGAATAGAAACGGTAGCCTTTTTCGTTAACCACGGCGGGCTTAAACAGGCCGATCTTGTCGTAGTAGATGAGCGTTTGGCGCGAAACGTTAAACAAACTCGCCATCTCGCTAATCGCATACATGCCCGTCTGCATAGGTCCTCCCGACACATCCTTTTTGCGCACAAAGCCCGCCGCCCACAGGGGCAGCGGGCTCAAACACTACTCGTATCCTACCCTAAAGATGCCTATGACCAGCGCTTATAGTTTTCGCACGACACGCCAACAGCTTCGAGCGCCTTGGCGGCGATGTGATGCACTGCATCGTCGAGCGTGGCGGGGCCGTTGTAAAACGTGAGCATGGGCGGCATGAGCATGACGCCCGGCACGCGCGCCAGGCGCGCCATGTTGTCGACATGGATCGCACTGAAGGGCGTCTCGCGCACCATGAGCACCAGGCGGCGCTGCTCTTTCATCTGCACGTCGGCCGCACGCAGCAACAGGTTTTCGCTGTAGCCGCTCGCAATGCCGGCGAGCGTCTTCATGGAGCAGGGCGCCACAATCATGCCGGCGACCGGATAGGTGCCACTTGCGATGGCAGCGCCGATGTTCTTGTTGTCGTAGACCACATCGGCATGCGCGGCAAACTCGTCGAGCGTCATGCCGAGCTCCTGCTCGATGGTGATCTCTCCCCCGCGCGTGACGACAAGCGCCGACTCGGCACCGGCCTGGCGCAGGCACTTGAGACACTCGAGGCCCAGCGCAGCGCCGCTGGCACCAGAAACGCCAACGACAATGCGACGGGAACGGACAGAAGACTCAGGCATGACAACTCCTTAGCTATTTGATAGGGCTACTTACTAGAAGGCGAGCTCGGCGGCCCACTTCTCTTCATCGATCTCCATGAACTGCGAGCGGATGAAGTTCTTCTTGAGGTTGAACGGAACCGTGCAGTCGAAGATGGCCTTGCAGGCGATGCCGTGCTCGCGAATCGAAGGATCGAACGCGGGGTCGTTGGACGGATCGAGCACGTGGCAGTGGCAACCGGGGATGGTGATGAGGTCCACGTCGGCCTGGAAGCGCGTGGTCATGGCCCACATCACGTCGCTCATATCGAAGATATCGACATCCTCGTCAACAAGGATGACGTGCTTGAGCTCGGAGAACGCCGAGAAGGCAAGCATGGCGGCGTTGCGCTGACGGCCCTCGTCATTTTTGCTCGACTTCTTGAACTGCATGATGGCAACGAACTTGCCGCCGCCGCAGGGAGCGGCGTGGACGTTGAGCAGGCGGCCCGGGATGGCGGTCTCGACCATCTTGTAGATGGAAGCCTCGGTGGGGATGCCGGCCATGGACACGTGCTCGTGCGAAGGGCCGATGCAGCTCTCCATGATGGGGTTGACACGCGTGGTGACGGCGGTGATCTTGATCACCGGGCAGACCTTGGCGCCGCCGGTGTAACCGGGGAACTCGGGCATGGCGTAGCCGTGGCCGTTGACGTCCTCATTGATAGTCTCGTCGTGCATGAGGTAGCCCTCGAGCACGTACTCGGCATTGGCAATGCACTTCTGCGGAACGGTGACGCAGTCGGCAAGCTCGACGGCGTGGCCGCGCAGGGCACCGGCGATCTGCAGCTCGTTGAAGCCGAGCGGCGTGGTGGGAGCCTCGAAGCCGCAGCACATGTACACGGCGGGGTCCAGACCGATGGAGATGGAGATGGGCATGTCCTCGCCGCGCTGGCAGTACTCGTCAAAGAACGCGCCCAGGTGACGGCTGCCCGGGGTGATCCACATGGCGAGCTTGTCCTTGTCGACGCAGGAGAAGCGGTGGATGGTCACGTCGGACTGGGTGCCATCGGGGCTCGTGCCGTAGGCGAGGCCCATGGTGATGTAGGGGCCACCGTCGACGGGCGTGTTGGTGGGAGCGGGAACGATCTTGCGCAGGTCGAAGCCCTCGTCGGTCGCCTTGTACACGACCTCCTGGCAGTCGACGTGCTTGCCCTCGGCGATCTGCTCAGGGGCGATCAGGTTCTCGAAGCGCTTGCCGATCTCGAGGCCCAGGTGCTCCTCGTCCAGGTCGAGCAGGGCGGCAACGCGCTTGCGGCTGGCAAGCATACCGATGCAGACCTTGGCGTCGTCAAAGCCCTTGACGTTGTTGAAGACCATCGCCGGACCCTCTTTGGTCGGGCGCATGACGGTGCCGCCAGCACCGACGTGACGGTAGACGCCCGAGACCTCGGCATCGGGATCGACCTGGGTGTCGGTCTCGAGCAGCTGGCCCGGCATCTCGCGCAAAAAGTCGAGTGCAGAACGCAGGTCGTGGATCTGGGAAGCATCGGTAGTGGACATGGCATGCTCCTTTCGGGAGAGTGCCCGACGGCGGTGTGCCGCCGGGCGGGGTAACGTAATGGGGCCACGGCGCTCACAAATGGAGCGCTCGACCGCTCGAAGTTCAAGTGCTTGGCTGCTTACAGCCGGAACGCCCGACCGCTTACATCAGGCCAAAGAGGTGGAACCAGGCGGCCTCGACCAGCACGACGACAAAGACGACCGCGGTGAGGGGGATGCCCATGCGCATGGCCTCTTTGGAGGTGTAGCCGCCGGCGTCCTTGCCTTCGCCGATAAGGATCGGCAGGTTATGGAACGGCAGGATGTAGTGGATGTTGATGGACGTGAAGACGATGAGCGCCACGGCGAGCGGGCTCACGCTGGAGCCGGCGGCAAAGCTGATGAACGCCGGCACGCACACGCCGAGCACGGCCATGACCGAGCCCATGAACATGTGGATGATCATGGAAAGCGCGGCGACGAGCAGGGCGAACAGGAAGATGTTCTCGGGCACGGAGCTGGGGAGCACGACGTCGGCGATCCAGGCGTTCATGCCGGTGGCACCGCCCACGGAGCCCACGGCCATGGCGGCCGTCAGGAACATGAGGGACTTGATATCGACAGCGTTCCAGCTGGCGGGGGTGAGGACTTCGCCAATGATGGGCATGGCGAGAGCGACACCAATGGCCAGGGTGACCCAGCCGATGTAATCGCCCGAAACGGTGAGCCACAGCGCGATGGCGATGACAAGCCACACGATGGTGCGGATCTCTTTGACGGAGAGCTTGCCGAGCGCGGCCTGCTTGGCCACGATCTGCTCGCGATCGTAGACGAGCTCCTTGCTGGGCTTAAAGAGGAAGAGGCCCAAGAACAGGGTGCACAGCAGCGCGACCAGCATAGGCACGCTCATGTACAGGAACCAGTCGACGAAGGACGGGCTCATGCCGCCGGCCTCGGCACTGTACTGTGCAACGAGGGGGTTGAGCGTGGAGTCGCCCGTCAGGAAGAACATGGAGCCCGGGGCGGCAGCGGCAAACACGAGGAAGCCGAGCTTGCCCTTGTCGTCGTCACCGTAGCCGGCGGACTCGGCGATGACCGAGACGACGGCGAGGATGAGGAAGGCGCGGGGGAACGGATGCGGGATCAGCAGCGACAGCACAAAGGTGAGCGCGAAAATCGAGATGATGAGCGACTTGGCGTCGCGCACGAACTTGAGCATGAACGCGTAGGCGATACGCTCGCCCAGGCCCGACTCCTTGACCGCGCTGGCGATGAGGTAGGCGCCGATGACGAGCCACATGGTGGCCTTGGTCCACGAGCTAAACGTAGAGGCGACCGTCGCCGAAATGCTCGCGGCGCCCGTGTCGTCCACGCACACCTTGAACAGGACGAGCAGCGCGCAGTAGAGCAGGCCCACAAAGCCCGGCTGTGCCACGCCACATGCCCAGAACACCACCGTGGCGAGCGTCAGTGCCAGACAGGTCTGACCGCCGACCGTGAGCTCGACCGTCGAGCTCAGCTCCGCCAAAGGAAGAAACTTCACCAGCAAAAAGACAACGATACCCAGCACAAAGCCAATTTCGCGCTTGGTGATCTTAAACGCCTTCTTTTCCGCTTCCATCTCCCCACCTTTCTTGTTGGGGGCGCTCCGGATTCGCAGCCACGTTGCCGCTTAAAAAGGGGCGCCCGTTATCGGACACCCCTTACGTTGCGCTGTGTTGCGGCAATACAGTCAAGCGGATTTTTTTGGATGAGAAGCGATTCCCTAGACAAAAACCGTCACAACATTCGACGCTTTTCCTCGTTTTCGAGATTTTCGCCGAATGTTGTGACGGTTTGGATGTGACAAAGGGACTGTCCCTTTGTCACATAGCGAGGGCCGTACGGATGGATGGGTCGCTGAGAGCCTCGCGGAGCCAGGGGGCCAGCTGCTCGGGGTGACCCTGCAGGTAGCCGTCGAGCTCGGACGGGGCCACGCGGCGCAACTCCGAGATCTCCTCTTGGTTGATATGCAGCTCGCCCGGCTCAACATGGGCAAGGTAGACCTCGCACCATTCGCACTCGCAGCGGCCGTCGCCGTGGTCCTCACGGTACACCACGTGTCCGAGGTGCTCGAGCTGATCGGGCTCGCGTGTAATGCCGAGCTCTTCGTTGATGCGGCGCACCGTGGCGGCCGCGACGTCTTCCCCGGGGAGCGGATGGCCGGCACAGCTATCGGCCAGCACTCCGCCCCACAGTCGCTTGAGCGGACTGCGGCGACAGAGCAGCAGGCGCGCGTCTTCGCCCCGGCCCTCGACCAAAAGCGTCAGAAATGCCTGATGCAGGATGCCCTCGCCGGCATGGGCATCGATGCGGTCGACGGGGCCAAGCGCCTCGCCGGTCGCGGCATCGACCGCCACGACCTCGGCGCCCGCACCGCCCTCATCCCAGCCGGCACGCAGAACACGGGCTGCGGCCTCCTCGAGCGCGACGATGAGCTCCTTGGTGGTGTCGAGCACGCGCTGCAGGTCGTCACCGCTCGCTTGTTCAACATGAAAACCCGTGCTTGCAACTACCGGCACGTCAAAGCGCGTGGCCAACGCCGCCGCGATATCGTGCGCCGGGATCTCGTCTCGATGGCACGGAACGGCCAGGATGCTCACCGTCGCCGTACGGCCGGGCTCGGGACGTGGAATGGCCTGCGCCGTGGCGCCCAGGTGCGCGAACTCCGGCGAGCAGGCGTACACCGCCATGCCTCGCGGCGTCACCGTCAGCTGGGCCTCGAGCGCAAACTTGCCCTCGCCCACTGCAACCTTTGTCGTGTGCATGCCCATGGGATCTCCTGCCGCCCGCGATGTACCTGAGACCATCTTCGCCTGTATTGCGACTATACAGGCAAGCTCTCCATGTGACAAAGAGACTGTCCCTTTGTCACATTCTGTTAGAGTTGCAGGGATTGAATCCCGCTTATTCATGCGACATTGGAGTGACAACCTTGACCGCCGCAACCACGCCAAAAAGTAAGTCAACTGCCGCCGCGCTCTCCCCCGCACGCACCAAGCTCTGCCTGGCGCTGCTCGTGCTGTTGGGATTCTCGCTCGGCTGCTCCGAGTTCGTGGTCATCGGCATCGAAAGCGACCTAGCGACGGAACTCGGCGTATCGCTTGCCACCGCAGGCCAACTTATTAGCGTGTTTGCGCTTGTCTACGCCATCGCGACGCCAGTGCTTGCGCTCAGCACGGGGCGCTTCCGTCGTTACCAGCTGCTCGTGTGCTATAGCATCGTCTTTGTGCTCGGCAACCTGGTCATGGCGCTGGCACCCAACTTTCAAGTGCTGTTCGCCTCGCGCATCATCTTGGGCTCCGTCTCGGGCGCACTGCTCGCCGTGGGCGTGACGTATATCCCCGAGCTGCTGTCCCCGCAGCAAACTTCGCTTGCCATCTCGGTGGTGTACGGCGCGTTTTCCGTGGCGATGGTCTTTGTCACTTCGATCGGCAAGTTTGTGGCCGACACGCTCGACTGGCACGTGGCCATGTACGGCACGCTGACCTTTGCCGTTCTGATCTGCGGAGCGCTCGTGATGTTTATGCCGCGCGCTGGGCAAACCGACGAGCCCGCCACCTTTCGCGAGCAGGCGGGTCTGCTACGCGAGCCGAGCATCGTCACCGGCATGCTCATCTTTTTGTTTGGCGTGGGGTCGGTCTACGTTTTCTATGGCTACGTGACGCCTTATCTTGAGCAGGTGCTGGGCATGGGCACGGTCGAAGCCAGTACCACGCTCATGGCCTACGGCGTGTTCTGCCTGATCTCGAACATCCTGGGCGGATGGATCGATGCGCGCTTTGGCATGAAGGCGCTGCTTGTGACGTTCGTGCTGCAGGCTGCGGCGTTACTCGGGCTGTTTGCTGTGGGCGGCACCATGCCGCTCGCGCTGGCCTTTGTCTTTAGCTTGGCGCTGCTCATGTACTTGTTCTCGGTGTCGTGCATCACGCACTTCATGGACGTGGCACGCAGCCGCCATCCCAAGTCGATGGTACTCGCAAGTTCGGTTGAGCCCATGGCGTTTAACGTCGGCATCTCGTTTGGCACCGCGGTGGGCGGCGCCGTGGTAAGCGGAGTTGGCATTGCATATGTAGGCGCGGTCGGTGCCGTGTTCTCGCTTGTGGCCTGGGCGCTCACGCTGGTGACGATTAAGTTGGCTCGCTGGGAGCGCCGTCGTCAATCAGCACAGCCCCGGATGCAGGCATAGGGGCGAACATAGCCCAAGGTGGCGAGCAACCGGTGAAAACCGTCCCATACGAGTAGTGTTTATCCGCCTGCAAGCTCCAGCAGTGCAATTTCGTGTACTTCAGATACACACTTTTCCACTATTTCGTGTATTCCAAGTACATGAAATCGTACTAAACTATGTATCTGAAGTACACGAAATTGGAAAGGCGGCCCCATGCGCAGATCAATCGAATCCGTTATCGAATCATGGGCGACAAAGGACGCGTCGCGCCCCATCCTCATCCGTGGTGCGCGACGCGTAGGCAAAACGTACGTTGCCGAGGAAATCGGCAGACGAATCGCCGGCGATGCGTTTGTCAAACTCGACTTTCAGACCGATCTTGAGCTGATCGCTCCGCTGTTCGACTGTCCCACCGACGACGTTGACGCCATCGTGGCGCGAATCTCAGACTATAAACGCACCCCCATTCGCAAAGAAACCGCCTTCATCCTGTTTGACGAGGTGCAGCTCTGCGAACGGGCGCTCAACTCGCTTCGCTTTTTTTCGGGTTCGGGCTGGCGCATATGCGCGACCGGCAGTCAGCTCGGCGTCGCCACGCGCAAGCGCAAGTTGCCTTTTCCCAGCGGCGTTCGTCAAGAGACCATGCATCCTATGTCGTTCGAGGAGTTTCTCTGGGCGCTCGACGAGGAGCAGATGGCCAATGCCATTCGTACCCACGCCGGCACGCTCGAGACCTACGCCGCGCACCAAGCCGCGCTCAGCCTGTTTCATCGATACCAGATCGTGGGCGGCATGCCCGCCGCCGTCAACGCATATCGCAAGACGTTATCCATCGAGGATGCGCGCGTCGAGCAGCGCGAAATCGACGAGACCTATACCGCCGATATGACCGACCCCGAAAACGGGATCAGCGGCGTGGCGGCGCGCAAGGTCTGGCGCTCCATTCCGTCCCAGCTGCTGAGATCGTCCACAAAAAAATTCAAGTACTCCGAGGTCGAACGCGGAGGCCGTCGCGCCAAGCTTATCGAGCCGCTCGACTGGCTCGAAGGCGCCGGCATCATATCGGTCAACAACCTGACCGAAGGCATCGAGCCTCCCCTCGTTCCCTTCGACGACGAAGATGGAAGTTTCTTTAAGGTCTATCTTCTCGATACCGGCCTCATGTTCTACAAACTCGGCATCAACCCGCGGCTCTGGCTCGACCTCAAAGAGGATTCCGCCATAGCGCTATCTTCCGACTTCCGAGGCGCCCTGGCGGAAAACTCGGTCATGCAAGCATTTTCGGGCAATAGCTTGCAGACGTATTACTGGGTGCCGCCGTCGTCTTGGAAGACGACCGGCGAGCTCGATTTTTTACTTCAGACCGACCGTATGGAAATTGTGCCCGTCGAAGTAAAGTCCGCACGTAACGTGCGCGCGAGAACCCTCGGGTCGTTTATGGACAAAGCCCGATCGCCATATGCCTACATTTTGTCCGAGAACAATTTTTCCCGCAGCGAAACCGATGACGGGCGCGAGCTGCGCCACCTCCCCTTGTACGCAGCGGGCTTTATTGGAGCAAACTGCCTCAAGAGCAGTCTGTAAGCCCTGCGCGACCGCCTAGAAAGGAAGCCGCTCATGCAACGCATTCTTTTTATCTGCTATGGAAATATCTGTCGCTCGACGATGGCTGAGTCGGTGTTTACCGAGCTCGTGCGCCGCGCTGGGCGCGAGGCGGAGTTTGTCATCGATTCCGCTGCGACCTCGACCGAGGAGATCGGCAACCCGCCACACCACGGTACCGTTGCCAAGCTGAGCGAGGTTGGGATTCCCGTCGTCGCACATCGTGCACGTCAGGTGCGTCGCGCGGAGTATGGCGACTGGGACCACATTGTCTATATGGACGACGAGAACGCCCGCGGCCTGTACCGAATTTTTGGGAAGGACCCCGATGGCAAGATCTCGCGCCTGCTCGATTGGACCGATCGCCCCGGCGACGTGGCCGATCCCTGGTACACCGGCAATTTCGACGCCACCTACCGCGATGTACTCGCCGGTTGCACCGCTATGCTCGAGCAGCTGTAGGCGCTCGGGCGGCGCGGGCACACGGGCCACGCCATCGGCATAAAACGAGCGTGGATTTTCTCCCACTTTGAGCGTTCGAGCGCGCTCTAAACGGGAGAAAACCCACGCTCGTTATCTCGGTGGGAGAAAATCAACGCTCATGAATGTGACAAAGGGACTGCCCCTTTGTCACATCCGGGACCGGCCCTAGACCGGCTTGACCTCCAGCTTAATCCCCTTGGCACAGAAGTCGCCCAAAACATCCGAAAGGGCCCAGGTCGCATATAGCGGCAAATAGAGAACCGCTCCGTTGCGCTCAACGTTGCCTCTCGAGAAAACAATCCCGAGCCTTACGCCATATTCAGCCGTATCAAGCACATGACCGAGCGCAGCGTGCGCGTGGTAATAGGAGCCCGATTTAACCTCGATCGGAACAGCCGTCCCATCCGGTCCATCGACCACAAAGTCCACTTCACCGCGCTTTTTTGTCTGATAGTAGTAAAGCTGGCGATTTTGGGCAGCCAGCTGCTGGGCCACCACGTTTTCGTAAATGCCGCCCAGGTTGGGCTCCTTGCTATCAAGATACGCCGCCTGGGCGACTCCAACGGGGTAACGCGCCATCAACATGCCCGTATCCGATTGATATAGCTTGAACTGCGATGGCCGCGCCGTCTTGAGCAGGGGCGATTTTGGCTCGGTTACGATATCGGCTTTGAGAGCAACGCCGGCATCGACAAGCCATACAAAATCTCGCTGATACTTCTCGTAGTGAGCCTTGGGGTCAATGGAATTGAGCACGAAGCGCTTGTTTTCGCCCTCGAGCATAATAGGGAGCTGATCGTAGATGCTCTGCACCTGAAGGGCTCGCCCGCTTGCATACTTGGAGATATCCCGCCGGTACTGTTCGTTGAGCTCTGACTGTAGCTGACGAACAGAGGCAAGGTCGCCCTGCGTGTCAAGGAAACGCTGCACGACCTCCGGCATTCCGCCGACAACGGTATAGGTCCTGAAGTTTGCCATCATCGCGTCATGAATGTAATCAGGAATGGGCCTCTCGCTGATACACGCGTCACGTATCGTTTGGCGAGCCCCCTCGCTCACCCCGATTGCCCAGCAAAACTCCTCAAAATCGAGCGGGAACATCCTAAGCTCGTGAACATACCCCACGGGATAGGACCTGACGCCCTTGAACTGAGTCCCGAGCATTGACCCCGAAAACGCCCAGCGGCACCTCCCGTCCTCAACAAGGAACTTTGCCATCGTCATGATGTCGGGGGCCTCTTGGACCTCATCGATAAACACGAGCGTTTTGCCTGGCGCAATCGACTTTCCCGAAAGAAGCGTCACCCTGCTGATGAAATCATCGGCATTCCGCGCCTCGAGAAGAGCATCTTTTGCCTGGCGGTTTTCCATGAGGTTAAGCTCGATGTAGGTTGCATGGCTGGCTTTGCCAAATGCGCGAATCGAATAGCTTTTGCCGATCTGGCGAGAACCCGTGATGAATAAGGCCTTTTGCTCGGCAGACTTCAGCCAACGCTCCAGCTCTGCCGCTATTTTCCTGCGCAGCATAGGCTCTCTCCTCAGTGTCATCAAATGAAATGCAAAGTTTTATACGCTTGATTATCGATGAAACGCAGAATTTTTAGAACCTAAAATCAAATGAAATGCAGAGATTTGAGATTATAAGCAAAAGAAGGGGCACCACCGGCGAATGTGGCAAAGGGGCTGTCCCTTTGCCACATTGCGCTCGACTACTCGTCAACGATCTCGGCAAGCCAGACGTTCAGTGTATCGACCTCGGGGCAGCAGAACTTTGCCGTGTCGGGCTCGTTTCCAGGCACGGTCCCGCCATAGCGCAGGATATCGATATAGGGAAAGCCCACATGGCAGGCCATGGCGCACATCTTGCCGCGGTCGCGGTCGAAGTCGAAGACGTCACCCGGCTTGTGCCCGTGATGGCAGCGGCATGTGCCCAGCTGGTCCACGCAGCTAATGCGAATACGTGGGCGCTTGCCGCGCGGGGCACCGAGCGGCTTGCCCCCGCCCGCAGGCTTGGCGCCGCCCTCGCCAGCATTACTCATGGTCGATCACATCCAGACAGGCCTCGATGGGAAGACCGGCCGATTTGTCCTCTTGGTCGGCATTGCGTTCGATAAGCTCGGCCACCACGCGCATGGCATCGGACGTCGCGCGCTGCAGACTCCAGCCTGCCATAACGCGGCCGACGAGCACCGCCGAGAACGTGTCGCCCGTGCCCGGGAAATAAACCGGAATGAGCTCAAAGGGAATCGTAAAGTACTCCCCCGCCACATGGTCGTAACCGATAACCGCGTTCGTGCCATTGACCACGGCGCTCGTAATGACCACCGACTTGGCACCCAGCTCGCGCACGGCGTCCACAAGGGCGCGGGCCTCGTCGGGCGTGATTTGCTCGGCGATAGGCGTATCGGTGAGCAGACATGCCTCGGTATAGTTGGGCACCGCGTAGTCTGCGCACTCCAGCAGATGCCGCATAAGGCCAATCGTGGACTCGGGCACGCCCGCATAGAGCTTGCCGTTGTCGCCCATGATGGGGTCGACGAACACCTTGGTGCCCTTTTGCGCACGGCGGTGGCAAAAGTCCGAGATGATGCGTGTCTCTTCCTC
Source organism: Collinsella aerofaciens (assembly GCA_048502435.1). GTDB lineage: Bacteria > Actinomycetota > Coriobacteriia > Coriobacteriales > Coriobacteriaceae > Collinsella > Collinsella aerofaciens_CL. The sequence continues at coordinate 35,145 of DBFRXD010000057.1, forward strand.
GGTCACGATAAAGCCGGTCGAGATGGCGTCGAACTCAAAGCCGAGCTCCTCCCAGATAGCGAGGCTTTGGCGCACGTACTCGGTGGTGTCGTGGATGTAGAACTTGGGGTAGTTAAGCGTGTCGGAAACGAGCGCCGTCGGCAGGTTATGGATACGGTAGCCCATGTGCGACAGCACCGGCAGCATGGCGGAAAGCGCGACCTTGCCGTAGCCGCACATATCGTTGATCAGCAGCAGCTGAGTATTCTTCATGAGTGTCCCCCTTGGATCGGGCGCGGCGCAACGGCGCCACAGTGCAACTAAGTGTAGCGCAGGGGACGTTGCGAGCGGAGTCGAGCAGTGCGAAGGGCAAATTGTTGCGGAAAGGTTACGGAAAATGATCCCTTTTCCTCCGTCCCCAAGGGATTGCATGCACCGAAACGGACCGTGGCGGAATCACAGGTTGAGGACGGACAGCGAAAACGTTCCTAAGCGAGCAAGGTGGCGTGAAAGAGGAGGGCATAGGCCTTGTGGCCATGCCCGACGATTGAACGCCAGATTGCCGCTTAGGAACGTTTGCAGCGTCGAGCGGTTACGGCGTTTGGCAAAACGCCGTAACTTAATAAGTTTGGTACCTTGACATTGATTTCTCACACTCCTAAATTGGTTAAGCACAAAACAATTCCACTACCTAACTAAAAAAAGGAGCAACACTAATTCATGTGCGATGAACCTCTTAACCTTTGTTCGCACGAGCTCGGCGGCGACCCGCCACAGCCGGCGGATGTACCCGAAGCGGTCAGCGCCGAAGACAAACTCGCCAAGCGCATCCTGAGCGGCCTGGGTTTTTGCGGCCATTACATGCATTTTCATGGCGGAGGCGTGTCCGGCAAGGCGCCCATCATCTGCCTGCTGGCCAAGCAGCCCGGCGGCGAGATGTCGCAGCAGGAACTCGGCATGCACTTTGACCTCAAACCGGGGTCGCTTTCCGAGATCCTGTCCAAGCTCGAGGTCAACGGCCTCATCGAGCGCAGCCGTAACCCCAAGGATCGACGGCAACTCACCATTCGCCTGACCGAAACCGGCCGGGAAAACGCCCGCATCGACCAGGCGGCCCGCATCCGCTTTAGAGAACGGGCCTTTAGTGCCCTCACTCACGACGAGCGCGAGCAGCTCGCCGAAATGCTCGAGAAAATCCGTGTAACCTGGGAGGAACTGGATGATTAAAACCCTCATGGGCAGCATCCGCGACTATATGAAAGTCGCTGTTGCCACGCCATTGATCGTGCTTGGCGAGGTGATCTGCGAGGTGCTGGTTCCATTTATCACCGCCAACCTGATCGACGCCATCAAAGACGGTGCCACCGTAGCCGAGATGCTTCCCACCGCAGGCTTTTTGGTGCTCATCGCGCTGACGTCGCTTGCTTTAGGCGCCGCTGCCGGCGTCACCTGCAGCCATGCGAGCTGCGGCTTCGCCAAGAACCTGCGTCACGACCTGTTCTACAAGATCCAGACGTTCAGCTTTGCCAACATCGATGAGTTCTCGAGCTCCTCGCTCGTCACGCGTCTGACCACTGACATCAACAACGTTCAGCAGGCCTTTATGATGATCATCCGTATCGCCGTGCGCGCGCCGCTGGTCTTGATCTTCGCCTTTACCATGGCATTTATCATGGGCGGCAGCGTCGCCATGGTCTACCTGGTCATCATTCCGCTGCTGGGCTTTGGACTGTTCTTTATCATCTTTAAGGTACGCCCCATCTTCTCGCGCGTGTTCCACAAGTACGACGCCCTTAACGAGTCCGTCGAGGAAAACGTCACCGGCATGCGCGTGGTTAAGAGCTATGTGCGCGAAGACTTTGAGAAGGAGAAGTTCGCCACCGCCGCGCGCGACGTCCAGATGGACTTCACCCGCGCCGAGAAGCTGCTCGCCTTTAACAACCCCATGATGAACATCTGCGTCAACGGCGCATTTGTCGTCATCATCTACCTGGGATCCAAGCTCATCATCACGAGCCAGGGCACGCTGTTCGACGTGGGCCAGCTCTCCTCGATCTTTACCTATGGCTTCGCGATCCTCATGAGCCTGATGCAGCTGTCGACGATCTTTGTCATGGTGACCATGGCCGACGAATCGGCGCACCGCATTGCCGAGGTGCTGGCCGCCGAGCCCACAATCGCCGATCCCGCCGAGCCCGTGCTCGAGGTTGCCGACGGTTCCATCGACTTTGACCACGTGAGCTTTAAGTATTCCGCGCATGCGAAGCGCCAGGCGCTCGACGATATCGACCTGCACATTAAGAGCGGCGAGACCATCGGTATCATCGGCGGTACCGGCTCGGCCAAGTCCACGCTTGTAAACCTCATCGCCCGTCTGTACGACGCCACCGAAGGCACCGTGCGCGTGGGCGGCATGGACGTACGCGACTACGACCTGGACGCGCTGCGCCACCAAGTGGCCATGGTGCTACAGAAAAACGTGCTGTTTAGCGGCACCATTGCCGAGAATCTGCGCTGGGGCGACCCGAACGCCACCGACGAGGAAGTCCGCGAGGCGGCACATCTGGCCTGCGCCGATGAGTTTGTCGATGGCTTCCCCAAGGGCTATGACACCTGGATCGAACAGGGCGGCTCCAATGTCTCGGGCGGTCAGAAGCAGCGCCTGTGCATTGCGCGTGCCCTGCTGCGTCGCCCCAAGATCTTAATCCTGGACGACTCCACCAGCGCCGTCGACACCAAGACCGACGCCAAGATTCGCGCAGGGTTGGCAAGCTATCTGCCCAACACGACCAAGCTCATCATCGCCCAGCGCATTAGCTCCGTGCAGGACGCAGACCGCATCATCGTCATGGAGGGTGGCCGTATCGCGCAGATCGGCAACCATGACGAGCTGCTCAAGACGAGCGAGATCTACCGCGAGACCTTTACCTCGCAAAACAAGATGTCTGCCGAGGGCGAGGGGGCCGTCGAGGCCGACACCGAGGCATCCGCAACACAAGCTCAGACCCAGGAAGGAGGCGAGGCACATGAGTAAGGCAACGACCGCCGAGCGCGCGCTCAACCGCAAGGGTGGCACCATGTCGCGCCTCATCAAGACGCTCTTTGGCTTCTACCCCGTGCTTTTGCCCCTCGTCGTCGTCGGCGTGGTACTCTGCGCCATCATCAACTCCATCGGCGCGACCTTCCTTCAGAGCGCCCTGCAGATTATTAGCGAATCGTGGCAGTCGGGCGATTGGACGACCGCACAGCCCAAGATCGCACAGCTCGTGACCACCCTCGCCTGCATCTACGGCGTCGGCATCCTGTCTTCGCTCTTCTGGAACCGCGCCATGGCCATCGTCACGCAGGGCTCGCTCGAGAAGCTGCGCGAGAAGATGTTCAACCGCATGCAGGACCTGCCGATTCGCTACTTCGACACGCACCAGCGCGGCGACATCATGAGCCACTACACCAACGACATCGACACGCTGCGCCAGATGATCAGCCAGTCGCTGCCCAACCTGCTCATGACGACCATCGTCATCGTCACGGTGTTCTTTATCATGCTGTACTACAGCGTGTGGATGTGCCTGGTCATTGTGGCCGGCGTCGCCTTTATGACCTTTATGACCAAGCTGCTCGGCTCCAACTCCGCGCGCTTCTTCATTGCGCAACAGACCGAACTCGGCGTGGTCGAGGGCCATATCGAGGAAGTCATGAACGGCCAGAAGGTCGTCAAGGCATTCTGCCACGAGTCTGCCGCCGAGGCCGATTTTGACGAGCGCAACGAAAAGCTCTTCGAGGTCTCGCAGAAGGCCAACATGTACGCCAACATCCTCATGCCTATCCTTATGAACCTGGGCAACCTGCTCTACGTGCTGGTCGCACTGGCGGGCGGCATTTTCCTGGCGCTGGGCGTGCCTAACCTGAGCATCTCGGGCATGACGCTGTCCATCGCCGTCGTAGTGCCGTTCCTCAACATGACCAAGCAGTTCTGCGGGCAGATCGGCCAAATCTCGCAGCAGATCAACGCCGTGGTCATGGGCCTCGCCGGCGCCGACCGCATCTTTGAACTCATCGACGAGAAGCCCGAAGCCGACGAAGGCTATGTGACGCTCGTCAACGCGCAGGTGAACCCCGATACCTGGCAGCTCGAGGAGGCCGACCACCACACCGGCATGTGGGCATGGAAGCATCCGCACCGCGCAACCGGCGAGATCGAGTACGTACCGCTGCGCGGCGACCTGGTCATGGACAACGTCGACTTTGGCTACACGCCCGACCACGAGGTGCTGCACGGCGTGTCCGTGTTTGCCAAGCCGGGCCAGAAGGTCGCGTTTGTCGGCGCCACGGGTGCCGGCAAGACGACCATCACCAACCTTATCAACCGCTTCTACGACATCGCCGACGGCAAGATCCGCTACGACGGCATCAACGTCAACAAGATCCGCAAGGCCGATCTGCGCCGCTCGCTGGGCGTGGTGCTGCAGGACGTGAACCTGTTCACCGGCACCGTGATGGACAACATCCGCTACGGCAACCAGGACGCCACCGACGAGGAGTGCATCGCGGCGGCCAAGCTCGCGGGCGCGGACGACTTTATCACCCGCCTGCCCGACGGCTACGACACCATGCTCACCGGCAACGGCGCGCAGCTGTCGCAGGGCCAGCGCCAGCTGATTTCGATCGCACGCGCCGCCGTCGCCGATCCGCCGGCAATGATTCTGGACGAGGCCACGAGCTCCATCGACACCCGCACCGAGGCCATCGTGCAGGCCGGCATGGATAAGCTCATGGAGGGCCGCACGACGTTTGTCATCGCGCATCGCCTCTCCACCGTGCGCAACTCCGACGCGATCATCTGCCTGGATCATGGCCGCATTATCGAGCGCGGTAACCACGACGAGCTGATCGCCAAGCGCGGATACTACTATCAGCTCTATACCGGAGCGTTTGAGCTGGAGTAGTTCGGCTCGCCGAGATGGCCGATTTGCCGCTCATTCGTCGGGCATGACCCTAAGGTCAATGCCCTCCTCTTTCGGGGCAAATCGACTCATCTCAACGACCCAAACACAATGCGCCGCAACGAATAAAGCCTCCGCAGCCACACGAGCTGCGGAGGCTTTTTTCATGCCGGCCGGAAACCGTATCCCACTTTTCGGGCCCAAAATGGGATGCCGTTTCCCGCTGGACCCCCTCCGGGAAACGGCATCCCATTTCAAGGGCATAAACCGGGATGTGGTTTCCCCTAACGGCACCTTTGGGAAGCCGCATCCCACTCTGGACGCACAAAACGGGATGAGCTTTCCCATGGTGATCCAAGACCAGAAACATGTTCGATAGCGCGGCCAGGTCAAGAACAACAAGACAAGCGTCACGCCAATTTGGACGAGCGTCTGCTGCAGTTTGAGGCTGCTGGCCCATATGGTAGAGTTAACCACCCATGAATTTCAGCACACTGCGTGCTACCTGTTCTTTTGTCATTTAGGGGAGTGAACTTGTGAATATTTAGGGGAGTGAACTTGTGAATACTTCTGTCGCCAAGAAGGCCGGCCAGGCGGTGCGCCTGCTCATGATGGTGCTCACGGCAGTTCTCATTTTCTTCTTCATCAATGTTATGCTGCTCGTCTCCGATATCCAGGGCACGGCGCGTGTGGTCAACTACGCCGGTCTGGTGCGCGGTACCACGCAGCGAATCGTTAAGCTCGAGGATGCGGGCCAGCCTCAAGATGACCTGCTCAAAGCCGTGGATTCATACATCAACGGTTTGCGTTACGGAAGTGACGACCTCAACCTCGTCCGTCTCGATGACGATGAGTACCAGGCAAAGATGACCGAACTCGCGAGCTATTTTGACGAGCTTCGCACCGAGATTACCCGCGTGCGCGAAGTCGGCTATGAGAACACCGACATCATCTCCATGAGCGAGGAGTTCTTTGGCATTTGCGACGATGCTACGCGACTCGCAGAGGACTACTCTCAGGAGAAGGCGTCGGCGCTCAACTATCTCGAGGGCTTGGTGATCATCGACATCGTGGGCTTGGTGGCGACCTTTGCGGTCGAACTTGTTCGCGCGGTGCGAACTGCCGCGCTCAATCGCGAACTGCACAACAAAGTCTATCTCGACGAAGCCACAGGACTGCCCAACAAGAACAAATGCGAGGAGGTCTTGGGGCAGGAGCAGCCTGTCTCCGCGGAGGCGCCCGTTGCGGTGTGCGTCTTCGACCTTAACAATCTGCATACGGTCAATAACAACTTCGGCCACGAGAAGGGCGACGAATACATCCGTTCTTTTGCCCAGCAGCTGGGGTGCGTGGCGTCCGAGACCTGCTTTGTGGGCCGCGACGGTGGCGATGAGTTTATCGCGGTGCTGCGAGATACCGATCGAGCTGCCGTGGAGTCCTGTCTCGCTCGGGTTCGCGCGAACGTGAACGAGTATTCCGAGACTCATCCCGACATGCCTATCAGCTACGCGGTGGGCTATGCGCTTTCCAGCGATTTTGACGAGCCGCCTACCATGCGCGAACTCTTTTCCCAGGCCGACAAGAACATGTACGTCGATAAGAACCGCGTAAAGACAGCCGAGGCAGCCGGGCCGCAACGCGAGGACCGCTAAACCCGTAGCAAAGGGTAGCTAATTTGGGACGGGACTCTTTTGGCTACTTGAGGAGTTGGGCCATGGCGTTGACGAATTTTTGTACTTGGAGGGTGGGCTCGAGCGGATAGTGCAAAAAGACCGGCACCTCTCGCCCGCACAGGAACGGCACGCTCACAAAGGCCGGGTGCACCCCTGACCATGCGCCACAGGTGAGTACCGCATCGCCCTTTTCCTCCGCCTCGTTAAAGAGCGCAAAGTCAAAGCTATCCACATCGATCACGTCCACGCCGCCGTCGGCCAAAAGGTCGATGCGTAGGCTGTCCATCGCATCGTTGCCGTGACGGAGCACGCGCAGGCGCATGCCCTCTAGGTCGGCAACCGTAATGCGATTCTTGCGCGCCAGCGGGCTCGCGCGCGGCAGGTCGATATAAAACGGTACGTTAACGATGTGGAGCTTTTGGCAAGCGTCGCCCCAGCGTGGGGTAGAAAAACTCGACTGCACCACATCGAGCTCGCGGCCCAAGCTGCGCATGACGGTCTCGCGCTCGTCGTAGAGGTCACTTACCGGCACGATCTCAAATCGTAGCGACGGTTCCAGATCGTGGATGCCCGACCACATCGACAGCGTCTGGCGTCCTGGGCACATCATTGACACGCCCAGGCGCACGGCACCACCATCGCCCGCCGCGCGTCGGGCACGGCGCAGCGCGTCCTCGGACTGCCGCATGATCGAGCGCGCGTCGTCCACCAGCAGTGCGCCGGCCGGCGTCACCTTGACGCCCGAGTGCGAGCGCTCGAACAACGTGATGCCGAACTCGGCCTCGAAGCCCGACACCTGCTTGACGAGGGCCGGGGTCGACACGCGCAATCTTGCCGCCGCACGCGAGAAGCTCCCCAGCTCCGCGGCGGCCGATATGGCCTCAAGTCGTCGATCGTACACGTCAATCTCCCGTTTTCGCGCCCGTGACCGCATGGTGCCACAGGGGGTTGTTTTCGCAGGTCACACGCTCAATTGAGAATGAGCTGCATCGCACGGTGTAAACCTACGGTTAACGCCATTCTAACAAATATGCAATTCACCTGCGCAAATGCAAAGCATACGATAACCTGCGAAAACCACGTGGGTCGATTAATGGGAACGACCCACAGAGAGGCACAAGAAGGGAAGTTCCTATGAGCAACTGGCTTAAGCTCGAGGGCGATGTCTGCGCCGTAACCGGCGCACTCGGCGGTATGGGCGTCGCGATTTGCCGCGAGTTCGCCCGCAACGGCGCCAACGTCGTCCTGCTCGACCTGGACGAGGAAAAGGTCAAGGCCGCAGCCGCCGACCTCGCCGCCGAGTTTGGAATCCACGCCGAGGGCTACAAGATGAACGCCACCGACGAGGCCGAGGTTCAGGCCGCCGTCGATGCCACCATCGCTGACTTCGGCCGTGTCGACGTCCTCGTCAACACCGCCGGCATCCTGCGCTTCGCCGCCATGGAAGACCTGCCGCTGAGCGACTGGGAGCAGGTGCTCAACGTCAACCTCACCGGCTACTTCATCACCTCGCAGCGATTTGGTCGCGAGATGATCAAGGCCGGCCAGGGTCGCCTGGTGCACATCTCGACCGTCGCCAGCCACTCTCCCGAGACGTTCTCGGGCGTGTACAGCTCCACCAAGGCCGGCGTCAACATGATGTCCAAGATGCTCGCCGCCGAATGGGGCCCCTACGGCGTGCGCTCCAACTGCGTCGAGCCCTGCTTCGTTAAGACCCCGATGTCGGCCAACTTCTACGCCGACCCCGAGGTCGAAAAGAGCCGCAGCCGTCTGATCGCCACGCGCCGCATCGGCGAGGTTAGCGATATCGCCAACGCCGTCATGTTCCTGGCGTCCACGCGCTCGGACTTTACCACCGGCGACGCCATCAAGGTCGACGGCGGCTTCTCCAACATGATGGGCGACCTCACCGCCAAGCCCGGCGGCCGTCGCGCCTATGCCGACAACTACCTTAAGAACAAGGGTGTCGAGCTCTGGTCCGATGAGTCCGGCGTCGCCAAGCCGACTGACCAGTAAACCAACCTGACAGGGAGGCTCCGCGGACACGCCCGCTCCTCCCCCGTATCGATTAGAAAGAGTCCAATGGCTTCCACCAACTCCAACAAGGGTCGCGCCGTCGTGCTTTCCGCCGCGTGCGTCACCATGTTCTTCATCAGCTCCATCGCGCTGTATTCCGTCGTGAGCAAGAACCTGCTCGCCGTCTACCCCGAGTGGTCCAGCGCCCTTACCTGGGCGTTCCCGGTCTTTCAGACCATCATGGCCGTGACGGGCATCTTCGCCGGCCGCATCTCCGATAAGATCGGCCCGCGCAACGTCGTGATCGCCGCCGCCGTGTGCTACGGCCTGGGCTGGTTCATGTCCGGCACCGTCACCGAGCCGTGGCAGTTCTACCTGTGGTTCTCGCTCGTCGCCGCCATCGGCAACGGCCTGGGCTACAACCCGGCGCTCACCACCGGTCAAAAGTGGTTCATCGACAAGAAGGGCCTCGCCTCCGGCATCACCCTGGCCGCTTCGACCGCCGGCCCCGCCGTGCTGTCCCCAGTACTCGCCTCGCTGCTCATCCCGAGCCTGGGCATCTTTGGCGCCCTTAAGGCGCTCGGCGTCATCTTCTTTGTGATGATCGCCGCCTCCGCCCTGTTCCTGAAAGCCCCCGAGGCCGGTTGGCTGCCCGGGGGCTTCGAGGCCCCCAAGGGAGGCGCGCATGCCGGCACCTTCGGCGACCTCACCCCGGGCGAGATGGTCAAGACCCCGCGCTTCTGGATCCTCATCGTCACCTTCGCCTTTGCCGCCACCGCGGGCACCCTGCTCGTGGGCAAGGTTGCCTCCATCGCCGCCGTCCAGCTCTTCGCCGATCCCACGAGCGCCGCGGCCGTCGCCCTCGGCGGCGTGGTCGTCTCCGTCAACACCTGCGCCAACCTGGTTGGCCGTCTGTCCTTTGGCCAGATCATCGACAAGCTCGGCGCCTATAAGTCGCTGCTCATCAGCCTTGTCGTCACCATCGTCGCGCTCGTCATCATGTCGATGAGCTTTACGCAGGCCATGTTCTTTGTGGCGCTCGCCCTGCTCGGCTTTAGCTTTGGCGCCCTGCTCGTCATCTACCCGCCGCTCACCGGCGGCGCCTTCGGTACCAGCAACATCGGCGTCAACTACGGCATCATGTTTTTGGGTTACGCCGCTTCCACCTGGATCAGCCAGCCCATCACTGCCGTGCTGTATCACGCCGAGGCCGGCAGCGCCGCCTACCAGCAGTCCTTCTACGGCGCCATTGTGATCGCCGCCATCGCCGTCGTGCTCACCGTCTACATGATGGTCTCCGACAGCAAGAAGAAGTCCGCCTAGTTTTACCGATGCGACAAAGGGACAGCCCCTTTGTCGCATCCCACCGGTCACCAGTATTAAGGAGTCGAAATGTCTGAGCTCAACCCCGTCCGCATTGCCGTTATCGGCGCCGGCGCCATGGGCCGCAACCACATCCGCTTTGTCACCGAGGAGCCCGAGGCCGAGCTCGTCGCCATCGCCGACGCCTTTGAGGGCGCCCGCGCCACGGCCGAGGCCGCCAGCGTGCCGTTTTACACCGATCCCGCCCAGATGATGGACGAGGTCAAGCCCGAGGCCGTCATTATCGCCACCCCCAACGACCTGCACCTGGGCGTTGCCCGCGAGGCTGTGAAGCGCAACATCGTGCCGCTGGTCGAAAAGCCGATCTCCAACGATCTCGAGGATGCCCAGGCCTTCGCCGCCGAGGCCGAAACCGCCGGCGTGCCCGTGCTCGTGGGTCAGCACCGTCGCCACAACCCCTTCGTCAACAAGGCCAAGGAGATCATCGAGTCCGGTGAGCTGGGCAAGCTCACCGTGTCGAGCTTCCACTACATGATCTATAAGAATGACGAGTATTTCGATGTCGAGTGGCGCCGCAAGAAGGGTGCCGGCCCGATCCTGGTCAACCTGGTGCACGACGTCGACCTGCTCCGCTACCTGCTGGGCGAGCCCGTTGCCGTCCAGGGTATGCAGTCCAGCGCCGCCCGCGGTTTTGAGACCGAGGACTCCGCCGTGGTCAACGTCCGTTTTGCCGATGGCGCGCTCGCAAGCATGACCATCTCCGACGCCACCGCCAGCCCCTGGAACTGGGAGGCAACCGCTCGCGAGGATCCGCAGTACCGCCCCTTCGACGCCGACGCCTACTTTATCGGCGGCACTAAGGGCGCCCTGTCGCTGCCCCGCCTGCACCAGTTCTCCTACGACGGCGCCTCTAACTGGCACAAGCCGCTGCAGATGGAGATTCCGGCCGTCGACCCGGCACTGCCGCACAAGATGCAGCTCAAGCACTTTGTGAAGGTTGTCCGCCGCGAGGTCGAGCCCGTCGTGACCCCCGCCGATAATGTCAAGACGCTCACGCTGCTTAACGCTATCAAGGAGGCCGCCGAGACCGGCCAGCTCGTCGAGCTGTAATGCCTTAAGAGCGACCGCGGCAGAAACCCCCATGCCGAACCCTTCGGTCCGCCACCAACAAGCCCCTCTTCTTTGCCCCGCGAGCAGCCTCCTGCCCGCGGGGCTTTTTGGTACCTTGCCGGCGATTTTTCTGGGACGGGGCGGCAAAAGTGGCTAAAAGAGCCCCGTCCCAAAATGACTACTTGGGTGGAGTGGCGGGTGGTATCCTTGGTAGCCCTGTGCTGCAAACGCACCTTAAACGCAAGGAGTCCCATGGATCTTATCGCCCAGCTCGCCCGCGAGCTCAACCTTAAGGCCGCCAACATCGAGGCGGCCGTCAAGCTCATCGACGAGGGCAACACCATCCCCTTTATCTCGCGCTACCGCAAGGAAGCCACGGGCGGCATGGACGACGTCGCCCTGCGCGCACTCGACGAGCGCCTGTCCTACCTGCGCAATCTTGAACAGCGCAAAGAGGACGTCATTCTGCTCATCGACGCCCAGGGCAAACTTACGCCCGAGCTCGAACAGCAGATTCGCGAGGCCACGCAGCTCCAGCGTGTCGAGGACCTCTACAAGCCCTACCGCAAAAAGCGCATGACCCGCGCGCAGAAGGCCCGCGAGGCAGGTCTGGAGCCGCTTGCCAACATGATCATCATGCAGGCATCCGCCAAGGGCAGCGCGCTCGACGCCGCCGCGGCCTACGTCAACGAGGAAGCCGGCTTCGACACGCCCGAGAAGGCGCTCGCCGGCGCGGCGGACATCGTGGCCGAGACGGTGGCCGAAGACCCCGAGAACGTCGCCGACCTGCGCGCCTTTACGCAAAACACCGCCGACATCGTCGTCGAGGCGACCGACCCCGCCGAGAAGACTCCCTACGAGCCGTACTACAGCTATGATGAGCCGCTGCGCCGCATCCCCAACCACCGTGTGCTGGCTATCGACCGCGGTGAGCGCGAGGGCAAGCTCCGCGTGCGCGTGAACGTCGACGGCGCCGCTGCCACGGCACGCCTCGGCAGCCGTTGGCCCCGTCGCCAGGGCGTCTTCGCGCCCGTCTTTGACGCCGCCATCGCCGACGGCTACAAGCGCCTCATGGCCCCCTCGCTGGAGCGCGAGGCCCGCGCCAAACTCACCGTCCGTGCGCAGACCGAGGCCATCAATGTCTTTGCCAAGAATCTCGAGGGCCTGCTCTCGGCACGCCCCGTGCGCGGCGCCCGCGTGCTCGCGCTCGATCCGGGCTACCGCACCGGCTGCAAGGTCGCCGTCATGGACGAGACCGGCAAGCTGCTCGACCACGGCGTGGTCTATCCCACCAAGCCGCGCCACGACGTCGCCGGCACCAAGCGCGAGCTCGCCCGCCTCGTCAAAAAGGACAGCGTCAACACCATCGTCATCGGCAACGGCACCGCCAGCCGCGAGACCGAGGAAGTCGTCTCGGAGTTCATTGCCGAGCAGGCGCCCAGCCTTCGCTACACCATCGTTAACGAAGCCGGCGCGTCGGTGTACTCCGCCTCCGAGCTCGCCAGCCAGGAGTATCCCGATCTGGACGTCACCGTGCGTGGCGCCATGAGCCTGGGCCGCCGCCTGCAGGACCCGCTGGCAGAGCTCGTCAAGATTCCGCCCCAGTCCATCGGCGTGGGCCAGTACCAGCACGACCTTGACCAGGCCGAGCTCTCACGCACCCTGGGCCACGTGGTGGAGGACGTCGTCAACCGCGTGGGCGTCGACGTAAACACCGCGAGCGCAAGTTTGCTGGGATACGTATCGGGCATTACGCCGAGCGTGGCCAAAAACATCGTGGCCTACCGCGAGGAAAACGGCGCCTTTACCGATCGCCGCCAGCTCAAGAAGGTCCCCAAGCTGGGACCCAAGGCATACCTCAACGCCGCGGGTTTCCTGCGCATTAGCGGCGGTAAGAACCCGCTCGACGCGACGAGCGTCCACCCCGAAAGCTACGAGGTGGCCACGGCCGTCCTAGAACGCGCCGGCGTTAAAACAAGCGAGCTCAGCCGCGGCGGCGTGCCCGACATCGAGCGCCGCCTGGGCAGCATCTCGGCGCTGGCAAGCGACCTGAACTGCGGCACCCTCACGCTCATCGACATCGTCAACGAGCTCAAGAAGCCCGGCCGCGACCCGCGCGACGACGCACCCGAGGTGGTCTTTAGCCGCTCGGCGCTTTCCATCGACGACCTGGAACCCGGCATGGAGCTCAAGGGCACGGTGCGCAACGTCGTCGACTTTGGCGCCTTCGTCGACGTGGGCGTGCACCAGGACGGCCTCGTGCACATCTCCAAACTGGCCAACCGCTTTGTCAAGCACCCCAGCGACGTGGTGCGCGTCGGTGACACGGTCAAGGTGTGGGTCGAAAAGGTCGATCGCGACCGCAAGAAGATCTCACTCACCATGGTACAGGGCAAGTAAACCGCCAAAGCAAAGGTACCCCCTGTAGCGATGTGCAAAATCGCGAGTATTCTGCAAATTCCACCGTTCCGGATGCCCCTCAGAGACGAAAAAGCAAAAAACAGCCCCCGTTTTAGCGTCGTCAGAGCCAAAACGGGGGCCGTTCCATGCTTCGGTTAACTGATAAAGACCTTTACCTTGCTGAATACTCTCAATTTTGCACGGCGCAGGCGGGGGTACCTTTGCCCACGGAAGGATATGGAAGCCAAGCGCCAACTTGCTGGCAAGCTCGTACCGGCAGCCCCGGCCTTTCCTTTGCCTAGCGCGACCCTCGCGGAGCGCGTGAGCGATAGGGAAAGGAAAGGCCGGGGCGAACAGCCCACGGCGCAGCCAGTGTTCGCGTTACGGCAGAATATGGAAGCCCAAAGCGGCGATATCCTTGGCAAAGCCGCGGACGGTGTCGAGCGAGACCTCGTACGGGTCGCGACCGATGTTCTTCCGCTTGGCCAGGATGCTGTTGGGCACCGTAATGATCTGGCAACCGCAGGCCTCGGCTTGGTAAATGTTGATGAGCTCGCGCGTGGACGCCCACAGGACCTCGCAGTTGGGCTTGGCGGCGGCCTTCTTGACCGACTCCATCATAAACGGAATGGGATCGACGCCGGTATCGGCAATACGTCCGGCAAAGAGCGAGATGATGGACGGCGTCTCGGTGTCAACGGCCTCGACCATCTCGTCAACCTGCTCGGGAGTAAAGATGGTGGTGACGTTGACCTTGATGCCGTCGGCGGAAAGCTTGCGAACCAGCTCGGCGGTGGACTCGCCCTTGGTGGTCACGCACGGAATCTTGACGTAGACGTTCTCGGCCCAGGTAGCGATCTCGCGCGCCTCGACCTCCATGGTCTCGACGTCGTCGGCAAAGACCTCAAACGAGACGGACACATCGGTGATATGGGCCAGGACCTCCTTGGCAAACGCGCGGTAATCCGTCACGCCGCCCTTCTTCATAAGGGACGGGTTGGTCGTGAAACCCTGAACGTTGCCGTTCTCGTACATGTCGAGCATGCCCTCGAGGTTTGCACCGTCAGCGAACACCTTGATTGCCATCTGCCTGATTCCTTTCGTTAGCATACGGCCGATAAACTGCTAAACACTTTACCTACGTTTATCAAGGCGTGAGCTGCGGTTTTTTATCTTCTCGGCGAACGGTATAAACACCTCAGTGTTTGGATTGATAAATCGATTGAGCATGCAAAAGCAAAGAGTCGCAGTTTGAGCAAACGTCAGAACGCGGGATTCATTAGATGAGGCCGAAATGCTGCATCGCTGTGACGGTACCGTCGTGTGCGACATCGTCGGTCACGTAGTCGGCGACCGCCTTGACCTCGGGCATGGCGTTACCCATGGCCACGGCTGTCTCGACGGCGGCGAGCATGCCCAGGTCGTTGCCCGAATCGCCAAAGCCAAAGGTGCGCGCATTTCCCTCGCGGCCCAGATACGCCAGCGCTCGCGCAACGCCCACGCCCTTGTCAATGCCCTTGGGGCTCAGCTCGCGATTCTGGCCACCGGTGTTGCACAGCTCAAACTCGCAATCGATAAAGCCGTCATCATTGGCTACGCGAGCCAAACTGGGCACATTGAGGCATACCTTGCCCACGCGCAGACTGCCGTCGACGCGCATTTCCTCGGCGCTGTGCACCACAGAAGTGCCGATCAGAGACGACTGCTCAACACCCGCGGGTTCCAGGGCAAAAGTAGCCACGTTGGTCTCGAAAAAGGCCTCAATCCCTGCCGCGGCCATACGGCGTGCAAGCTCCTCGACAACGTCCTCGTCAAAGCAGTCCTCGTGTACCACGCGGCCCTCGACCTCGAGCGTGGCTCCCGCCATGGCAACGACACCCGCAGGCTCCAAAGCACGCAGGCCATCGGCAATCAGCCACAAGGGACGACCCGTGCAGATAAATGCTTGGTGGCCCGCATTGCGCAGACGACCAAATGCATCGACAACGGCCTTCGACGGGTGGACCGCATTGAAGTCCTTATCGGTCATATCGTCGGGATCGAACGACGTCAGCGTGCCGTCCACGTCAAAAAAGAGCACAGCGGATTCGGGGCACGCATCAATCATATGGGTTCCTTTCGAGGATAAGGGCAAACGAAGCATCCATCATATAATGGAGCGACGCAACCAGAGAGGTCACCCATGGAATTTTACGCAAGCTGCCCCGAGGGCTTTGAGTCCGCACTCGCCGATGAGCTTAAACACCTCGGGCTTTCACATGTTCGCCGGCTGAAGGGCCGCGCTACATTTGAGGGCGAGCTCGAAGAAGGCTACCGCGCCTGTCTGTGGTCACGCCTGGCGAGCCGTGTGTTCGTGGTACTCGGGCGCTTTGAGGCGCAGGATGCCGATGAACTGTACGACAGCGTTTACGACATCGCCTGGGAGAGCATCGTCCGCCCCGGTGCCACCATCGCCATCACCGCCCGCGGCGTGACCGAGCAGCTGCGCAACACGCACTTCTCGGCCCTGCGCGCCAAGGACGCATTGTGCGACCGCTTGGCCGAAACCACGGGCCGTCGCGCCGATGTCGACGCCGCCGATCCCGATGTTCACCTGCTGCTTTCGCTGCGTCAGCGCCGCGCGAGCATCAGCCTGGACCTTTCGGGCGACCCGCTGTTCAAGCGCCTACCGCCCGCGGCGACCCGTGCCGGCGAGGGCGCGCACGTGCTGCGCCCCGACTACGCCGCCCTGGTGCTGGCGCAGGTCGGCTGGACCGCACTGTGCGAGCGCGAGTTGACGGCCGACGATTATGAGAACGAAGCCCTTCCCACGCTGGTCGACGCCTCGTGCGCCGGCGGCGGTCTGCTGCTGGAGGCCGTGAACATTCTGACCGACCGCGCCCCGGGCGCCGCACGCGAGCGCTGGGGCTTTGAGGGCTGGCAGCTGCACGACGCCGCCCTGTGGGAGCAGCTGCTTGCCGAGGCGCGCGAGCGCGAGGCGGCAGCGTGCGAGCGGCAGGCGCGCATCGTGGCCGTAGATATCGACCCCGCCGCCCGCAAGACTGCCGAGCGCATGGTCAAGTGCGCCGGCTACAAGCGTTTTGTCGACTTTTGTGCCGCCAAGCCCGCCACCGTGCTGGACCATGCGGGCACCGTCGCCGGTGCCGCCGTGGTCGCGGATACGACCGAGACACCGCTTTCGCTCATGCACGACGCCATGACGCTGGTCGGCGAGCTGCGCCGCGCGCCCGAGCTCGCTTCGGCACCGGTCGCCGCGCTCACCCGTGACGGATTGCTGGCCCGCGCGCTCCATGCCGAGCCCGCGCACTCCATCGCCGTCATGCCCAATAACGAGGAGGCGGCTCTTGAGGTTTGGCCCTCGCTCGACCACGCCGCCGCAGCGTTTGAGGCTGCGACCAGTGCGGATGCCGAGGTCGAGGTTGAGGATGCCAACGAAACCAACGATGAAGCCGCCGCTTCCGCCATGCCCGAACCTGCCGCCACGCTCGACCTGGGTGACGGCAAGCCGCTGCCCGTGCTCATCCCCGAGTCCGAGCAGTTCGCCAACCGCCTGCGCAAGAATGCCCGTCTGCGCCGCAAGTGGGCCAAGCGCGAGGGCGTGAGCTGCTACCGCGTCTACGATGCCGACTTGCCCGACTACTCCGCCGCCATCGACCTGTACGAGGGCTGCCCGCAGACGCCGGGCCACTGGCTCGTCATCGCCGAATACGCCGCGCCCAAGACCATCGACCCCGCGCTAGCCCAGGCCCGCATGCTCGACATTTTGGCCATCGCGCCGCGCATCCTAGATGTTCCCGCCGAGCATGTGCACGCCAAGGCCCGCATGCGTTCGCGCGGCGGCTCGCAGTACGGCAAGCAGGGCGCCGGCAAGGGCGGCTCGGGCGAGCGCGCCAACATCGCGCGCCGTCGCCTGCCGCTCATCGAAGAGGGCGGACTCACCTTTGCCGTCAACTTTGATGACTACCTGGATGTGGGCATCTTCTTGGATCACCGCGTCACCCGCAACCTGGTGCGCGAGCACGCCAAACAGGCACGCCGCTTCCTCAACCTGTTCGCCTACACCGGCACCGCCACCTGCTATGCGGCCGACGGCGGCGTCGAGGAAACCGTGACAGTCGACCTTTCCAACACCTACCTGGACTGGGCCGAGCGCAACATGCGCCAGAACGGCTTTGTGGGCCCGCAGCATCACTTTGTGCGCGACGACGTGCTCGCCTGGATTCGCGACCAGCGCCAGACGCGCAACCGCTGGGACCTGATTTTTGTCGACCCGCCCACGTTCTCGAACTCGTCCAAGATGGGCCGTCGCACCTGGGATGTCCAGCGCGACCATGTTGAGCTTTTGGCCGGCGTGTCGCGCCTGCTCGCACAGGGCGGACATGCCATCTTTAGCTGCAACCTGCGCGGCTTCCGCCCCGAGACGCGCAAGCTCGCGCGCGCGGGCGTCGTGCTGGAAGACATTACGGCGCAGACCATCCCCGAGGACTTCGCGCGCAACCAGAAGGTGCACCATTGCTATATTGTGCGCCGCCTGCCCATCGAGGACGCCATGGCCGAGGTCGGCTTTAGTGCCGAGGAGATTGCCGAGCGAACCGAGGAGCTGCGCAACCCCGAGGCGCGCAAGCCTCGTGCAGCAGCGCCCGCGCACGCGCAGGCCGGCGACCGAGGACCGCGCGGCGACGGCAAGCCCGCCTGCGCAGGCAAGCCCAAAAAGAAGAAGTTCTACGCCAGCAAGCCCAAGGGCAAATAACAAAGTTGCGGTGGAATAGTTCCTAAAAAGCCTGGTAAAGGCCCAAACAGGAACTATTTCACCGCAACTCATAGTGGGATGGTGGTTGGCGATCTAGCCTTGGGTGACCAATCGGTAACCGATACCCACGTGTGTTTGGATATAGCGCGGGTGCGCGGGGTCGGACTCGATCTTTTTGCGCAGCGTGCCCATAAAGACACGCAGGCTCGCCAGGTCGCTCTTAGTCGCCGTACCCCAAATCTCGTGCAGGATAAACTGATGCGTCAGCACCTTGTCGGCGTTATGCGCCAGCAGGCACAGGAGCTTGTACTCGATCGGCGTCAGATGCAGTTCCTCGCCATCCATCGTGGCGATGCCGGCATCAAAATCAATATGCAGCTCACCGGCATCGAACGTGCCCTCGGAGGCAACGCCGCCCGATTGCGCATACGAAAGGCGCCTGAGCGTCGTGCGAATGCGCGCGAGCAGCTCCTCGACCGAAAACGGCTTGGTCAGGTAGTCGTCGGCGCCGGCATCGAGTGCGCGAATCTTGTCCGCATCCTCGCTACGCGCCGATACCACGATAATCGGCATGCCCGACCATGCGCGCACCGACTCCACCACCTTGACGCCGTCCATATCGGGCAGACCCAGGTCGAGCAGCACAATGCTCGGTGCCTGCGATGAGGCGGCAGCGATGGCGGCATGGGCGGTCTCCACGGCCATATGACGCAAGCCGTGCGCCTCGAGCGCGGCAACAATAAGATTGCGGACAGCGGGGTCGTCCTCAACGACCAAGATGAGCGGTTTTACGGCAGAGTTCGGCACAGCGCTACTCCTTATCAAACGAAACGTCGGCGACGGGAAGCTCAATCGTAAAGACCGAGCCGTGCGGGTCCGCCGCGGCAACCTCTATGCTACCGCCATGCGCCAGCGCAATGGAGCGGCAGAGCGAAAGCCCCAGGCCCACACTACGGTGGCTGTCGGCCAGGCCATGGTTGGCGGTATAGAACGACTCGAAGATGCGCTCGCGATCCTCGGGTGCAATGCCCGGGCCGTCATCGGCCACCGAGCACGCCACGCGTCCATCGTCGACGCTAATCGAAATCATGATATGCGAGCCTGCGGGCGTATAGGTGATGGCGTTGTTCACCAGATTGACCACCAGCTGCACCATCAGGCGCGCATCGACGTTGACGAGCGCCGGCTCATCGCACGCCACCACCTTAAGGTCGTGCTCGCGCACGGCAGGGTTCACGTGGCGCAGCGCCTCCTCCACGATATCGTCCATGAGCTCGAGCGTGGTCGACAGGCGCATACCGCCGCCCTCGAGCTTGGTGATGGCGAGCAGGTTCTCGACGGTGGCGTTGAGCCATT
This sequence comes from Collinsella aerofaciens, assembly GCA_048502435.1. Classification (GTDB taxonomy): domain Bacteria; phylum Actinomycetota; class Coriobacteriia; order Coriobacteriales; family Coriobacteriaceae; genus Collinsella; species Collinsella aerofaciens_CL. The sequence goes on from DBFRXD010000057.1 coordinate 54,695, forward strand.
GCGCATCCGAGCGAATGGACAAGAGCAGGCCGCGGCGCGTTTGGGCGTCGAGCACGGCGGTGCCGGTCGAGCCCTGGTCGAGCAGCACATCGGCATTACCCGAAATACTGGTGAGCGGCGTGCGCAGGTCGTGCGAGATGGAGCGCAGCAGGTTGGCGCGCAGCTGCTCATTTTTGGCAAGCACCGCCGCCTCCTCGCGGGCCTCCATGGCGCGGGCGCGATCGAGCGCCAGCTCGCCTTCGCTCACGATAGCATCGGCAAGCGCCCGTTCCTCGTGCGTCAGCACGTCGGGCTCGGCAACGATAGCCAGCACGCCCACCACCGAGGCGGGGTCGCCCGAGCGCGCGAAGCCGTCGCCTGTGCGAACCGTCAGGTAGATGCCATAAAACGCCGAGCCGCCGAACGTAGCATCGAGCGGCGTTCCCACATAGGCGGACGCCGAGAGCCGCGGTGGCATCTGCGGCGCCAGCTCGTGCACCGGCGCGGCATCGCCCACGGCCGTGTATGTCGCACGCGGCAGCAGGTCATCGCCCTCGGCGTCGGCGCTGTACCACACGACCGGACAGCCCGAAAGACGCGCCAGCTGCGTGGCCATGGCGTGAACGATCTGCTGCTCGTCGGCGCAGCGCTGCAACATGCGATTGGTCTCGAGCACCATATGCGTGCGGCGGTCGCTGGCGGCAGCCTGTGCCAAGGCGCGGCGCAGGGCCAACGCAATCGAGCTCGACACAAGCGAGACCACGAACATGATGAAGAACATGCCGGGATAGCCGCGGTCGATAAGCGACAGCGAGTAGCGCGGGTCGACAAACAAGAAGTTGTAGAGCGCCACGGCGGCAGCCGAGCTCAGCAAGCAATACAGGCGACTCCAGGTAAAGAATGCGCACAGCTGAACGGCGAACACATAGACGATCATGATGCTCGGCGCGAGACCCGGATGGTCGAGCAGCGCGCCCACAATCGTCGCCGCGACCAGCAGCCCCACCGACACGCAGATATCGTACAGGGGGCCGCGACGCGTCATCGTAGTGCGCCGCCACCAAAAGTTCTCGGCAATATCACCGTCCGCACGGACGTCCATCAGCGCCCCGCCCCTCTCTCAAAAACAAAAACCACCACAAAGGGACAGGCACCTTTGTGGTGGTTTCCCTTGTGGTGGTTCCAAGTGTATAGCCTTTGCAACCTGCGGTCGCTAGACAAACAGCACGTGCGCGAGCAGGGCACACACGCACACCGCTCCAAATACCAGTGCCACGATCGAAATTACGCGATCGGCCATATCCATGTTGGCACGATTCGTAAAGAACCGATCTTCGGCGGCGTCGACGCGCGCCTCACGCACCATTTCGACCACCGCCTCACGGCCATCGAGCGCCTTTGTATCCATGTTTACCTCCCCGGCCTCATGCTTATCCATCAAAAACCAACTCCGTGTAGCCGCCGACGTCTACGGCCGCTCGTTGGGGGCCAGGCGCTGCATCTTGTTCACGGCCTTGAACTTGGTGAACAGCGGCACGTACTCAAAGCTCACGTTGGAGTTCTCCAGGCCGTACCAACGCGCAGGCGTGCCGGCGGCGCGGCGGATGATGTACTTGAGCGTGATGGCCGTACGCTCGCTCGGCTCCACATCGCTTTCGGGCGCCAGAAGCTTACGGATCAGGACGAACTTGAACGTGCCGATGTTACCCGGATCCTTGTAGACCGAGTAGTCATGCGTCTGCGGCGGCAGCTCGCCGGTGGCAGCCAGGTCCTGAACGACCTGACGCAGGTAGGCATTGACGCGCTGGTTGATCTTGTAGCCCAGGTACAGATGCACGCGGAACACGTAATCGGTGCCGAACGTCTCGACCGAATAGGCAAAGGTGTGCGGTTCGTCCATGGTCTCGACATTCACAAACCACCAGGCGCGGGCGCGCTTGGGATGCTTGTCCAAGATCGAATAGACGATATCGCGGTCGATGTAGTCGGTATGGGTGTCCTTGGTCAGGTACACGACGTTGTCGCTCATGCGCTCGTAACGGTCGTCGTCGCGCAGGCGCTTGAGCTGCGGCAGGTAGCTGCGCAGCGGCAGAAGCGTAAACTGGCGCTGCTCAACAGCCGTACCGTTGTACCAGCACACCATGATGCCCATGATGAGCGCGGCCATGAGGATGGTGAAGTAGCCGCCGTGGAAGAACTTGGTAAGTGAGCTCACGAAGAAGAAGCCTTCGAGCAAAAGGAAGAAGGCCGCGAAGATCCACGGAGCAACCTTGAGCTTGCGCTCCTCGTGCAGGTAGAAGAAGAGCAGCAGCGTGGTGCACATCATAGTCAGCGTAATGGCAAGGCCGTAGGCGGCTTCCATATGCGCCGAGTTCTGGAACAGCAGCACCACGATGACGCAGCCGACAAGCATGACGTTGTTGACCATGGGGATGTAGAGCTGGCCCTTGGTCTCGGCAGGGTAGAAGACCTGCATGTGCGGCATGAGGTCCAGACGGCTGGCCTCGGACACCAGCGAGAATGCGCCGGTGATGAGCGCCTGCGAGGCAATGATGGCCGCGACGGTGGAAAGGCCGACGGCAAACGGGCGCAGGCCCGGGGCGAGCATCTGGTAGAACGGGTTGAGGTCGGCAATGCCCATGAGCTCGGGGTTGGCAGCGTTGTTCATAAGCCAAGCGCCCTGGCCCATATAGGAAAGCAGCAGGCAGCACTTAACGAACGGCCAGGTAGCGTAGATGTTGCCGCGGCCGACGTGGCCCATGTCGGAGTAGAGCGCCTCGGCACCGGTGGTGGCGAGGAAGCAGCTGCCCAGAATCATGATGCCCGCGTGGTTGTTGGGGCTCAGCAAAAAGGCGATGCCGCGCACCGGGTTGAGGCACAGCAGCACGGCGGGGTGCTGGAAGACAAAGAACAGACCCGTGCCGCCCAGGAACAGGAACCACAGCGTCATGATGGGGCCAAAGGCGTGACCGATCTTGGCCGTACCGATGCGCTGTACCAAGAAGAGCACGATGATGATGGCGAGCGTAATGGCGACGACGCGGCCTTGGTCATCGCCCAGCACGGCATGGACCGCCGGGATGGTGCGCAGGCCCTCGATGGCCGTGGTAACGGTAACGGCCGGCGTGAGGATGCCGTCGGCGAGCAGCGCGGCGCCACCTAGCATGGCGGGGATGATAAGCCACTTGCCACAGCGCTTGACCAGACTGTACAGGGCAAAGATACCGCCCTCGCCATGGTTATCGGCGCGCAGCGAGATGAGCACATACTTGATGGTGGTCAGCAACGTGACCGTCCACACGACAAGGGAGAGCGCGCCGAGCACGAACTCCTCCGTGACGCTTCCGATGCCGCCGTTGCCGGCAACGAGCGCCTTGGTTACATACATAGGGCTGGTGCCGATATCGCCGTACACCACGCCCAGCGTGACGAGCATCGCCGAGATGCTCACAGGAATCGCAGCGTGCGAAGCTGCCTCCTTGGCCTTTTGTTCCATAAGCCGGTTTCCTCCCAACTTTAATGTTCGAAGGAATTATAGGTAATCGGCCCATGTTTGAATGGCACTGTTTTCCCAGCTAGATAAACATTTATACGGCCTTTAAGCCACCTCGGCGATATGGAATGTGACAAAGGGACTGTCTCTTTGTCGCATCCGTCATTTTCCGAGCCAATTTTTGAACCACCACTCCATGGAGCGGCTCATCTCGGCCATAAAGGGACTCGTGTGCTTGCGGGTATAGATGTCCACGACGCGCTCCCCCACCACGCGGGCATGCGGACGGAACATCGCGTCCATCTCGGCTACCTGCGCGTCCATAGTCGCAGCATCGGCGCGGCAGTAGCGCTCCTCGTGCACCAGGTTCACCACGGGATGCGCAATGGCCGGACGCTCCTTACGGGGCGTGCCGATGATGAGCATCGACAGCGGCATGGTATACGGAGGCAGATCGAGCAGCTCGGCCACTTCCTCGGCATTCTCGACGATATCACCGATGTAGCAGCTCCCCAGGCCCAGGGCCTCGGCGGCGACCACGGCGTTTTGCGCAGCGATCACGGCGTCCTGGGCCGCGATGGCAAAGTCACCCAAACCCGGTGCACGGCGGGGCGCCTTGCCCGTGCGCTCGACAAACTCGGGCTCAAAGCAGCCCACGTGCTCAAACAGATCGATCCACTTGGCATAGTCGACCACAAATATAAGTGCCCAGGGCGCCTTGGCGATCATGGGCTGGTGGTCGCACAGGTCGGCCAGACGATCCAGCGTAGCCTGCTCGCGAATGCTCACGATGGAATACATCATCATGGCGCCCGCCGACGGCGCGCGACTCGCCGCATGCAAAATTGCCGCCCGCTGCTCGTCGGTCACCGCCACGGGACGGTCGTCGTCATCACGCGCGAAGGCACGCGTGGAGGAACGGTGCTCCAACGTGTCCAGCACCGCATTGCCCGTCGTCTCGACCGGATAGCCACACGTATCCACAGCCTTGGTGCAAACCTGCTCGTTCATCGCCTCATCCTCGCTAATTCTTTAAGAAGCCTTTACGTTTCCGTGTAATTCCCGTCCATTATCGCGCAGGTCGCCACTGCATTGAGCCACACCGCCGCACATGCGCGTTAATATGGCTGGTTGTTGTGCGCAGCCCGCAAATGCAGCGCATATTTAGGTAACAATCGGGTAAACCCCCGCTTTCGTAGGTTTTAAGTTTGTGAGGAGTCTCAGCATGTTCGCTGCCGCCATCTCGCTCGTCGGTCTTGCGGCGACCGTCTACCTTGTTTTGCGCGAGGCCAAGACCATTCGCGCTCAGTCGGGCACCGTTGCCAAAAGCGCTCTTGGGTGGAGCGTCGCCTTCGGCCTGTTCCAGCTCTTTTTGACCATTTGGGGCGCCATTGGCCTCGTCGCCCAAAACGAGCCGCTCGCCTTTGTGATGCTCATCCTGACCAATGCCATCCTCACCGGCTGCGCTTGGGCCAGTATCGCCCGCGACCGCATCGCCCCGCGCGTCTTTGCGTTCGCCTCGGCCGATGCGCCCACCCCCACCGGCAAGCTCGCTCGTTTGCGCGGCGCCTTTGTGGGCAAACCGCTCGTCGCCGCCGTCCTGTGCCTGCTGCTCGCCGGCGTCTTTGCGCTGCTGGGCATGGAGGTCTCGTCCAACCACGACTTTACCTGGGTCTACCCCCTGTGCATCCTGCTCGAGTGGGCCATCATCACCACGCTCATGGTCGGCCTGTTCTTCCTGTTCCAGCGCCACGGCGCAGCTCCCGCGGTCCTGGCCTTTGCCCTCTTTGTCCTGGGCATTGCCGAGTTCTTCGTCATCACGTTTAAATCCATGCCCATCCAGCCGGGCGACCTTTCGGCCATCTCCACCGCCGCCGCGGTCGCCGGCACCGGCTACACCTTCTCGATCTCGCTGTTCTGCGTGCTGTCCATGGGCTTTACCGCCATCGCTATGCTGCTGTGCGAGTACGCCGGCCTGGTGGCACCGCACCGTCAGAAGGGCGCCGCCAACGCCAAGCGCATGCTGCTCACCAACCTGCTCGTCGCCGTGCTGTGCCTGGCCGGCGTGACCGCGCACGTCACGCTCATCGACTACTACAACACCCTCGGCATCACCGTCTATACCTGGCGCCCGCTCGAGAGCTACTGGCGCGAGGGCTACCTGCCCGCTTTCATTAGCGCGGCGCAGTCCATCAAGCCGCCCAAACCCGCCGACTACTCCGTCGACGATGCCAAGGCCACGCTCAAAAAGTACGCCAAGACCTACGACAAGTCCGACGCAGCCAAGAGTGACGAGCGCACCGCCGCAAAGGAGCAGTTCGACAGCGAGAAGCCCACGGTCATCGCCATCATGAACGAGACCTTCTCGGATCTGTCGATCTATCAGAACATGCGCGCCGGCTACGAGGGCCCGCAGTACTTTAAGAGCCTGTCCAACTGCCTCAGCCGCGGCAAGCTCTACGTGAGCGCCTACGGCGGCGGCACCGCCAATACCGAGTTTGAGTTTATGACCGGCAACTCCATGGCCAACCTGGGCTCGGGCGTGTACCCCTACACCATCTACAACATGGAAACGACCGGGAACCTGGCAGAGCAGTTCAAATCGCTCGGCTATTCCACCACGGCTATGCACCCCAATCACGCAACCAACTGGAACCGCGAGAACGTCTACAAGGACTTTGGCTTTGACCAGTTCCTGTCCATCAACGATTTCCAGGGAGCCGACACCTTGCGCGGCATGGTGACCGACCAGGCTACCTACGACAAGATTCTTGAGCTGCTCGACCAGAACGCCGATCCGCAGTTTATCTTCGACGTGACCATGCAGAACCACTCGGGCTACGATACGGGTCTGCTGCCGGTCGATAAGCAGATGCACCTGAATATCGACACGACCGATCTGGATGCCAAGACCGTCGAGGACGGCACGCTCTCCGATGTCGACGAGTATGTCTCGTGCATCGAGCAGTCCGACCAGGCGCTTCGCTACTTCCTAAACGCCCTGAGCAAGCTCGACCGTAAGGTAGTCGTGGTGTTCTGGGGCGACCACCAGCCGTTCTTCCCGTCCAAGTTCAACGACAAGTGGTTTACCGGCGAAGACGACGCCACGCACCAGGAACGTCTGTGGCAGACCGACTACATCATCTGGGCCAACTACGACGTTGCCGGCTGCGACCAGACGAGCGAGGTCGACGACCTGTCCACCAACTACCTGTCCACGCAGCTGATGCAGCTGATCGGCGCACCGCTGACCGACTATCAGAAGGCGCACATGACGCTGCGCGAGTCGCTGCCCGCCATCAACTCGGTGGGCTACGAGGACGCCAGCCTGCGCTGGGCGCTCTCCTCCAACGTCACCGGTGACGACGCCGCGGCCGCAGCCGCCACCAAGGCGCGCGAGGATTACGCCAAGATGCAGTACTACGAGATGTTCCGCGACGGCAAGAACGTCTACACCGAGCACTTCCAGACCGAGGCCAACGAGACCGACCCCAACCTGGCGCCAGGCACGACCAAGATCAAGTAGCGGGTCACTCATAACTGGTTCGTCTGCCCGGCGGCGCGGAACGTAAGGTTCCCTGCTCGGACAGTCCTGCTCGCACGGAGAGCACATTAAGTGCTCTCCGGCTCGTGCGGAACTCGCGATGAACCTTACGTTCCGCGTCGCCGGGCAGACGCCTCGGTGTTGAAGCGCGGCTTGTCATGGGGACACCTGCTGAACATATATAAGTTGAAGGCCACGTCATGTGGCCTTTTTTGAATCCGGAAACCGTGTCCCAGAATTCACGTCCGGAATGGGATGCAGTTTCCGCTTGTGGCTCCGTTGGGAAACTGCATCCCACTCCAAAGGCAAATTCTGGGACGCACTTTCCGAAACCCCATCCATCCGGAAAGCCCGTCCCACTCTGAATGCATCCAGCGAACGCATGAGAGCGTGTCGTCCAGGACGGCCTCGTCATCAGGGTGATGGAAAATATCGCCCCAAACGCTTGCCATCGTTGCGCCCGCGAGTGTCCAGAAAAAAGCCTCGAGGATTTCGAGGCTTTCACATTTGTATTGTTTTGCACGAAGGACCGCGAACGGCGAAGCTACTCGCCCAGCACAGCCTTCTTGGCGGCTGCAGCCATGTTATCCAGATCTTCCTTGGTGGGATGGTCCTTTGCGGCAACCCAGTTGTCGAGCAGCAACTTAGCGCGGGCGTTGTCGGGATCTTGCTCGAGCATGGCCTCGTAGCGCTGCTTGACCGCGGGGCCCATCTTGCCCTGGCACATCGCCCAGCCCGCAAGCTCGGCATCCCCAGCCAAATTGGAAGTTACGCGGTCGATAATCTGCTGATAGTAGCTCTGGTCGGCCCCAAAGCCGCAGGTGCCAAACAGGAACACGCGCTTACCGTGCAAGGCGGAGAGCAACGCCGCGACCGAAGGCGTGCACGCGCCCTTGTCGCACCAAAAACCGACGAGCACCGTGTCGGCCGCGCAGGCGCCCTGCGCCTCGAGCGCAACCTGATCTGCATCCGCATCGTCGCTCAACGCCGCGGCATGGACAAAATCAACACCCGCAGCCTGCAGAGCGCGCTTGATCGCGCCCGAAACCATCCTGGTATTACCGCTCTTGCTGTTAACCACCAAAGAGCACGTCATAGTCACGTTGCCTCGTTTCCCCCAAAACTAAAGCCACTATTGCAATTTATTAGATGAATATCTTAGTACTAACGTGACAGATGTAAACCACCGTCTGTCGATTGATTAATTTGCGCCACGGGCTTGCTCACTGGGCAAACTGGCTGCGGTAGAGTTCGGCGTAGAAGCCGCCTGCCGCTAGCAGCTCTTCGTGCGTGCCGCGCTCGATAATCTCGCCGTCGCGCATCACCAGAATGCAGTCGGCGTTGCGGATGGTGCTCAGGCGGTGCGCCACGACAAAGCTTGTGCGACCGGCCATGAGCTCATCGAATGCCGCCTGCACCTGCAGCTCGGTACGTGTATCGATGCTCGACGTTGCCTCGTCCAGCAGCAAAATCGCCGGGTCGGTGAGCATGACGCGCGCGATGCACAGCAGCTGCTTTTGGCCCTGGCTAAACGTGCCGCCGTCCTCGCCGATCACCGTATCGTAGCCGCCTGGCAGCTGCACGATAAACTTGTGCGCGTGCGCGCGCTTGGCGGCCTCGATAATCTGCTCGCGCGTGGCATCGGGACGACCGTAGGCGATATTGTCCGCCACCGTACCCTCGAACAGCCACGTATCCTGCAGCACCATACCAAAGGCGCGGCGCAGGCTTGCGCGCGTGTAGTCACGCGAGGAACGGCCATCGACCGCAATGCGGCCGGCGTCGATATCGTAGAAGCGCAGCAGCAGGTTGATGAGCGTCGTCTTGCCACAGCCCGTGGGACCGACGAGGGCAAAGCGCATGCCCGGCTTGGCATCGATGCAGATATCCTGCAGCAGCTTGCGGTCGGGCACGTAGCTAAAGTCCACATGCTCAAACGAAACCTCGCCTTTCGGAGCTGCGAGCTCAACGGCATCCGCTGCATCGGGCTCTTGCTCGCGCGCATCGAGCAGCGCAAACATACGGCGCGCCGAGGCATAGGCCGTCTGGATCTGCGTAATGACGTTGGTGACCTCGTTGAACGGCTTGGTGTACTGGTTGGCGTAGGACAGGAAAATCTGCACGCCGCCCACCGTGAGCGCCGCGGGCACGCCCGTAATCACGCCAACGCAGCCGATCACGGCCACCACGGCATAGATGATGTTGTTGATAAAGCGCGTGCCGGGGTTAGAGAGCGAACCCATAAACTGCGCGCGCTCACCCGCGGTGTAGAGCTCGGCGTTGAGGGCGTCGAAACGCTGCTGCGCGTTCGGTCCACAGGCGAAGGCGTCCACGAGCTTTTGCTCACCCACATACTCCTCGATATGGCCGCCCAGCTGGCCCTGAATGCGCTGCTGCGCTGTAAAGCTCTTGTTGGAGAGCTTGGCGATGGCGCCCGCCGCAAAGATGGAAAGAGGTGTGACAAGCACCACCACGAGCGTCATGGTCAGGTTGATGGAGAGCATAAACGCGAGCGTGCCCACGATAGTGATGACTCCAGTAAAGAGTTGCGTGAAGCCCTGCAGCAGGCCGTCGCCCACCTGGTCGACATCGTTGACCACACGGCTCATAAGGTCGCCGTGGGCATGGCTGTCGATAAAGCTGAGCGGCATGCGGCTGAGCTTGTCGCTCGCCTCCACGCGCATGTCGCGCACCGTCTCGTAGGACAAGCGGTTAACGCAGTAGCCCTGCAGCCACTGGAAGGCCGCCGCGCCCATCACGACAATCGCGAGCTTGGTGACGAGCGGCAGCAGCGACCCGAAGTCCACCTGCCCGGCGGCAACGATGAGATCGATGCCCTCGCCGACGAGGATGGGCGTATAGAGTTGCAGAATCACCGAGATGGCGGCACTCACAAACGACGCCGCAAACGAGATGCGGTGCGGACGGACGTAGCCCATCAGGCGGCGAGTCACCGCGCCCACGGGGTAGCGCTCGGGGTCGCCGGGCTGGCGCGGGCCGTCACCCAGATCGTTGAGGTTATCGCTACCGGACACATTGGCCGTCATCGTGGCGACCGAACCGGAAGAAGTATACGGATTCATTTAGCAGCCCTCCTTTGCGCGGGTGGATGCAGGGGCGGAGTCCGAAGCGGGCGTCGCACTCCCCTGCTGGCCCTCGAGCTCCTCACGGCGGAGCTGCGACTGGCAAATCTCGCGGTAGAGCTGGCAGCTTGCGTACAGCTCGTCGTGCGTACCCAGGCCCGCAACCGAGCCGTGATCGAGCACACAGATCATGTCGGCATCGCGCACGGTCGAGACGCGCTGGCTCACGATGACGGTCGTCAGCGGCAACCCGCCCTCGGCGGCGCCGCGCACGCTGCGCTCGCGGATGGCATGGCGAAGCGCCGCGTCGGTCTTAAAGTCGAGCGCCGAGGCGGAATCGTCCATGATCAGAACCTGCGGCGAGCCCACCAGGGCACGCGCAATGGTCAGGCGCTGGCGCTGACCGCCGCTGAAGTTCTTGCCGCCCGCCTCGACCGGGGCGTCGAGCCCCTGCGGCTTGTTGCGCACGAACTCGCTGGCCTGCGCCATATCGAGCGCCGCCCAAAGCTCCTCGTCGGTCGCCGACTCGTCGCGCCAGGTTAGGTTGCTGCGGATCGTGCCGCTCACGAGCGACGCGCGCTGCGGAACGGTCGCGACCACGTGGCGCAGCTGATCGAGCGGCCAGGTGCGCACGTCGGCGCCCATCACGCTCACGCTGCCAGTGCTCGCATCGTACAGGCGCGGGATAAGCGAGACGAGCGTGGACTTGCCGCTACCCGTGCCGCCGATAATGCCAAGCGTTTTGCCCAGCGGCAGCTCCAGCGTCACATCGCTCACGGCATTTGCCGCGCCCGCGCCAAACGAAAAACTCGCATGGTCAAAGCTCAGCGCCGGGACCGAAACAGCGCCACCCGCCAGTTCGCTCGGCTCGGGCAGTGCGACCGGCTGATTGCCCTCGTCGGTAATGCTCGGCACGCAATTGAGCACCTCGTTGAGACGCGACGCACTGGCGCTCGCCTTGGTAAAGACCACGACCAGGTTGGCGACATACACGATGGAGGTCAGGGTCTGCGTCATGTAGTTGACGAACGCCATGACCTGGCCCTGCGTGAGCTCGCCCACGTTGACCTGAATGCCGCCCACCCACAGGATGGCGCACACGCCCAGGTTCATCACCAAAAACGTGACGGGGTTGAGAATCGACGAGAGCTTGCCCACCGCGATTGCGACACGCGCCTGGTCATCGGCCGCCTGGGCAAAACGCTCGCGCTCGTGGTCCTCGCGCACAAACGCCCGGACCACGCGGGCGCCCGAAAGTCCCTCGCGGCAAATAAGCGCGATGCGATCGAGCTTTGCCTGCAGCTGCTTGTAGTACGGGATGCAGCGCGCCATGACAAGCCAAAACACCAGGCCGATGGCGGGCGTGCAAATCAAAAAGATCATGCCGAGCTTAAGGTCGATGGCAAGGGCCGCGACCATTGAGCCCACCGCCAGGAAAGGCCAGCGGATGAGCATACGCACGCCCAGCGCCACGGCGAGCTGCACCTGATTGACGTCGTTGGTAATGCGCGTGATGAGCGACGGCGTACCAAAGCGGTCGAGCTCGGCGTAGCTCAGCTTGTTGATGTGCTCGTAAAGCGCACCGCGAATGTCGGTGCCCATGCCCTGCGAGGTCAGTGCCGCCATCTTTTGACAGACAAGCGTAAACGAGATGCCGATCACAGCCATGGCGCCAAGTACCATGCCGTAGTGGATAACGGCGTTCACGTCGTGCGAGCCAATGCCCTTATCGATCATCTGGGCAATCACCAGCGGCGTCAGCAGGTCGAAGATCACTTCGATCAACTTACACGCAGGGCCAATCACCATATACCGGCGATACTTACCACCAAAACGCCTGAGCAGCTCAATCATAAAAAGGCGCTCCCTATCATCATCTCTATTCAATCTGATTCATGATAGTACGGCGAACTCTGGAGATGCGTAAGCAACTCGTTACAGATGTAAGGACAACGGTCACTAGCGCCCAAGGCACGTAGCAGCCGATGTTTTGGCAACGCCAGCGAGCGCCACTAAGCACGGGATTGAATTGTTCAGCTAAACGCGACTTTACGGGTGATTTTTGGACGACGGGGCCCGGCCGGCGACGAGGTATTTGGTAGTCGAGCGATCCCGCAGGCGCAGCCGAGGACCAGCGAGACACCAAATACCTCGTCGCCGGCCGGGCCATGTCGCGGCACCAAAAAGCGCCCGTGCGCTCGATGGATTCGGATGCCCGACAGAGGCTCCTTATGGCTGCTTCCTTCCGGACCTGACCAGATTCGGAACATGTCGTCATCCGAACCCATCGAACGCGCTAGGCGCTCGATATATATTACCCGCTCCCGCCCGATGGGGCAAGGTAGCTAATTTGGGACGGGGCTTTTTGACTACTTGGGCAATCAGATCGACAGGTAGTCAAATAAGCCCCGTCCCAAAAAGACTGGTCTGCTGCCGTGCCACAAAAGGGGCCTATCTACTACGTTTAGGCCGCAGGGGTCAACCATAGCCGGCTTTTTCGAAAATCGGCAAGCTTTCTACCTGCGGTTTTAATTTCACAAAATCCGGGATGGTCAAGGGTGCTCGGCTAAGCGTAGTAGATGGCCGCATTTCATGGCGGACGGTCCGACCCAAGGCCCAAGGCGACCAGCCTCGGATAGCCATTCTCGAAGTTGCGGTGGAATAGTTCCTGTTTTTGCCGCCTGAGCCGCCAAACAGGAACTATTCCACCGCAACTTATAGGGAGTTGGGTTTTAGAGGCGGGCGAGGTCGTAGGCTTGGGCGGCTGCTTCACCGGCGCAGATGAGGTTGGTTGTGGCTTCTTGCGGATCGAGTGCCTGCTCAAGGCCCATGGGCTTGCGGCAGACCGGCAAAACCAGGTCGACGCCCTGCCCATACACCGCATCCAGGTTGTCAGCGCGACCGCCCACGACGGCGACCACCGGCTTGCCATATCGCTTCGCATGACGGGCCACGCCCACCGGCGCCTTACCGGCGGCGGATTGCTCGTCCATATTGCCCTCACCCGTTATGACCAGGTCGACATCGCGCACGCGCTCGTCGAACCCAACGAGGTCGAGCACCGTCTCCACGCCCGAGCGCAACTCGGCACCAAGTGCCAACAACGCGGCGCCCAGACCGCCAGCGGCACCGGCGCCGGGCACGCCGAGCACCGAGCCAAACGTCCGCGCACCCTCGGGCACGCGCAACAACCCCTGAGCCCGCACCCCGGCAATCGCCGCATCGAGCAGGCGGCCATAGCCGACCATCCAGCAGTCGTACCTGCGCAGCACCTCGGCATCACCCGCCGGCAGGCCCTTTTGCCCGCCAAACACTGCAAGTGCCCCACGACGCCCTACGAGCGGATTCTCGACATCCGAAAGCACAACGATACGCACGCCATTCAGCGCCCGAAGCGCCGGTGCCAAATCGATACTCGCCACGTGTTCAAGGCCCGCGAGACCGGGGGCGATATTGCAGCCACGCTCATCAACAAGGTGGGCACCCAGCGCCTGCAGCATGCCGGCGCCACCGTCGTTGGTGGCGCTGCCACCCAAGCCAATATAGATCGTCTTTGCACCCGCGCGAACCGCGCGAAGTATGAGCTCGCCCACGCCATAGGTCGAAGCCGCAAGCGCCGCCGATTCCGTGCAGGGCGAATACCCAATACCCGCCGCCTCGGCCATCTCAATAACAGCCGACTCGTGCTCGCCGTCCACCAGCATCCGGGCAGACACGCGGTCGCCCAAGGGGCCTGCAACCTCGCAGGTCGAGAGCTCACCACCGCATACGGCGATGGTGTCGAGCGTTCCCTCGCCACCATCTGCCAGCGGCAATGCGCTTACCTGGGCATCGGGCCACACGCGGCGCACGCCCTCGGCAACGGCCGACTCTGCCTGCGAGCTCGACACGCTGCCCTTAAAGGAATCAATCGCCAACAGCACACGGCGGGGCCGGCGGCACGCGACACCAAAATCGACCACCTCAACGGCAGTATCTTCGGCACACGCGAGCGCCTCGGCATGAGCGGTATGCGCCTCAAGATCAGACCCACAGCCGCAGACAGCACCATCGGTGTCACGCAGCCCACTAAAATAGCCGCTCAACACCTCACAACACTCATCCGCCAGCACGCCGGCATGTACGTTAAACCGATGATTCAGGCGCGAATCGGCATTCAGGTCATACAGCGAACCCAGCGCGCCGGCCTTGGCATCGGCCGCGCCATACACGCAGCGCGCCACGCGCGCGTTGACCATAAGCCCCGCACACATGCAGCAAGGCTCGAGCGTCACGTAGACCGTGCAATCGGAAAGGCGCCAGCGACCGAGCGACCGAGCGGCAGCGCACAGGGCCGCGAACTCTGCATGCGCCGAAGGGTCCTGATCGAGCTCGCGACGATTATGCGCCCGCGCGACAATCTCACCAGCGCGCACTACCACAGCGCCAATGGGCACCTCGCCCACCGCCACGGCGGCACGCGCCTCCGCTAGCGCCTCGCGCATGAACTTCTCATCGATTCCGGTGCTCGTCATCGTTCGCCTCCCCTGTTGCAAATCCAAAACGATGCTATCATTACGACTCACGGAGAGATGGCAGAGCGGTTGAATGCGGCGGTCTTGAAAACCGTTGAGCGCGAGAGCGTTCCGGGGGTTCGAATCCCCCTCTCTCCGCCACTCTTAGTGACTCACCGGCGTCATGGTCCGTTCGAACAGCGCATCGACCACGTCGGCGATTTCGGATCGGCGCTCTAGTACGTGGCCCGATTCCCACCACATGGTAAAGAGCCGAATAATGCCGCCGGCGACAAACTCAGACGTTGTCTCGAGCGATACGGGCGCGAGCGCGTCCTCGTCAAGCGCACTCATCACGCGCCCGCGTATGGAGCGCGCGATGCGGTCGCAAATCATGCTGGTCAGCATACCCGACACACTGCTCGCCAAAATGTTATCCATGAGCTGCTCATGCGCCAGAATCAGATCCATAGCATCGGCGAACACTTCGTGGCGAAGCGCGCGTACGTCCTCGGCGCCCTCCGCGCCATCCGCATCGGCCCGCTTTTGCGGCAGGCCCGACATGAGTTCATCGATATAGAAGGCAAAGTAATCGTTTTTGTCGCGGAAGTGCTTGTAGAACGTCGTCCGACGAATCATAGCGCGGTCGCACAGCATGGCAACCGTCACGTCCTCAAACCGATGCTCTTCGAGCAGCTCGGTAAAGGCCTCGAACAGGGCCCGATAGGTTTTCTTGATGCGAAGGTCCATATATATCGCCCTCCTCAAGGAGAAGACAACGCTCACTAATCTGTCGCATATCTTACACCTGTATCGCCCGCCCCCTGGCGAATGGCCTTACCTTGGTGGAAACATAACGCTTACCGGAAAGTTCGGTATCGCCAAAGGTTGCGGGTATACTAGTAGCGTTACACCAACGGCAGCCGGCGGAAGACGCCGCGGCCATTCGAAACGGAGACACCATGATTCCCGTCATCATCGGTATCGTTGTTGTCGTTGTGATTGTCTGCGCCATCGCCGGCATCTACAACAACATGGTCACCAAGCGCAATCGTATCGATAACGCCTGGCAGAACATCGACACGCAGCTGCAGCGCCGCAACGACCTGATCCCTAACCTGGTCGAAACCGTCAAGGGCTACGCCAAACACGAGCAGGACACGCTTGCCGCCGTGGTCAACGCGCGCAACGCCGCCGTGAGCGCCACCACGCCCGAAGCCAAGATGGAAGCCGACAACGTGCTGACCGGCGCCCTGCGCCAGCTCTTCGCCGTGGCCGAGGCTTACCCCGATCTTAAGGCGAACACCAACTTTACGCAGCTCCAAGCCACGCTCGAAGACACCGAGAACAAGGTGAGCTACGCACGCCAGAGCTACAACGACTGCGTGCTTAGCTACAACAACGCCATCCAGACCTTCCCGGCCGTCATCTTTGCCGGCATCTTCCAGTTTAAGGAGCGCCAGGGCTTCGAGGCCGCCGAAGCCGCCCGCCAGGCACCGACCGTCAAGTTCTAACAGATCTGCAGCATATCCTCAATCGGGCATATGCATAAACCGCCCCGTCGAATGCATACTTCGACGGGGCGGTTTCCTTTTTCGCGAAGGTCCCCCTCAAGGCGCCGTGCATTTTTGGGAGTTTTCAACATAACCAAGGGCTTCGGGCGCCACGATAAATGCCAAAGACCGCGAATATCCCTGCAAATCAAACGCTGTCAGCCCATAACCCCGCCCATCATTCGTAGAAAACATCGAGAATTCCCGATTTTTCGCCCGAGATCGGTATGCAGGGGCCTTCGATTGCAGAATACTCGCAAAAATGCACGTCGCCACCCCCCCCCACATGGTGCGAACCAAAACAAAAGCGCGGTCAATAGGCCGCGCACCATCTTTAATTCAGATCTATATTGCCCGTAACGGCAGCGCCGAGGTAACGCAGGCCCGAGGGCGACCTTCCTTTCCGGCGCACTCCGCAGGACGAAAGAACCCCCGCCGCACGTAGTGCGCAGCGGGGGGTTCTTTCATGTCCGAGGACGCGCCGGAAAGGAAGGTCGCCCTCGGGCCGGACAGCTAAGACAGCTTACGCGACGGTGTAAACCCAGTTGTGCTTATCCTCAACAGCACCAGACTGGATGCCCGTCAGGGTCTCGCGGAGCTTCTTCATCACAGGACCGATCTCGGTGTAGCCAGCCGGGAAGGTCACAGTCTCGTCGGCACCGTAGACCTTGTTGTCGATCTCGCCGACCGGGGAGATAACGGCAGCGGTGCCGCACAGACCGCACTCAACAAAGGTGCCGGCCTTGACCTCGGCCCACTCGACGGGACGCTGGTCGACGGTCATGCCCAGGTCCTGAGCAACCTGAACGAGTGAACGACGGGTGATGGAGGGAAGAATAGAGTCGGTGTGCGACTGCGGAACGACGAGCGTGCCGTCCTCCTTCACGAACAGGACGTTGGCGCCACCGGTCTCCTCGACATAGGTGCGGGACTCGGAGTCGAGATACAGGTTCTCGGCATAGCCCTCGCGGTGAGCCTCCATCGTGGGCTTCAGGGACATGGCGTAGTTGAGGCCGGCCTTGATGTTGCCGGTGCCGTGCGGTGCGGCGCGGTCGTACTCGGAAACGCGCAGCTTGACGGGCTTAAGGCCACCCTTAAAGTACGGACCGACCGGGGTCACGAGAATGCGGAACGTGTACTCAGGAGCGGGAGCCACGCCGATCACGTCACCGGAGCCGATCATAAACGGACGCACATACAGGGTTGCGCCAGAGCCGAAGGGCGGAACCCAGGCGGCGTTGGCAGAAACGACCTGCTTGACGGCCTCGACAAACTTGTCCTTGGGGAACGGGGGCATCTCCAGACGCTGGGCGGAGTTGTACATGCGCTCGGCGTTCATGTCGGGACGGAAGCAGACGATGCTGCCGTCCTCGGCGGTGTAGGCCTTCAGGCCCTCAAAGACCTCCTGGCAGTAATGGAAGATGCCGCCGCACTCGGAGACGTGCAGGGTGTGGTCGGTGGTCAGGCCGCCCTCGTCCCACTCGCCATCCTTCCAATGGGCCTCGTAGCTGTAATCGGTCTTCATGTAGCCAAAGCCGAGGCTACCCCAATCGATATCCTTCTTCTCGACAGTCATATGTCGCTCCTTACATACACGGTTGCATACTCGCGAACCCGCACGCAAGGACCGAAGCCGGCCGCGTCGCAACGTCGCACGCCCGGAGCGTAGGGCCGGGCAGGACACGCGGGCAGCATCAAAGCCGATGGCGCGTCGATTCGCATGCAGGTGATTGTACTCCCCGCACGCCTTGGATAAAACGTTTTTCTTTAACTAAGTAAAGCATTTTCACTTGCCTTTAACACAAAAGGCCCGCCATCGAAAATCCGATGACGGGCCTTGGAATTAACGTCTGAAAACAAGCTCGGACTAGGCGTTCTTTTTACCCAGCTTGGCCTTAACCAGACCGACCACGGTCGGGATGATCGACACGGCAACGATGCCGATAATCAGCAGCTCAAAGTGCTCCTGCACAAAGGGAATGCCGCCAAAGAAGTAGCCCAGCAGCGTAAAGACCGTCGACCAGGTAATGCCGCCCAGCACGTTAAAGACGACAAAGTTGCGCCAGTGCATGCCGCCCATGCCAGCGATAAAGGGCACAAAGGTGCGGATAAACGGGAAGAAGCGACCCAGGAAGATGGCCAGGTGACCCCACTTGTCCAAGAAATCCTCGGACTTTTTGATGCGCTCGGGCGTCATAGCCTTGACCTTGCCCGAAGCGATAATCTTTTTGCCAAAGAAGTGACCGATCATAAAGTTGCACTGGTCACCCAGGATGGCAGCAGCCCATGCGACGGCCAGCAGTGCCACGATGTTAAAACCACCGTTGTGGGCAAAGAAGCCCGAAGCGAACAGCAGCGAATCACCGGGAAGGAACGGGAAGAACACCACGCCCGTCTCGATAAAGATGATCAGGAACACGCAGCCGTAGGCCATAAGCGGGCCGGCGGCGATCCAGCTGGCGATCGCGGTGCGCGGATCCTTAAGCAGCTCGGCGATAAAATTGATGAAACCCATGAAGTAAAACCTCTCAGTTGTGGGCGCGGATACGTCCAAGTTGACCAGTATACGGTTGCGGTGCCCCCTCGTGCGCAACCCCACAAAAGCATGACTCCATTACCAGCAAGTTTGCATAACTGACACCTGTAGCGCAAAGCCGACAAGATTGTCCTTCCTAATCCCTAGCGAATCGCTATACTTTATTGAATCGCATTGCCATGGCGCTAAGGGAGGGCGGCCGGTGAGCTTTATCAATACCATTCGCGAGGACATCAAGACCGTCCAAGCGCAGGATCCCGCCGCGCAAAACGGTCTAGTCATCTTCCTTTCCTATCCTGGCCTGCACGCCAAGTGGAACCACGTGCCCGAGCACTGGCTCTGGGAGCACGGTCATCGCTCGCTCGCCCGCGTGCTCTCGCAGATCACCCGTCATATCACCGGCGTCGAAATTCATCCCGCCGCACAGATCGGCAAGCACTTCTTTATCGACCACGCCATGGGCGTCGTCATCGGCGAGACCACCATTGTGGGCGACAACTGCGTGCTCTACCAGGGCGTCACGCTCGGCGGCACCGGCAACGAGACCGGCAAGCGCCACCCCACCCTGGGCAACAACGTCACCGTGGGCACGGGCGCCAAGGTGCTCGGCAACATCCGCATCGGCAACAACGTCAAAATCGGCGGCAACTCGGTTGTCGTCAAGGACGTGCCCGACAACTGCACCGTCGTGGGCGTGCCGGGACGCATCATCAAGCGCAACGGCTGCCGCGTGTTCGAGGAGAGTTTCGACGCCAAGCAGCATCGCGAGTACATGCCCGATGACGCCGCCGAGCAGAGTGCCCTCAACCGCCAAGGCATCACCGAGAATGCCCGCCGCGTCAAGGAACTCGAGCGAGAGGTGGCCGAGCTCAAGGCCCTCGTCGCCAAGCTCGTGGACGAACGCTAGGAACGCAAGCGGCACAAAACAATATCGGCACCGACGCAAAAGGCGCGCCAGGGAATTCATCCCCGGCGCGCCTTTCTTTTTGATGTGACATGCGGGACTGTCCCTTTGCCACATTATGCGAACTGACTCAGATAGAGGTCGGCATAAGCGCCCTCGGCTGCGAGCAGCTCCTTATGCGTGCCCTGCTCGATAATGTTGCCGTGGTCCATGACCAAGATCAGGTCGGCGTCCACGATCGTCGACAGGCGATGCGCGATCACAAAGCTCGTGCGCCCGCGCATAAGCGCGTCCATGGCGCGGCCGATAGCAAGCTCGGTACGCGTGTCCACGCTTGAGGTCGCCTCGTCCAGAATGAGAATCGCCGGGTTGTTGAGCAGCACGCGAGCGATGGTCAGCAGCTGACGCTGGCCCTGGCTGATGCTTTCGGCATCGTTGGCCACGCGCGTGTCGTAGCCCTGCGGCATGGTGCGCACGAAGAAGTCGACCTGCGCGGCACGAGCGGCGGCCACAATTTCGTCGCGCGTTGCCTCGGGGCAGCCGTAGGCGATGTTTTCGGCAATCGTGCCATCGAATAGCCAGGCGTCTTGCAGCACCATGCCAAACTGCTGACGTAGCTCGCCGCGATCCATGCGGCTCGTATCCACGCCGTCGAGCGTAATACGCCCGCCGTCAATCTCGTAGAAGCGCATGAGCAGGTTGATGAGCGTCGTCTTGCCTGCGCCCGTGGTTCCCACCACCGCGATCTTCTGGCCCGGCTCGGCAGTAAACGACACGTCGCGCATAAGCGGCTTGTCGGGCGAATAACCAAAGCGCACATGCTCAAAGGAGACACGGCCCTCGACCTTGCCCGGCAGCTTGGCGGCCTCGTCCGGCAGCGGATCGGCCTCCATCTCGGGCTCATCGAGCAGGTCGAACACGCGCTCCGCACTCGCCAGCGCGCTCTGCAGCGAGTTGAAGGTAAACGACAGCTGCGTCATGGGCTCAGATGCCTCGTAGATAAACTGGAAGAACGCCTGGAACACGCCGACGGTCATGTGGCCGGCAACCAGCATACTGCAGCCCACAATCGCAATCACGATCTGTGCCAGGCGGCCGATAAAGCGCACCGCGGGGCCGACGGCGTTAATCATAAAGTCGGCCTTGGCACTCACGCGTGCCAGCTCGCCCGAGGCCTGGTGCACCTCGGCAGAACTTTGGCGCTCGCGGTTAAACGCGCGAATCACCAGACGGCCCGAGTAGCCTTCCTCGACCGCACTCGTAATCTTGGACACCCACTCTTGGCGCTCACCGGTTACGTCATGCGTGCGGCGCGAGACCACCTTGGTCACCAGCAGCGACAACGCCGTAAAGAACAAAAAGACGAGCGTGAGCGGCACGCTAAACACGAACATCACGCTCACGGCGCCCACCACGGTACCGATCGACACCAGAAGCTGCAGCAAGCCGCGCTGCATGCTCTCGGACATCTTGTCCAAGTCGTTGGTCGCACGGCTGACGACCTCACCGGGACGATGCGCGTCAAAAAAGGCAAGCGGCAGACGGTTGAGCTTTTGCGCGATGCGGTTGCGCAGGCGCAGATTGAGGCGTTCGGCCACGCTCGACATCAAAAAGCTCTGGAGCGCGTAGAACGAAGCGGCGGCCGTCCAAATCAAAAAGTAGATGAAGATAGTCCTGCCGCAGTTCTCCCAGGTGATGCTGAAGGTGGCGTTGTTGACAAACGCTACCTGAATGTGGCCCCACAGTTCATCGATCACACGGGCGCTATATGCCGGCGCAGCAGTGTTAAAGATGACATAGAACACAATGCTCGCGAACACGATATAGAAGCGCCAATGGTCGCCGGCGGCCTCACTCCACAGGCGGCGCACCGTCGCCCAGGTATCCCGAGGCGTCTCGTCCTCGTCTTCGTCGTCCACGTCGCGCATACGCTCTGCCTCGGCGCGGGCGCGCTCGTCCTCGGCACGTTCGTTTTCCTCGTAGAGCGCTTGGCGGCGAGCCTCGCGCTCGGCTGCAGCCTTGGCGGCGTCATCCAGCTCGGTCGACGCGGCAGCCGTTTCCTCGACCAGTCCCGCGGCAGCGGCGTCATCAACGCCGCCCTGCTTCTTGAGCTCCTTGGTCATGCTACTCACCTCCCTTCATCTGCGATTCCGCGATGGCGCGGTACACCTCGCAGGTTTCCATAAGCTCGCTATGCGTGCCCAAGCCCACAATCTCGCCGTCCTTGAGCACGACAATCTGGTCGGCATGCAAAATCGTCGAGATGCGCTGCGCGATGATGAGCACCGCGGCATCGCACGTCTCGTCCTGCAGCGCATGGCGCAGTGCCGCATCGGTCTTAAAGTCCAGGGCCGAAAAACTGTCGTCGAAGATGTACAGATCGGCCTGCTTCATGAGTGCGCGGGCAATCGCCAGGCGCTGGCGCTGACCACCCGAGAAGTTCGTGCCGCCTTGGGCCACCGGCGTATCGAGCCCCTGGGGCTGGTCGAGCACAAAGGTGCTCTGGGCAACCTCCAGCGCATGGAGCATGTCAGCCTCAGTCGCGTCTTCGTTGCCAAAGCGCAGGTTGCTCGCCACCGTACCCGAGAACAGCCATGCCTTCTGCGGCACATAGGCGATACGCCCGCGGATGTCGTCTTGCGAAAGGTCGCGCAGATCGATGCCATTCAGGCGAATGGCGCCCTTCGTGGCATCGTGGAAGCGAAGCAAGAGCTTGGCCACCGTTGACTTGCCCGAGCCCGTTGAGCCCACGATCGCGGTCGTCTGTCCGCGGCGGCAGGCAAAACTCAGGTTGCACAGAGTGTCCTCGTCGGCATCGTCAAAACGGAACGACATATGGTCGAACACGGCAACCGCATCGGTACCGTCAACAGGCTCCGCCGCGCACGTATCTAGCGTGCGCTTGCCGTCCACGATGCTCGGCTCGATTTCGAGCACCTGTTGCGCACGGTTGAGACACGCCGCAGCGCGCGGGAGCGTCAGAATCACCATCTGCGCCGTCATCACAAAGAACAGGATCAGGATCGCGTACTCCAGCACGGCCGAGATGCTACCGATTTGCATGGCGTGGACGCCCACGCGGTTGCCGCCCACCCACAGCACCGCCACCTCGGCGATATTCATCAAAAAGAAGCTGGAGCTGTCGAGACCCACAAACAGGTGGTTGACCTTGATGGCATTGGCCGCGTAATCGCTAAACACCTCGTCCAGGCGCTGCTCCTCGTGGCGCTCCTTGTTAAATGCGCGGATGACGCGCACGCCCACGATGTTCTCGCGCAGCACCACGTTCATGCGGTCGATAAAGCTCTGCAGGCGCATAAAGATCGGCGCGGCGTTGGCAACGGTAAAGACCGCCGCCACCAGCACGATCGCAACCACCACGCCCAGCAGCGTGCCCATGGCGGGATCGATAAACCAGGCGAATATGATGCCCGCCACAGCCAAAAACGGCACGGGCAGCACCAGCTGAATCGTCTGCAGAATCGCCTGCTGAATCACGTTGATGTCGTTGAGCGAGCGCGTGATCATCGATCCGGTGCCAAAGCGCTCAAAATCGCTGGCCGCGAGCTCGAGCGATTTGTCGTACACGGCATTGCGGATATCGCAGGCCACGTTGGCGGCCAGGCGCGCCGAAAGATAGCAGCCCAACACCGTGCCGCCGCTGGCCATGCCGGTCGCGATAAGCATGTACAGGCCGTTGCGTAAAATATAGTCGATGTCGCCCGTGGTAATACCGGTGTTGACCATGTTCGCCAGCATCGTGGGAACCAACAGCGTACCGACGTTATCTATCAGCACCGCAAACAGCGTCACCGCAATCAGACCGCGGTACGGCCTCATAAACCTCATTAAGAGTCGCATGTGTCCCCCTCGCCCTTATCGTCAGCCTCGTTCTCGGCGGCCACTTGCCGTTTAAATGCCTCGCACTCTTCGTTAAGAACATGGGAGAACTTACCGACCAAGCGCATGATCTCGCGCTGTTCCCACGGCTCGAGCGCCTCGAATGCCTGTTGCTCGGCTTTTTGCGCCGGCAACGCGTAGCGCTTGGCAAACTGCACGCCTTCTTCGGTCAGGCTCACAACCTTGTTCTTACGACTGCCTTCGGCAAACTCCAACGTTGCGAAGCCCCGCGCCGTCAAGGTTTTAATTGCCGAATTGATGGTCTGCTTGCTGTAGAACCATTCGCTTGTCAGACGGCTTACGGCAATACTGCCGCCCGCCGTGCTGGTGTCGACGAGCATCCAATAGGCGCAGTCCGAAAGGCCGCAGGCGCGCGAGAACTCCGAATAGATATGGTCGAGTCCATTGAGCAACCGATCGAAGTCGACCAGCGTAACCGCACTATTCATCTATCCCACCATTCAATTGTCCGATTTTTGACCAATTATGTGTCTCTAGATTAGTCCGAGTTTTGACTATCGTCAACAGGCTCTCCGCAAATGCATGCACTTTTATGGCCTATCGGCAGAAAAAGACCGCCAGCGCGGGGGCGGCGCCAGCGGTCACGTGAAAATCGGGTTTTATTGCCTGTTAAGCGGCGACGGCCTCATAGACCGTAGCGCCCGAGAAGCTGTCATGCAGGCTCTTGCCGGCAATCCACGGCAGCTCGACGACCTCGCAGACCGTGTTGACCAACTCAGAGCAGTCAGTAAAGTGGCCCTTGTCGTTGAGGGCCTCGCAATCCTGAACACGCCAATAGCCATCGGTGTGCGTGATGTAGTACTCGTGATCGTTGATCGACACGAAAGCGCGCGTCTTGGAACGCAGCAGCTTCAGAAATCCTTCGAAATCGGTCTCGACGACATCTCCAGCCTGGAACATGATGTTACCTCCTGGCCCGGCGCCACCACGGCGCATTGATAAACGTTGGTACTCCTTTAGTAAAACCTTTATCAGAGGTTATGCGTTCGTCATTTAGGCAAGTGGTAAAAAACCGCAGGGTAGACGGGATAAAACGTTTAACCATCCCATTTGTTTGTCACATTCTGAAGGTACTTTTATGCAAACCTACTTTCCCAATTGGAATCTATCCTTTTGGCCGGGCAATTGACCGTCTATCGTTTAAGCCCGGCGGGTATGAACGGGGCATCTGCAACGCCACCGCAAGGAGATGCCATGGAGACTATCGAAGCACTCATTCACCGCCGCAGCTGCCGCAACTACAGCGATCGTCCCGTCGAGGCCGAAAAGCTTGCACGTATTATCGAAGCCGGCCAATATGCACCGAGCGGCATGGGCCGCCAGCCGGTGACGTTTGTCGCCGTCACCGACCCCGCGACCGTCGAGCGTCTCTCGCAGCTCAACGCCCAGGTCATGGGCAGCAACAGCGACCCCTTCTATGGCGCCAAGACCGTTGTGGTGGTGCTGGTTGACCGCAGCGTGCCCACACATCTGGAAGACGGCTCGCTCGCCATGGGCAACTTGCTCAACGCCGCTTATGCGCTGGGTGTCGATTCGTGCTGGATTCACCGCGCGCATGAGGTCTTTGACTCGCCCGAGGGCCTGGAGCTGCTGGCCAGCTGGGGCCTGCCCGCCGACGGCAGTCTGCGCGGTGTCGGTAACTGCATTCTTGGCTACGCCGAGGACACGCTACCCGAGCCCAAACCCCGCCGCGACAACATCATCTACGTAAGGTAACCCAGGAGCGTCAGCGGGGTGGCTAATTTGGGACGGGGCTATTTTAGCTACCCCACTCGCAACTTATATTGACGTCGCCGTTGTCGTCGTTTCGTTCGTCTGGGCCGTTTCGGCGCCATCGCCCTGTTCGTCCTCGTCCTTTTGCGCATCGGCGATGGTGGAGGCCGCCGCAACGATACCGCGCTGGGGCGCGACGCCTGTCTGGGTCTGTGCGCCCTCGACAACTTCTGTGCCTGCATGCGCGAGCTCGGGCGATTTAAACATTGCGTCCAAGTTGGCGCCACCGCCGGCATATCCGAGCGCAGCGAGCGCGATGACGATCACTGCAACGGCGGCCACGATCGGCACGTAGCGATGCCAGCCGGCGGGATTGAGCCCGCTGCGGCGAGCCGCCCCGCGGCTGATGTAGCCGAGCGTTCCGTCGTGCTTGAGCTTTGAGCCCACCACGCGTTTGCGGCCCCACAGCGAGGACTCTGCCTGCATTGCCAAGCGGGCGCTTGCCGAAGGATAGCCGTATTTAGTGCGCTTGAACGAGCCATCAAACCCCGAGGCGTGTTTGCCCCACGTCACCGATGTTGTGCGTCGGTTGACCGGCGCGGCACTCCGCCTTCTGCGGCTCGGTTTTGAAGTCTCAGCCATATGCCCTCGCACGCCGTAACCAAATCGAAACAATAACGCTTTGGACTGTAGCACACGCGTCGCGTGCGGTCACGGGCGCCTCGCTCAACGGTCATCGTCCTTCAGCAAGCGCCACAGCGTTGTACGGCTTATGCCCAGCACCTCCGCCGCACGGGTTCGGTTGCCGTGGAGATGGTCTACAACCAGATGCGCGATATCTCGCTCGGTATCGGCCAGCGGTCGCAGGATATACAGGTCACTTTCAAGCGTCGGGGCGCCAAAGGTTGCGGTCTTAATCACGTCCTCTTGGGCGAGCACTTCCTCCGCCACAGCGCGGTCCACCGTGCCCGCCCCCACCAATATATACAGTCGTTCCGAGACCTCGCGGAGCTGCAGATAATTGCGCGGCCAGCGGTAAGCATCGAGCGTCTTCGTCGCCGCGGCAGACAGCGCGGGCGTTGCCGTCCCAAATGCATCAGCGAGATATTCCAAATAGCGCGCAACCTTCGTCGGCGCGGCTCCCTGCTCGGCGATTGCCGGCGCCACGCTCACCGCACAGGCGAAGCGCTCGGTCACAAAGGCGGCTTGATCACTTTCGCTGCCGCCCGGCATGTCATTCGCCGTCAGCACCACATGGCAGCGCGTCGCCAACGCGGTGTCGGCCATCGTGGAGACCAGCTCGCGGAGGCGCTGGGGGCCAACCGCGTTCCAGCCCTCAATGCAAAGGGTCAGCCCTGTTTGGAACAACGGCGATTCGGCGCTTTTGAGCACGTGGCGCCAACCGCGCTCGGTAAGCTCATCGAGCGCAACGGAAACAAAGGGCTGATCGGCAAAAGGACCGTCCAGATAGAGGCGCTTGGCGATCTCGACCTGACCCGCTCCCAGCTCGCCCTCGAGCATAAGGGGCACACCGCGCGCGTAGCTCTCGGCAACCGGTGCAGCCACCGCAGCGGCACCCTCAACGATGCCGTACGCGCTCGATTCGTAGCGGGCCTCAACTTCGTCGGCGTTGAGCCACTCGATGCCCGCATGCGCCGCGGCACCGCGCACCTCGCGGACCACGACGACCCAAAGGCCCCCGCCCTCTTTGTCGGTGGGGCGAACGGTCAGGCTCAGGCGCGTACCCTCACGCCCCATAACCAGACGCGCGCCGTCTCCTATACGGTCGAGGCGCTCAGCGACAAAAGTCGCCACACCCCGCTCAAGCGCCGCGTCATTCATGGTCGAGATCGCGACGTCCCCACGCGCATCGATTGCCAATGCCGAGGCCCCGGCAGCAGCTAGGGCATCGGTCAAGATGTTCAGCTTGGCATCGCTATCCATGATTTGCCCCCTGTCCGCAGCGACGTGCAACCGCCGACGGTCGCACGACCGAGTGTTTCAAAATTGAACGATATTGCTCACCAAACACTATAGGGCAGAAAGCGCCGTCCTGCGAGTATAGGTGTTGCCCCGCATCGCCATCCTGGCGGGGCGATAAGAGCTCTTCGGGACTTATAAACCTGCGGACAAGCCATACCCGCAAGAGCTCCTATCGCTCCACCGTGAGAATGCGCTCACCAGCACGCAGCACGCAAACAAGCTACTTCTCTACCAGATTCCCAGTACGTGTTGCATTCCCAAACTCATGCACGCAATGCCAATCCAGCAGCAAAAGCCCAGCGCGATGGGCTTGCCGCCCTTTTTGACCAGCTCGACGATATCGGTATTAAAACCAATAGCCGCCATGGCCATCACAATAAAGAACTTCGACAGCTCCTTGATGGGCGCCGTAAAGGACGCGGGAAGCTGAAGCACCGTGGTGATCACGCTCGCCAGCACAAAGAACAGCACAAACATGGGAAACGCGCGTTTAAGCGAGAACGTGCTCTTAGCGTCGCCGCCGGCCTTGCGTGCCAGATGCATCTGCCAGCATGCGAGGACCAACGTGATGGGGATAATGGCCAGCGTCCTGGTGAGCTTGACCACCGTGGCGCTCTCGAGCACATTGGCGCCGGGATGCATGCTGTCCCAAGCGCTCGCCGCAGCCGTTACGGACGAGGTGTCGTTGATGGCGGTGCCGGCAAACAGGCCAAAGCCCTCGTTGGTCAGCCCGAGCATGCCGCCGAGCGTTGGAAACACGAGCGCCGCGATAACGTTAAACAGGAAGATGACCGAAATGGCCTGGGCAATCTCGCGATCGTCGGCATCGATGACGGGTGCGGTCGCGGCGATAGCAGAACCGCCGCAAATCGACGAACCCACACCCACAAGCGTCGCGATCTTGCCCGGCACGTTCATAACGCGGCAGAGCACAAAGGCGATGACAAGCGAGGTCGAGATTGTCGCCACGATAATCGGCAGCGACTGGGCGCCCTTGGACAGAATCTGGGAGAGGTTCATGCCAAAGCCAAGCAGGATAACCGCGTACTGCAAGACTTTTTTGGACGTATAGGTGACGCCGGCGGCGAGCTGTTCGCGACGATTCTTGGGAAAGACGAGCGCCAGGACCATGCCAAAGAGGATGGCAAACACCGGCCCGCCGACCACCTCAATTTGTTTGCCGAGCAACGTCGCGGGAATGGCGATGATCAGGCAGAACAAGACGCCTTTCCAGCGCTCGCGTACGATATTTGCCAGTTGCATATGGGATTCCTTCTTTCTATTTCACGTTTGCGACGGCTTATGATACGGCAACATTGAGCGCAGCCTTGCGCAAACACAGACTAAGATGCCGCAATAGTTCTCGGGCGACAGCCGAATTACCCACCGCGGAGAGCTGATTCGCGGCATAATTAACAACTGACATATGAGTTTGATAGAACAGTTGCGAGGCGCTATGGAAGAATCGATGCACGTCGGCGAGCAGGAAACGAGCCTACAGGACCAGTCCTACCACACCATTCGACGCAAAATCGTCTACCTGGACTACAAGCCGGGCGAAAAGCTGGGCGTCAAGCAGCTTTGCGATGACCTGGACATGGGTCGCACGCCCGTGCGCGAGGCTTTGGTTCGCTTGGCGCAGGAAGGCCTGGTGCGCACCGTGCCCCAGAGCGGCACCTACGTCTCACCCATCAACCTCACCCTTGCCGAGAGTGCCTGTTACATCCGCGAGCATCTGGAAAAGCAGGTGATTGTGGAGTGCTGTGCGCGCGCCACGTCGGCCGGCATCGAGCAGCTCGACCGCGCCATCGTGCTGCAGGAAAAGGCCATGGCCGAGGAGGATCGCATCGGCTTCTTTTTGAGCGACAACCTCATGCATCACATGATTTTTAGCATCGCATGTCGCAGCACCGTGTGGTCGTGGCTCGAAGAGACCAATGCCGACCTGGAGCGCTTCCGCTGGCTGCGCGCCGCCACGCAGGTTCTCGACAATCAGGACATCGTGAACGAGCACGAGCAGATTCGCCGCGCTATCGCCGGTCGCGACCCCATCGAAGCGAGCTTTTTGGTCAGCAAGCACCTGCACATGATGTTCCGCAATCAAACCGAGGTTCTGGACCAGTTCCCCGAGTACTTCGAGACCAGCAAGCTCCGCTAACCTGCCAAAAAGGGACAGGTTTATTTTGGCAGGTTTTATCCGAGCAAATGCAACAAGGCCCGGCTCCGCTGCAACGGAGCCGGGCCTTGGTCGCTAGGACGGCGGAACCAACTATTCCACGGTCACGCTCTTAGCGAGGTTTCGGGGCTGATCGACATCGCAGCCGCGCAGGATGGCGACCTCGCGGGCGAGCAGCTGCAGCGGGACGCTCGCCGTGATGGGGCTGAACACGTCGCGGACGGCCGGCACGCGGATGATGCAGTCGGCGATCTTGTTGATCTCCTCGTCGCCCTCGGTGGCAACGACGATGACCTTGGCGCCGCGCGCCTTGCACTCCATGAGGTTCGACACGGTCTTGTCGTAGGTGGCACTCTTGGTGGCCACAGCGATGACAGGGAAGCCCGGGTCGATCAGGGCAATGGGGCCGTGCTTCATCTCACCGGCGGCATAGGCCTCGGCGTGCAGGTAGCTGACCTCCTTGAGCTTGAGTGCACCCTCGTAGGAAATAGCGGCGCCCATGCCGCGACCCACGAACAGTGCGGACTGCGCGTCCTTGCACAGCAGGGCGGCCTCATGCACGGCCTCGGTTTGGGTATCCAAAATCCACTGGATCTGCTCGGCCGTATCGGAAAGCTCGCGGAACAGCATGCGCGCCTGCTTGGTGGTCAAGCGGTACTTGACCTGCGCCAGCAGCAGGGCCAAAAGCGTAAGGCTCACAACCTGGCCGATGAAGCTCTTGGTCGAGGCGACCGCGATCTCCTTGTTGGCCTTGGTGTAGATAACACCGTCGCTCTCACGCGCTACGGGGCTGCCCACCACGTTGGTGATGCCGAAGACCTTGGCACCCTTGATGCGCGCGTCGCGAATGGCGGCAAGGGTATCGGCCGTCTCGCCCGACTGGGACACGGCAACGACAAGCGTCGTCGGCGTAATGATGGGATTGCGGTAACGGAACTCGCTGGCCGCCTCCACCTCGGTGGGGATGCGAGCCCAGCCCTCAATGAGATTCTTGGCAATGAGGCCAGCGTGATAGCTGGTGCCGCAAGCGATCACGTAGACGCGATCGATGTCGTTGAGCTCCTCGAGCGAAAGGCCCAGCTCGTCGATGTCGAGCTCGCCGGCCGGCGTCATACGACCGACCAGCGTGTCGCGCACGACGCGCGGCTGCTCGTGGATTTCCTTGAGCATAAAGTCGGGATAACCGCCCTTTTCTGCCATGTCCAGGTCCCAGTCGATGTGGGTGACCTTGGGCTCGATAACGTTGCCGGCCCCGTCGGTGTACTCGACGCCTGCGGGCGTGAGCCTGGCAAACTGACCGTCCTCGAGCACCACGACATCGCGGGTGGCGTCGATGAGCGCGATGACATCGGAGGCGACATAAGCGCCGGTCTCGCCCGCGCCGACCACGATCGGGGAATCCTTGCGGGCCACGGCGATCACGCCGGGCTCGTCAGCGCACACGGCGGCCAGACCATAGGCGCCGACCACGTGGGCGCAAGCCTCGCGCACGGAGGCCATCAGGTCGTGCGTCTCGGCATAAGCCTCTTCGATCAGATGCGCGAAGACCTCGGTATCGGTCTCGCTCTTAAAGTGGTGGCCGCGACCCTCCAGCTCTTCGCGCAGCTCGGCGAAGTTCTCGATGATGCCGTTGTGGACGATGGCGATACGACCGTCGCAGCT
>DBFRXD010000058.1:0-3062 GCA_048502435.1 Collinsella aerofaciens
ATGTCAGGAAACGAGGGCAGCCCCATGGGCGCCAGCGGAATGTGGGGTCACCGCGCGGTCCGCATCTGATGGTGTCGACGTCAATGGTATACGGGTGCATCATCGACGTCTTCAATACAGAAGATATCAGTGCGGAATGTTTTGGGAGGTAGCCCAAACAGCCCCGGCGGGGGTCCTGTGTAGTCACCCTTTAGGCGGAACTCTCCTAATTATTTGGATGAGTCGTTTACTTACTTGTGCTGTTACCGTCTTCCCGCTGTTGTTGGGGTATGCTTTGTTCGTATGTAAACGTATGACATGTTGATGGGGGAGGGTGCTATGGCTCACGAGAGTGCCCGTTCTAAGGATACGGCTAAGCCTGGCATCAAGGAAGTTGCAGCGGTGGCGGGGGTTTCGCCTACTACGGTATCTCGCGTGCTTAATAATCGCGGCTACATTAGCCAGGAAACCCGCGATAAAGTCCATGCGGCGATGGAGCGCATCAACTATACGCCCAACGATATCGCCCGTGCCATGCTCAACGGTCGCCTGAATCTTATCGGTATGATCGTTCCCTTTGTGAGCAGCCCGTTCCATGCTCAGGTTGTGCAGGCGGTCGAGCGCACGTTAGCGGAAAACGGCTTTAAGATGTTGCTGTGCAACAGCGCCAATCGACCCGATCTTGAGCGTTCCTATATTGACATGCTCCGCCGCAATATGGTCGACGGCGTCATCGTCAACTCCCTCAATATCGGTGCCGAGGCATATGCCGAGATGGGCTTGAGCCTGGTTGGCATCGACTGCGATCTTGGCGAGGGCTCTGTCCAGATTGCAAGTGACAGCTATGGCATTGGCGAGCTCGCCACGCGCCGTCTGATTGATGACGGCTGCAGGCGTATCCTGTGCCTGCGCAGCAATAGCCGCATGCGCATGCCTGCCAATAAGCGTACCGATGCCTACCTCGATGTTGTTGAGCAGGCCGGTTTGTCCGCGCTTGTCCGTGAGGTTGAGTTCGTTAAGCCCGACGACGAAAAGGGCGCGGTCGTTGCGAAGATCCTCGATGAGAACCCCGATATTGACGGCATCTTTGCGGGAGACGATACGATGGCGGCCATCTGTCTCAACGTGATGAAGCAGCGCGGCTTGAGCGCTCCAGACGATATTAAGGTCGTGGGCGCGGATGGTGCCCGTCGAACTATGACGTTTATGCCTGACTTAACAACCGTACGTCAAGATATCGATCGCATCGGAGAGCTCGCGGCGCAATCCATCATCGCTCTTATTAACGGCGATAATCCCGAATCGAATATCAAGCTTCCCGTTGAACTCATTGAGGGCAAAACCGCGTAGTTCATCCCGTGCCAAAAGAATTCCTCAAACGCCTCTGATGACCGTTCACCGGCATATGCCAACCGTTTGCCGACGACTGGAACTGCGAAAAGACGTATTGATATGAAAACGTTTGACATATGAAAACGATTGACATATCTTGCCATTGTACCGAGTTAGTATGTCGTGGAAAGGAAGTCTCGGATGCACAAGGTGTATTACCAGCCTGAGGGAATTTGGGTAGGCGACATCATGCCGTACGGCGAGGACGGCACGTTCTATCTCTATCATCAGCGTGACACGCGTAACCCCGAACCTTTCGGAGAGCCGTTTGGCTGGGCACTCGCTACGACCAAGGATTTCGTCAACTACAAGGACTATGGGGAGAGCCTTGAGCGCGGCGGCGACGAGGAAGTCGACCAGTACATTTATGCCGGCACGGTGTTTAAGGTGGGCGACAAGTACCATGCGCTCTACACTGGTTGCAATCGCGATAAGGTCCGCGCACGTTTGATGAAGCAGGTTCTTCTTCACGCAACGAGCGACGACGCCGTCAAGTGGGAGAAGAACATCGCCGAGACGCTGCTTCCGCCCCAGGAGGGTTACGATGACCGCAACTGGCGCGATCCCTTTGTGCTTTGGGATGAGGAGAACGAAGAGTACATGCTCATCCTCGGCACGCGTGTGGGCGAGGACAAGCGTCTGATGACCGGCCGCCTGGTCAAGTTCACCTCCAAGGATCTGACCAACTGGGAGTTCCAGGGCGACTGGTGGAACCCGGGCCTGTACACCATGTTTGAGATGCCTGATCTCTTTAAGATGGGCGACTGGTGGTACCTCGTCTTTTCCGAGTACAGCGACGGCAACAAGACCCGTTACCGCATGTCTCGCTCTATCAACGGTCCTTGGATCACTCCTGCGGACGATTCCTTCGATGGCCGCGCGTACTATGCCGCACGTACCGCATTTGACGGCGAGCGTCGCGTTCTCTTTGGTTGGGTTCCTACGCGTGACGAGGGCGGCGACCCCAGCTCTTACCTATGGGGTGGCACCTTTATGCCCCTCGAGATCGTTCAGCGTGCCGACGGAACGCTCGGCACCAAGCTCCCCGACAGCATGCTTGGCGCCTTTGGCGAGGCTAAGGCAGTCGAGACCTTTGAGCTTTCCTGCGAGTCGGGCAAGGTCGAGCAGGTGCTCGCCGCGGATGCCGGCTCCACCTACTTGCTCGATGCCGACATCGAGCTCGCCGGTGACGCTGCCGGCTTCTCGGTCAAGTTCGCTGAGGACGCCGAGACCGGTCTTGCCTATGAGTTCCGCGCCAACCTGCGCGAGGGCAAGCTCGAGTTCACGCCGGCTCCCCAGTACCCGTGGTTCCAGGTCAACAACATGGGCCTCGAGCGTCCGTTGTTCTTTAAGGGCGAGGGCACTCACCATGTGCGTCTGGTCGTCGACGACGACATCGCGACCATCTTTGTCGATGATGTTGCGCTCAACGCTCGCTTCTGCAACAAGCAGGGCCAGGGTGTGGCGCTTACCGTCACCGACGGTGCGCTCAAGTGCGCAAACGCAACGATCGCGTCTCTGTAGCGGCAACGAACCGTTTTATGATTTAGAAAGGCTCTGTTAGACCAGGATTGACATTCCGCCCCGTCATCTTCTTGCGATTGCACAATGGTCGCCCCTTGTCGAATCTGAATCCGGCAAGGGGCGATGCGCCCGAGACCGGACGAGTTGCTCGCCTGGCCCTGCCGTTT
>DBFRXD010000059.1:0-26067 GCA_048502435.1 Collinsella aerofaciens
CCAGAGCGACAATTTGTCATTCAAAAGGCAAGGCATGACCAGAAGGTCTATGCCTTGCCTTTTTCATGCCAACTTGTTCGCTCTGGACATCGCTCGCTGACGCTTGCTCAACCTGCGGTGTCATAACAATTCTGTCCAGCTGTTGGCTTTGCGGCATTTGCCCAGATAAAACCTGCATAATAAACCTGTCCCTTTTAGCAGGTTTTAGAGCTCCACGCTTTCGGCGCCGTTGATGGTTAGGTTTCGCTCGTAGAAAGCCGTGAGGGCGCGAATGGCGTACATCACGTCGCGTACGCCGCCGGTCTCGTAGCTTGAGTGCATGGCCAGCTGCGGCAGGCCCACGTCTACGGCGTGCATGCTCGCCTGCATGTTCGACAGGTTGCCCAGGGTGGAGCCGCCGGCCATATCACTCTTGTTGGCGAAGGCCTGCGTGGGCACGTCGGCGTCATCGCAAATAGCCTGGAACACCGCGCGGCTAAAGGCATCGGTGCAGTAGTGCTGGTTGGCGGCTTCCTTGATAACGATGCCGCCGTTGAGCACGACCTGGTTGCGGGCATCGCACTTCTCGGCGTGGTTGGGATGCACGGCATGCGCATTATCGCAGCTCACGAGCATCGAGGCGGCAAGTGCGCGATGGTACGACTCGTCATCGAAGCCCAGCGATCCGTTAATGCGGCGCAGCGCATCGGCCAAGAACGTCGACATGGCTCCCTGCTTGGTCTCGGAGCCAACCTCCTCGTTATCAAAGCAGCAAAAGACCGAGATATCGCGCGCGTTCTCAGCACCCAAAAATGCCTGCAGTGAGGTGTAGGCGCAGGCCAGGTCGTCGAGCTTGGGCGTCGAGATGAACTCGTCAGCCCAGCCCCAAATGCGCGCATCCTGGCGGTTGACCAGGAACAGATCGCGGCCCAGGATCTGCTCGGGCTCAACGTCCAGTTCGTCGGCAACCAGGGCATCAAAATCGCCCTGCTTAAGCTCACCGGCGCTGATGAGCGGGCACAGGTCGACGGCGCGGTTGGGCGCAAAGCCCTCGTTAACGCCACGATTCATATGGATGGCAAGGCTCGGGATAATCGCGACTTCGCGCTCGGTGGCAAGCAGGCGGCTTTCAATACGGTCGCCTTCGCGTACCAACACGCGGCCCGCGAGCGCCAGCGGGCGGTCGAACCAGGTGTAGTCGATCATGCCGCCGTAGGCCTCGGTGTTCAGGCGCAGCGTCTCGCCTGCGCCGTCGAGCTCGGGCACGGCCTTGACCTTAAACGTCGGCGAATCGCTGTGCGACGCCGTGAGCTGAAAATGATAGTCGCCGGCAACGCCGTCCTCGCCCCACGTAGCAGCCAGGTCCTCGCCCACCTTAAAGGCAACAACGCTCGAGGTGTTGCGCTGCGTGTAATAACGCCCGCCCGGCTCGATGTCCCACGCCGCATTCTCGGGCAGGTAGGTAAAGCCCGCCTCGTCGAGCTCGGCCATAATGGTCGCCGCCGTATGGAACATGCTGGGGCACGCCTCGATAAAGTCTATAAGGTCGTTGGCGGCCTCGATATCGTCGGCCGTCACGTGCGCGCGCTCGGGCGTTTCCTGATCCGTCATGCTCTCCCCTTTCGCTGGGTTGATGGTCCCCTCCAGCATACCCCGCCACGCCAGCGCCGCACTCTTCATTCCATGTTTAATCCCGCGCCGCTCACCAAGTTGAGCCATCATGCCCGCGCTCCTTTTGCGACAATTACGCTAACAGGACGAGAGGAGCCGTCATGAAGCCACGTAACATTGCCATCGCCTGCGGTGTCGCGGGAGTCGCCGTCGGCCTTGCCGCTGCCACCGGTATCGTTTACCGCAAGCAAATCAAGTCCGCCGCGTCGCTCAAACGCTTGACCGGCTACGCGGATAGCTATGACCTGTACGCAATCGACATCGCCTACGACTACGATCTTGATCGCATCATCGCCGCTGGCGTGCGCGACGACCAGGCCTACATCGATGCCGTGGTGGCGCAGGTGCTGCCCGGTGTGCCGGTACATGTCCAGGCGCCCCAGTTTGCCTGCAGCGCTTTTGTCGCCGTAGATGCCGAAGGCCGCGTGCGCACCGGTCGCAATTACGACTTTAAGGACGACACCTCGGCACTGCTGGTGCGCAATCACCCACGCGACGGCTATGCCTCCATCGGGTTTGCCGCCCTTAACAACCTGGGCGATAACACTCCGCTTGACTCCGTCGCCGGACGTGCCGCCGCACTCATGGGCCCGTTTGCCCAGCTCGACGGTGTTAACGAATGCGGCGTGTCCATTGCCGTACTCACTCTGGATTCCAAGCCCTGTGACCAGGACGCGCAACGCCCCGTCATCAATACCTCACTCGCCATCCGTCTGGTGCTCGACCGTGCCGCCACCACGCAAGAAGCTGTCGACCTGCTTTCCGCCTACGACATGCACGCCATGGCAGGACGCGATTACCACTTCTTTATCAACGACGCCGCCGGTGACGCGCGCGTAGTAGAGTGGGATCCGCGCGATCCGGACCGTGCTTTCAAAGCGACCCCTGTTCGCCAGGTCACGAACTTCTACGCCTGCTATGGCGACGAAGTGCTGCCCAACCAAAAGAATGGCGAGCTGGGCCATGGTAAAGAGCGCGCCGTCGCAATCGCCGATGTCCTTGACGCCCATGTCGGTGCCCAGGACGAAACGATTGTCTGGAAAGCCCTGCGTGCCGCAGCGCAAGAACCCAATCCGGAAGACATCACCAGCAATACGCAATGGTCGGTCGTCTTTGACAATACCGAACCCGCCGCCGCCATTACGCTGCGCCGCCACTGGGGCGACGTCGACGCCTTCGCACTGTAAGGACCCAGGCTCGTCGACCTTACGCTCGCCTGACGTTGTTTACATTTCTATACGCTTGAGCTAACACGTTTTACCCCCGTATCAACAGTGTGCGGGGGTAAACTTATGCGCATGTTATAACTTGCCCGGAAGGATTCATCATGCTTAGGATCGGTCTTCTTACCAGTGGCGGCGACTGCCAGGCGCTCAACGCCACCATGCGCGGCATTGTCAAAACGCTTATGACCAATAGCGAAGAGCCTATTGAGATCTATGGTTTTGAGGACGGCTACCAGGGCCTTATCTACAGCCGGTTCCGCGTCATGACGCCCGCCGATTTTAGCGGCATCCTTACCCGTGGCGGCACCATCCTGGGCACGAGCCGTACGCCGTTCAAGCGCCTGGATATTCCCGAGGCCGACGGCGTCGAGAAGGTGCCGGCAATGGTCCACACCTATCATAAGCTGCAGCTCGACTGCCTGTTTATGCTGGGCGGCAACGGCTCCACCAAGACCGCCAACCGTCTGCGCGAAGAAGGCCTCAACGTTATCGCCCTGCCTAAGACCATCGATAACGACACCTGGGGCACCGAGCTGACGTTTGGCTTTACGAGCGCCATCGACGTCGCCACCAAGTGCATCGACGACATTCACACCACCGCTTCGAGCCACGGCCGCGTGTTCGTTATCGAGATCATGGGCCACAAGGTCGGCTGGATTCCGCTGTACGCCGGCGTCGCGGGCGGCGCGGACGTCATCCTGATTCCCGAGATCCCCTACGACATGGACAACGTCATCAAGACCATCGAACATCGCATGGAGACCGGCAGCCGTTTTACCATCGTGGCCGTCGCCGAGGGCGCTATCTCCAAGGAGGACGCGGCGCTGTCCAAGAAGGAGTACAAGAAAAAGCTCGCCGAGCGCACGAGTCCGTCGATTGTCTACGACATCGCCAAGGAGATCGAAGCCAAGACTGGTCGCGAGACCCGCGTCGCCATCCCCGGCCACACGCAGCGCGGCGGCCAGCCCGACGCCCAGGACCGCATCTTTGCGACCCAGTGCGGCGTCGAGGCAGCGCTCGGCTGCCTGCGCGGCGAGTTTGGCTACATGATTGCCCTGCGTGACGGCAAGATGTGCCACATGCCGCTCGAGGAGGTCGCCGGCAAGCTCAAGTACGTCGACCCCCAGAGCGATCTAGTGCGCGAGGCCAAGGCGCTGGGCATCAGCTTCGGCGACGAATAGCCTCGGCCGAAACTGCTCTCATCGGAGACCCCAGGGCTTGCCTCCCAAATCGTCCTCGGACATGTCAGGATCCCGCCGTGCGCTTCGCGCGGCGGGATCCTTCCGTCCTGCGGAAAGATTTGGGAGGCAAGCCCTGGGGCCTCCTGCGGTAACCGGGGAGGCCGAGGCTATTCGTCTTCTTGCTGCAAGTGCCTGGGGTAGGATGCGGCGTGCATTTTTGGGAGTATTCAGCAGCCGAGGGTGCCTGCATACTGGATTTTGGGCGAAAGGCAGGCGCCATGGGCCGCATCCTGTAAAAAACGAGCGGCTCTTGAGGCGTTGGGGGCTCAGAATCAGGACTTTAAGCGCTGTTTTGTGCGCCCGCTCCCACACTCGCGGACTCCGGGATGCTGAATTCTCCGGAATTTGCACGCCGCCCCCTGGGGTACCCGCGGGCAAAAAGCAACCGCCCCGCCGAAATATGCAATCGGCGGGGCGGTTTATGCAAAAATGCGGTTGTGGTACATTACAGCTCGCTACAGCTTGAATCCCAGGCAGGTTACTCGGCGCTCTTGAGGGCGCCGACCATGTCGATCTTATTGAGAGTTCGGTTGGTGGCGAGGTTGACGATGATCGTAAAGCCAAAGGAAAGCAGCACGGCGAGCACGTAGCTTAGCGGCTCGACCTCAACGTCAAAGTACAGCGACGGCATCTGCAGGATGTACGTGAAGCTCTCGGCCAGCAAGCCACCCAGCGGCACGCCCAGCGCAGCGCCGATCGCCGTGAGGATCAACGTCTCCTTGTTGACGTAATGGTGCACCTCGCCACGGCGGAAGCCCAGCACCTTGATGGTCGCCAGCTCGCGTTCGCGCTCGGAGATATTCGTGTTGGACAGCGTAAACACCACCACAAACGATAGGCACGCCGCCATAAAGGTCACGAGCACCACGACGGAATTGATAATCGTAAAGTTCGCCTCGTAGTTCTCCCAATGCTCGGCCGTACTCGAAATCGTAAGCCAACCGTCGCTCTTAAGATTCTTGCTAAACGCAATCTGGTCGGCCGACGAGCCCTTAAGCAGCACAAAGACGCCGTTGAGGCGTGCGCTTCGACCGAACGCGCGCTCATAGGTGCCCTGCGTCATGTAAAGCGTGTTGCCCAGATAGTTAAGCGAAATGTCGCTGACTTTGACCTTGGCGACATTGAGCGACGAATCCTGGACGTGTGCCGTATCGCCCGGCTGAATCCCCAGCACCAGCTGTGAACTCTTACTCAGATACACGTCTCCGTCACGCAAAGACAGCGGCTCTTTGGACTCGTCCTCGAGGCACACGTAGTCGTCCAGATCGTTCATGCGGTCATCGGGCACCACGATCAGCTGCACGGTCTCGCTCTTGCCGCCAAACGTAAAGGTAACGTTGTCAGTCATGATCGGCAGCGTCGAAGTTACGGTCACGTTGGAATCATTGGCCGCGCTGCGCTCATCCAACGCCGCGCACGTCTGCGTAAAGTCATCGGGGTTGGCGACCGCCAGCAAGTCATAGCGCGTGATATGCCCGTACTGCTTGGGCGAAAGCGCGACCGACGTGTCGCGAATACCCATACCGCAGATCACAAGCGCGGTGCAACCCGCGATGCCAAAGATGGTCATAAAGGCGCGATTTTTATAGCGGAAAAGGTTGCGTGCAGCGACCTTGTTCAAAAAGCCCATGCGGCGCCAGATAAAGCCGATGCGCTCGAGCAGAATGCGCGAGCCAGCGCGCGGGGCCTTGGGACGCATAAGCGAGGCCGGGGTCTCGGCCATCTCGTGGCGGCAGGCGATAATCGTGGCGCCCACCACGCCCACGGCAAACAGCGCCACCGAAACGATCGAGGACACGATGTCGTACGAAAGCAACATCTGGGGCAGCGAGTACATGTCGTCGAACACCGTAAACAGGAACAGCGGCAGGCCCACAAATCCGATGATGTTGCCGAGCACGCCGCCGATCAGGCACGCCCACAGCGCATAGTCCACGTATTTGGACAGGATGCGCTCGCGCGAGTAGCCGAGCGCCTTGTACAGGCCAATGAGCGTGCGCTCCTCCTCGACCATACGCGTAGCGGTGGTAAGGCTGATGAGTACGGCGACGATAAAGAAGATGAACGGGAACACCGTGGCGATAGCCTCAATTGACGAGCTATCGCTCTCCACGCTCGAGTAGCTTGCGATATTGCCGCGGTCCTGGATGTACCAGGTGCATTCACCAAGGTCAGAAAGCTCGGCGCGGGCATCGGCAAACTGCTGGTCGGCGGCGGCGCGGCGCTGATCCAGGTCGGTCTGCGCTTGCACGCGCTCCTCGCTGCCCTCTGCCATGCGATTGATGTTGTCCTGCTCAATCCCAAAGAGCATATTCGCCTGACGCTCAGCCGCGTCCAAGCTCGCCGGCGTGTCGACCGTCAGCTCCTGGGCGCGCGCCTTCTCACGCTCCTCGCGGATCTTCTCGATATTGCCCTTGACCTCATTGATCTTTGCCGCGTAGGAATCCGAATAGGAGTTGAGGCTCTTGGCTCCCTCGACGATCACGTGGACCGCGGAGTAGGAAGAAGATGTCGCGGCGTCCTCGCTCACATAGAACTTATAGTCCGCCGCCGAAGCAGCGCGAAAGGCGTTGACTGTCGAGTCAGAACTTACATCAGTGGGGTCGAGGACCTCAGCCGTAATGGTGTAATCGCCCGCGGCAAACTGGTCCTTGGCGCTTTGATTGGACGAGCTCGCGTCATTGGCGGCAAAACTCACCGTATCGCCGATTTTCTTGCCCGATGCCTTCAGGAACTTCGAAGTCACCGCGACTTCATCGGCGCTCTCGGGCAAATCGCCGTTCACGAGCACCGGCTGATCGATGTTCTCCTTGGAGAGACTCTGCACGACCACGCGCTCGCGCGTTGTGCCCACGGCGGTGTAGGCGGTCTCGGTGTAGATGCCCTCGGCCGTTTCGACGCCATCGACCTCTTGTATGGCGTCGAGATCATCGTCAGTCAGGCCATAGGTCGACTGCACGTTAATGTCATAGACATTTTGCTGGTCGAAGTAGGCATCAACCGAATCACACAGGTCCTCGCAACCCGCCTTAAGGCCGCACATCACGCTCACGCCAAGCGCGGTGATGACCACGATTGACAAAAAGCGCTTAAGACTGCCTCGGATTGTGCGGTAGATGCCACGGCGAAAAACCGTCGGCACCATATCGTTTGAGCTTTGGGCAGTGCGGTAGGTCGTAAAATCCTGCTCGCGCTCCGTGTTCTGCGCGTCGCGGCGTAGGCTGTTTTGGCGGTCTTGGTCCATGGGCGCTACCACTCGATCGTCTCGATAGGCACGGGATTTTGCTGGACCGTCTCGCTCTCCACGCGACCGTTCTTAAAGCGGATCAGGCGATCGGCCATGGGCGCCAGCGCGGAGTTGTGGGTGATGATGATGACCGTAATGCCCTGCTTGCGGCAAGTGTCCTGCAGCAGCTGCAAGATCTGCTTGCCGGTTTTATAGTCAAGTGCGCCCGTGGGCTCGTCGCACAAAAGCAGCTTGGGGTTCTTTGCCAGTGCGCGGGCAATGGACACGCGCTGCTGCTCGCCGCCCGAAAGCTGCGCGGGGAAGTTGGCGAGGCGCTCACCCAAGCCAACCTGGCAAAGCGTTTGCTCGGCATCGAGCGAATCAGGGCAGATTTGCGCCGCAAGCTCAACATTTTCGAGCGCCGTCAGGTTGGGGACCAGATTGTAGAACTGGAAGACAAAGCCGACGTCGGCGCGGCGGTATTCCACGAGCTGCGCCTCGTTAGCGGAGCTCACATCGCGCCCGTCCACCGTCACGGTGCCGGAAGTCGCCGTATCCATGCCGCCCAGAATGTTGAGCGCCGTGGTCTTGCCGGCACCCGAAGCACCCAAAATGATGGCGAGCTCGCCGCGCTCGACCGTAAAGCTCGCGCCGTCGAGTGCGTGAATGCGGGCGTCGCCCTCGCCGTATGCCTTGATGACGTCTTTGAATTCGATATAAGCCATCGATCGGTTCCCATCTGGTCGGATAACTCTTTAGTATTACCCATTTCGCACCGACTAAAAAGGGACGGGTTTATTTTGGCAGGTTCTATATGGGGAAACGGCAGCTATAGA
Source organism: Collinsella aerofaciens (assembly GCA_048502435.1). Classification (GTDB taxonomy): domain Bacteria; phylum Actinomycetota; class Coriobacteriia; order Coriobacteriales; family Coriobacteriaceae; genus Collinsella; species Collinsella aerofaciens_CL. Next base: position 8,180 of record DBFRXD010000059.1, read on the forward strand.
TGAGGCGCCGGGGAGGCAGAGAAATCATCGATGGGGTCAGGCCGACCGCCAAACACAACGCACGCATCTCAATCTGTCAGCCAAATCATTCGAACAGCTGTTCGTTTCTATGATATGATTCAGCTATCTAAGCAGGCCAATACGCAGAAAGGCGGCCAACATGGCGTTCGACTTTAAGAAGGAATGCAAGGAGCTCTACAGACCTGCGAGCAAGCCGAGTATCGTAACTGTCCCGCCTATGAGCTACGTTGCCGTTCGCGGAAAGGGCGACCCAAATACCGAAGGTGGCGAGTATCAAAATGCCCTGCCGCTGCTTTACGGCATCGCCTATACCGTCAAGATGTCAAAGAAAGGCTCAAGGAGTATCGAGGGCTATTTCGACTTTGTGGTACCGCCGCTCGAGGGCTTCTGGTGGCAAGACTCCCCGAGCGGCGACATCGATTATGTACGCAAGGACGATTTCAACTTTATCTCGTGCATCCGCCTGCCCGATTTCGTCACTCAGGATGACTTTGACTGGGCGGTCGCGGAAGCCACGGCCAAAAAGAAACTGGACTTTTCTGCCGTCGAGCTGCTTAAAGTTGACGAGGGTCTCTGCGTTCAATGCATGCATACCGGACCCTACGACAGCGAGCCGGCAACCGTAGACGCCATGCATGAATATGCGACCGAGCAGGGCTATGTCCCCGACTTCTCAGACACCCGTTTACATCACGAAATCTATCTTTCCGATCCACGCAAGTGTGCGCCGGAGAAACTTAAGACTGTGGTTCGTCATCCTATCAAGCGCGCTGAATAGCGTGGAGCGTCATTTCACGCGCTGGGTTTTAAGCCAGCCAACCAGCCGCCTCCTAGGCCGTCCGGTAATTATCTTGACGCGGCCCGTCACATCTTATAAGTTTGTTTTGCTAAAGCTGGAAAGCCTCTCAACGATGCGCAACTCCAGCTCTTTTTCTATCAAGAGGCTTAATGAAATACCAGAAGTCGCGGATATCCATCAACGAACAAATAGCACTATTGACAGAAAACAAGGGTCTTAAGTGCTCTGATCAAAGCGAACTCGAGCGAGCTTTGGTCGAAGCCAACCACTACAGACTGTCGGCCTACTGGTTTCCCTACAAAACCAAATGCAAGTCCGGGATTACCATCTTTCGCGAAGGCACAACATTCGAAACCATCATCTACACGTATGAATTTGACCGAGCCCTCCGGCAGTTAATGTTTGATGCGGTCGGCAGTGCGGTCGGCAGAATTGAGATCTACCTCAGAAGCAGAATTGCCTATCTTGCCTCTGAGGAACGCGGGCCTTTCTGTTACCCAGATGTCGCCATAACGAGGCTCAACTCGGCATGCCCGTCGAGCTCTGCGCCGCACTGGGCTACGCAGCCGTCTTTGGCAGCGCCACCAATACGCTGCTCGCACCCATCCTTATTGGCTGCGAAGTCTTCGGCTTTGGTAACTTGCCGATGTTCATTATTGTCTGCGTTGTGGCTTACCTGTTCAACATGGATAAGTCCATCTACGCCCTGCAGGAGCGGGCGTAGATCGATGTCCAGGCAGGTGGTCTCAGCCGGAAACGGTGTCCCACTCTGAGGCTGTATTCCGGGACACGGTTTCCGCTTGGAACGCCATTCGGAAAGCGCATCCCGCTTTAAAACGGAATTCCGGGACGTAGTTTCCGTCTGAGCCTCCATTCGGAAAGCATGTCCCGTTCTTTCACGGCATCTTGGCTATGCAAAGCGCTCGAGTGTTACTCCTCGTACGCGCCCTCAAGCCGAAGCAGCCACTCCTTGCGATCAAGCCCGCCGGCATATCCGTTAAGCGAGCCGTCGGCCGCCACCACGCGATGGCATGGCACAATAATCGAAACAGGGTTGCGAGCGACCGCGGCCCCCACGGCACGGGGAGACACAACGGGTGTCTCATTTCCCGGCACACGATGTCGAGCCGCAACACGCTGGGCGATCTCGCCATACGTAGCGACCTCGCCACGCGGAATAGAAAGCAGCTCGTACCAAACTTCACGCTGAAACGCCGTGCCAATCAAATGCAACGGCGGCGTAAACCGAGGTTCCTGCCCTGCAAAATAAGCATTCAGCCAAGCCCACGAACGCTCAAGCACCGAAGAAGCCGCACCATTTGCAGGACTCACCGACGACATGCCGCCAGCACCAGAAACTGCATCGGCGCCTTCAACATGTTCAGGATCTTCTTTGAGAAGCGTGGAGCCAAAATGCTCCTGTCCCTCAAACCAAAGCCCCGTCAGACCGCGGCCATCAGCGGCAAGCAAGATTTCGCCCAAAGGCGAAGCAAACGTCGTCGTGACCACCAGCGGCTCCTTTCAAAACTCCGCAACATAATACCGCGAATTGTGCAGACAACCCCAATCGACCCCAAAGTCACCCAAGGCGGCAGGCGCAAAGCGCCGAGGCCGCCGCCGGGACCAGGGCCCGCAACAACCACGCGCCCCCACATCAGCCCAGCGGCCCCAACCAACAACGGCCCCATTGCAGACCGCTTGCAGCAGCGTCACCGCAGGCGGGGACTGGGCTTGGTTTTCAGAACACTCCGCAGACCAGTGTGGCGCCTTGTCCGCGGCTCCGAAGGAGCAGGACAAGGCGCCACACATGGTCGAGGACGTTCTGAAAACCAAGCCCGGCCCCCGCCGGACAGGTCACACTACTCGCAGAGCAGCTTAGCGATCTGGACGGCGTTGGTTGCCGCGCCCTTACGGATTTGGTCGCCGCAGCACCAGAAGGTGATACCGCGCGCGGCCTCGGGGTTCGAGATGTCGCGACGCACGCGGCCGACCCAAATCAGGTCCTGGTCGGACGTATCCATCGGCATGGGGAAACGGTCGTGTGCATCCTCGGCAGCCATATCGTCAACCAGCTTGACGCCGGGAGCGGCAGCCAGCGCAGCACGAGCCTCCTCGACCGTAATATCGCGCTCAAACTCGAGCGTAATGCTCTCGGAGTGCGAACGCAGCACGGGCACGCGCACGCAGGTGCAGTTCACGCGCAACTCGGGCAGGTGCATGATCTTACGGCCCTCGTTCTGCAGCTTCATCTCCTCGGAGGTAAAGCCTTCCTCCTTGACGCCGCCGATCTGCGGAATCAGGTTGCTCGCCAGCTGGGCGGCAAACGCGCGCGGCTCGGGAATCTCCTCGCCGCGGCCCAGGGCGGCCAGCTGAGCCTCGAGCTCGGCCATACCGGGAGCGCCGGCACCCGAAGCCGCCTGATACGTCGAGACGATCATGCGCTTCACACCGGCGAGCTGATGCAGCGGCCACGTGGGAACCAGGCCGATGATGGTCGCGCAGTTGGGGTTGGCGATAAGGCCGTGATGCCACTTGATATCGTCGGCATTGATCTCGGGCACGACCAGCGGCACCTCGGGATCCATACGGAAAGCATGGCTGTTGTCGACCACGACGGCGCCACGCTTGACGGCCTCGGGCAGCAGCTCCTTGGCGATATCGTCGCCGGCAGCGCCGAGTACGATGTCGCAGCCCTCAAAGGCCTCGGGGCAAGCCTCTTCGATTACGATCTGGTCGCCGCGGAACTCAACGGTCTTGCCCGCAGAGCGCGCGCTCGCCAGCAGCTTGAGCTTACCGACCGGAAACTTCTGCTCGTTGAGGCACTCGAGCATCTGGGTGCCCACGGCTCCCGTCGCGCCCAAAATAGCAACCGTGTACTGTTTCATGCTTCCCCCTTTAAAGGTTGTGGCTTTTGCCCGCACGCCGAGCAGGCCAATTATTGTTGCCAGTGTATACAAGAACGGGGCGGGCACGAAACCCGCCCCGTCGAAACGAAACCGAAACGAAACGCCCCGCCGTAGATTTTGAGACATGACTCAAAAATCTAGCGAGATAGCAGCTACTTGTGGAGCGCAGCCAGAGCGGGATCGACCGGCGCGGGAGCCTCCAAGTCGGAGACCTTCACAATGCCGTTCTCGTCGGAGAAAGCACGGTAGATGGTCTGAATCGCCAGGTCGAAGTCCTTCTCCTCGACACCGATAATGATGTTGATCTCGTCGCAGCTCTGCGAAATCATACGCACGCTCACGCCGGCCTGGCCAAGCATACCAAACAGATGGCCCGAGATACCTGCGCGGCCGCGCAGGTTACGGCCGACGGTAGCGATGAGCGCCAGGCCCTCGACAACCTCGATCTCGAGCGGCTCGACCTCCTGCTGGATGTCGCCCACGAGTGAGTACAGCGAATCGTGAACGTCCTGCTCCTGCACCACGGCGCCAAAGCGGTCGACGCCGGTGGGCATATGCTCGACGGAAACGTCATAGCGCTCGAAGACCGAAAGCGCGCGGCGCATAAAGCCAACACGGGGCTTGGTGCGGTCGCGGGCCACGTTGATGGCGACAAAACCGCGCTTGCCGGTCACGCCGGTAATGATGGGCTCTGCCTCGCCCTCATCAGCCGTCTCGCTAATGATGGTGCCGGGGTCCTGCGGCGCATTGGTGTTCTTGATGACCAGCGGAATGCCTGCCTCGCGCACGGGGAACACGGCCTCCTCGTGCAGGACGCTTGCGCCCATGTACGAAAGCTCGCGCAGCTCCTCGTAGGTAACGCGGGCGATGGGCTGGGCCTCGGGAACAATACGCGGATCGGCAGAATAGAAACCCGAGACGTCGGTCCAGTTCTCGTACAGATCGGCGCCCAGGCACTTGGCCAGAATCGAGCCCGAGATATCGCCGCCGCCACGGTCGAGCAGCTTGATCTGGCCCTCACGCGTCGCGCCGTAGAAACCGGGCATAACAAAGCCGCCCTGCTGACCGTACTCCTGCACCAGCTCGGAAGTGCGGTTCATGCTGAGCGTACCGTCGTGATGGAACGCCACAACCGTCGCGGCGTCCAGGAACGGCAGACCCAGGTACTCGGCCATCAGGCGAGCGGTGAAGTACTCGCCGCGGCTCACGAGCTCCTCGGTAGAGTAGCCGCCCGAGCGGGCGCGCTCGGCAAAGGCCGCAAACTCCTCGCGGATGGGATAGGTGAGCTCCAGCTCGTCAGCGATATCAAAATAGCGCTGGCCAATGTCCTCGAGCAGTTCCTCGCACGAAACGTGATACTTAACGTGCGCGTTAACCAGGTAGAGCAGGTCGGTCACCTTGGTGTCGCCCTTAAAGCGGCGGCCGCAGGCAGAAACCACCACAAAACGGCGGGCAGGGTCGGCATCGACGATGGCCTTAATCTTCTTGAAGTGTTCGGCGTCGGCGACCGACGAGCCGCCAAACTTGGCAATCTTAATCATGGGCTTGAGGTTACCTTTCTAAAAGCCTCTGCAAACCTGTTTTGCGCGCTCTGATACCATGGTTTCACCGATTGGGACCAAGGCATCCGAGGAGCAGTGTTATATGGGAACTTATCATAGTACACGAGGACGCACTTTATCGTGCTCAAGTAAGGTGGCAATCCGCACCGGCATCGCTCCCGACGGGGGTTTGTTTGTCTCGGACGAGCTCGGCACCCAGCAGGTCGATATCAGCTCGCTTGCAGATAAATCGTACTTTGAAATCGCTCAAGATGTGTTGGGAATGTTACTGAATGATTACACGGCCGAAGAAATTTCGGCGTGTGTCGACGAGGCATACCGCGGCACGTTTGCGAGTGAAGAGGTTACGCCGCTCGTCAAACTCGACGCTGCGCCGGGCGCTGATGCCCCTCAGACCTATGTGATGGAGCTCTTTGGCGGCCCCACGAGCGCCTTCAAGGACGTCGCCCTGCAGATGCTCCCCCGTCTGATGGCCCGCACTTCCGCCAAGGACGGCGGCGCCGAGCGCATCATGATCGTCACCGCCACGTCGGGCGACACGGGCAAGGCCGCGCTCGCCGGTTTTGCCGACGCTCCGGGCACGGGCATCACCGTCTTTTATCCCGAGGGCAAGGTCAGCCGCGTCCAGAACCTGCAGATGTCCACGCAGGAGGGCGACAACGTCGCCGTCTGCGGCATCCGCGGCAACTTTGACGACGCCCAGAGCGCCGTCAAGCGCATCTTTGCCGATAAGGAGCTTGCCGAGCGTCTGGAGGCCGCCGGCACGGTGCTTTCGAGCGCCAACTCCATCAACGTCGGCCGTCTGGTACCGCAGGTCGTCTACTACTTTGCCGCCTATGCGCAGCTGTTGCGCGCCGGCGCCATCGAGGCCGGCGACGCCGTAGAGTTCTGTGTGCCCACCGGCAACTTTGGCGATATTTTGGCCGGCTACTACGCCAAGCGCATGGGCCTACCCGTCGCCAAGCTCGTCGTGGCGAGCGACAAGAACAACGTGCTTGCCGACTTCCTGACCACCGGCGTCTACGACCGCAACCGCCCGTTCTTCACGACCATCTCGCCGTCGATGGACATCCTTATTAGCTCCAACCTGGAGCGCATGCTCTACTTCCTGTCCGACGGCGACTGCGAGCTCGTTGCCGGCCTTATGGAGCAGCTGGCCCAGACGGGTCGCTACGAGGTGCCCGCCGAGCTGCTGGCAAAGATCCAGAGCGTCTTTGGCTGCGGTTGGGCCAGCGAGGACGAGGTCCGCGCTGCCATCAAGAGCTGCTGGGACGCAAATGGCTACGTGATCGATCCGCATACTGCTTGCGGCTATCACGTCTTTGAAAAGGTCACTCCCGCCGAGGGCGCCAAGGCTCGCGTGCTGCTTTCGACCGCCAGCCCCTACAAGTTCCCGCGCGCCTGCTGCGACGCCCTGGGCCTCAACGTTCCCGAGGACGACTTTGAGGCTATGCGCGTACTCGAGCAGGCCACCAACACGGTCGCCCCGACCCAGCTCGCCGAACTCGAATCCAAGCCCGTCCGTTTCGAAGACGTCTGCGACGTCGATGAGATGGCAAGCTACGTCGAGTCCGCAGCAAAAAAGATGGCTACCAACTAAAACCCCTTATAAGGCGCCGGCGAAAGCCGGCGCACCTTCTTTCATCAGATAATCCCCGGGATGATGACGAACGCGCACAGCGTGCCTGGCTGTTTAGTTCGTCGCGAGTTCCGCACGCAAAGGAAAGCACTTAATGTGCTTTCCGTCTTGCGCAGGACTGCCCGAGCAGCGAACTAAACGGCCAGACCCGCCCAGGAGGACCCACATGATCAAAATCACCGTCCCAGCAACCAGCGCCAACCTAGGCATCGGCTACGACACCCTCGGCATGGCCGTCAGCCTCTACTCGCACTTCACCTTCGAGCGCGCCGACAAGCTCACCATCACGGGCTGCCCCGAGGAGTTCCAAAACGAGAATAACCTGGTCTACGTGAGCTTTGTGGATGCACTGGCCGCATGGGGCGATCCGGCCTTCCCCGTCGCCATCGACATTCAGACCGACGTGCCCGTCGCCCGCGGCCTGGGCTCAAGCTCCACCTGCGTCGTCGCCGGCATTATGGCCGCCGCCGCACTGACAGGCCACACCGTCGACCGCGCTGAGCTCGTCCGCATTGCCACCGAGGTCGAGGGCCATCCCGATAACGTCGCCCCTGCTATCCTGGGCGGCGCCGTCTGTTCCTTTACGCCGACCGACTCGCTGCCCCAGTGCCTGCGCTACGAGGTAAGCGACAAGCTTCGTTTTATTACCGTGATTCCGCCCTACGAGGTACATACGAGCGAGGCGCGCAAGGTTGTGCCGCAGGAGATCCCACTCTCCACCGCCGTATGGCAAATGGGCCGCATCGCCGGCATGACGCGCGGCCTGGAGACTGGTGACCTTGACCTGATTGCCGCCGCCAATGACGACCGTATCCAGGAACCCTATCGTCGCCGTCTGATTCCCGACTACAACGCCGTGCGCGACACCTGTCTTAACGGCGGCGCCAAGACCATCTGGATCAGCGGCTCGGGCTCGACCCTCATGGCCGTGACTGACGACACCATCGTGGCAAAGTTCCTACAGGTCAAACTGCGCGAACAGTTCCCTAAGTGTGATACGCATATTCTGACGTGCGACACGGAAGGCGCTCAAATCGAGTACCTGTAGACATCCTTCCCATTACCTGTCCGGGACGGTCGGGGGTGTTCCCTCAAAATCGTCCTCGCGCATGAAGGCCCCTTGTCCTGCTCCTGCGGAGCAACGGACAAGGGGCCTTCGCGCTGCGGAATGATTTTGAAGGAACATCCCCGACCGTCCCTACGTTACCTTTGCTGAGGATGTCTACAGGGACCCACGCTTTGAAGGGGCGCCGGGCTGATAGTTTTGCTTTTTGTTGGTAGGGGCTCTTGCTGGGGCGGGACACTTGCTAGAAATGGGCTTTGGAGATGTGCATGGTTTACGCTGCGTTTGTTTCTTTGTATTCGAAGACTGGCTCTAGGAGATCTTCGATGTTGCAGTGGAGGGCTTTTGCTATGGCTCTTACGCTTGTTACCGAAGCTTCATTGATGTTTCTCTGGCGCTGCTCGTACATTTGGATTGAGCGGAGTGATACGCCCGATTCGTATGCCAGGTCTTGCTGGGTTTTCTTAAGCCTCTTCCTTGCTAGCGCGAGTTTGGTTTGACGAGGTGTTTTCTTCGCTATATCGCAAACAAGACGCGCCACACGCTCCTCTGAGGCTTCGTGCCAGGGGTAATACATATTGCACAGCGCATCGAACGGAACGACATGCAGCAGGTCTTCGAAAGACTCGCCCAGACGCCATTGCAGATATGCCAATATCCAGCCTGTCCAATACTCCGGCGTCTTCTCAAAACGATAGGTGCGGTCCGGTATAGACCCGCTTTGATATCCCGACCTTTCGGCGATAAGTGCGAACAGCTCAACACCTGATTTTCCCGATACGACCCATGCGTTGCCACGCTCAAACTCACGGGCTACGCCGCTCAGGCAAAAGAGTTCAGCGACCTCGGACCCTTCCGCTCCATAGTCGTTCACGGCATAGTCGAAGCAGTCGCCGAGGTTGTTCATTGCATCCTCGAGGTAGTAGACGGGGTATGTCCTACTCGGCCCACAATCCGTTAACTCTTGGATCATTTAAATCAACCCTCCCTGTCATTAAATCCCTAATGTAGACACCCTCAGAGTCGAATCCATTCACAGTTTCCAGGTACTTGCGCCGCGCGTTCTGCTCTCGCTTAAAGCGCTTGGGATAATACTCAGATCCCAACGCCTGCCTCCATTCGCGGAATCTGATTGCTGAAAACGCACGCTCACTCATAAGAGCGTATTGGATGCCCAAATCGCCCAAACGCATAATGAGTTGCAGTTGCCTAAGCGAGATCATGCCGTTAACGAACTGTCTTGCAAACGAAAAGTAGGAATCGTCGGCGCGATAACCTCGAATTACGTCATAGGGAGAAATATCAATCAGGCAGTTATCCAGCAGATAGCGAAGTCCTTCGCGCGCCAGCGGTGTCGAAACATTGAACTCCCTATTGTTAGCCAAAATCGCAAGCCAATTGAGAATTGAAAACTCCCCGGACTCCAAGTCCAAGACCGCAAGGCCATCCATATCGAGCTCATATCGATTCGCGATACCATCGGACTCGGTCCGACATGCCCACTCCATTGCCATTTCCTCATGTGGCGTGCAATAAAACCCACACCCATAGTCATTGAATTGTCTGCATTTACCCAACGACGGATGCTCGACAACAACCTCCGACCCGTGCCAAAGCTCCATATCTACCTCCAAACAAAAATATCACCCCAGCGATAGTGTACCAATAACTATCACTGGGGTGATATAGATAGATGCAAACTATTGCCTGCCAAGAGCCCTTACTAGAGGCAAGCCTCGGCAACGCGGCGCTTGAGTTCGTCGATGCCGGTGCCGGTCTGGGAGCTTGTGATGATCACGTTCTCGGCCGGGACGTTGAGTTGCTTTTTGATGGCTGCTGCCTGGCGGGCCTGCTGGGTGCGGCTGAGCTTGTCGGCCTTGGTGAGGCAGACGATAAAGTTGAACTCGTTGCCCTGCAGGTAGTCGATCATGTCATGGTCGAGCTTACTGGGATCGTGGCGAATGTCCACCAGCGATACAACCAGGTTAAAGCTGCGCTCCGAGTCGAAGAAGTCGCCGATAAGTTCTGCCCAACGGTCGCGCTCGGCCTTGGAACGACGGGCGAAACCATAGCCCGGCAGGTCGACGAAGTGCACGTCGTCAGCCTCAAAGAAGTTGATGTTGCTCGTCTTGCCCGGCGTGCTCGAAACCTTGACGAGATTCTTGCGGCCAAAAAGCTTGTTCATGATCGACGACTTACCCACGTTGGAGCGGCCGACGAAGCTCACCTCGGGACAGGTGGACTCGGGAATCTGCGAAACCTTGCCATAGCTGGCAACGAACTTGGCAAGCTGGTAGTTAACGGAATCGGCCATGGACACTCCTTGGTCGTAGGTTCTTACAAAAAGAGCACGCTAATAGATAGCAGCGATACGGCGAACGATATCGAGCGTAATGCCACTCGCGGTACGAGCATACTCGAACAGGTCGAACTCGCGGTCGCAAATCGCATCGTACGCCTCGTCACAATTATCGCTGATAGCGCGCAGCACCAGGCAATCGACACCATTTTTGGTTGCGACATGGGCAATTGCCGCGCCCTCCATGCCGACGCAATCGGCATGCGTCGCCTCGATAGCGTCGTTGCGCATGGCGGCGCCCGTCACAAAGCGGTTACCCGTGGCAATCGTGCCAACCAGGAATTGTTTGGCTCCCTCGTTCGAAGCGGCTGCATTTGTCGAAGCATCAACAAACCCACGCTCAGCAAGCACATCGGCAGCAATATCGACCAGCGCAGGCGTCGAGCCAAACTCCTCGAGCCCCGGTGCAGACTCGGCGATAAGCGCGGTATCGGTATCCAGATAGCGCAGGCATTTGCCGATGACCACGTCGTCGATATGGAGCTTGGGGTTCAAACCGCCCGCGATGCCCGAAAGCACAACTGCCTGCGGGGCATATTTACTAATGAGATGCTGTGTTGCGGCGGCGGCATTCACCGTGCCCATACCCGCCGTTGTGGCAACAACTGTCAGGCCGTCGAGCCCGCCGGTCACAACGTTCAAGCCCGCCTCCTGTACCATGCAAACGTTACTCAACTCTTCCTTAATCTGCATGATCTCTTTTTCGAGTGCACCGATAATCGCGATGGTAGCCATGCCATTCCCCAAACCTATACGAAATTCTCGACCACGGTATGGTACCAGCATTTTGTTTGCCAACGCCAAACGAACACGCTAGGCCAACGCAGCTCGCGTATCAAAGAACGCCTTAGCAATCGCAGCCACCAGCTCGCTCGAGTGGTCGCTCCACGGCATCGATGTCATGATGCTCATGACATAGGTACGGCCATCGATGTCGATAAGGCCCGCATCGCATGTCGAATAGCAACCATCCTCGCTAATCCAGCCTGCCTTGTTGCGCACCAAGGCTTGGTCGTCCGCAATGCCATCACGAATAAACGATCGGGCCGTAGAGGCCAGAAGGCCCGACAGCCATTGCGACGTCTCGGTATCATGGCTCAGATACTCGCTAATCTCGCGCCACAACTTGGCCGAGGTGCGCGGGCAATAAGTGGGAAAATCACTCATCGGATCGAGTGCGGTATCGTAATCGATGCCAAGACTGGCAATCCAATCCTCGTAACCGACACGATCAAACGCCGCACGTAACGCAATAAACGAATCGTTGTCCGAATTAACGACCGCGGCCTCGATCAGGTCGCGCACCGCCTGCCAGCCCATGTTGTAGCCACCATAGGTGCCAAGGGAATCATCGAGTGAGACCTGGCCCGTCTCGACCAGGGATTCGCAGATATACAACGCATAGAGCGCCTTGTAGCTACTCGCGCCGTAAACCTCGACATCGGCGTTATACGTCACGCCCTTGCCGCTCGACAGATCGTAAAACACCACGCCCACATCGCCCAATTCCTGGGCCTGATCAAGGGCATCTTGGAGTGCGGCGAGGCTCTCATCCTCCAGGGCGGGGATCTGGTCATCAACCAGTGAGAAGGTCTGCAATGTATCGCCTGAGGGAATATCGTTAAAGTCCGCCTTCGAAAGCCTCGTCTTGAGGCTCGCTGTCGACAGGGTTTGGCTTGCGGTGGCTTTAGATTCAGAGACCTTTTTGTTTTGCATCTGTACCGTTGACGCATCTGAGTGTGCCATTCGCTCCGACGCGTAGGTTTTGGCGGTAATTCCGAGGATAATAACCGCCAACGTCAGCATCCCAATGGCGGCAATCTTCGTCACGCGGATGCGAGCGTCAGCAAGGCCACGCGAAGACGTGCCCTTCGTCTCATATCTGCTGCCATGCTGCGGCACATACTCGTCCCGCGATGCGTTGTTTCGCACGTGGTCTCCTGACTGCTACCGTTCATATACGAGCAGCATAATACCGAGCAGGCATTTCTTTCCAAAGATATTCAGCGGCGTTTAAGGCGTCTTTAAAGAAACCACAAGCGTATTTATCCAAATGGCACGATTCTGTTGCGCATCTCCGCCCAAAACGCAGTTGCGGTGGAATAGTTCCTGTTTGGGCGGCATAAGCCGAAAAACAAGAACTATTCCACCGCAACTTGACGGGACTCTTTGGCAATCAACTAGGTGCCAGGGGCACTCATTTAAGTCTGTCCCCAATGAGTGCCTGAAAATGGCTCGCTAGCCGATGGCGTTTTTGAGTTCCGCGCGGCGCTTTTTCATGCCCGTCATGACGGCGTTGCGCAGCTCGGGCATGCGCGCGGTATCCATCTGGGGAACGCCCTCGAGCTTATAGGGAATCCCCAACTGCTCATACTTGACGACACCCATCGTGTGATACGGCAGCATTTCCAGGCCCACCACGTTGTGCCATGGAGCGATGAGGCGACCGAGCTTCTCGCACTCCTCCACCGTGTCGGTAATGCCCGGCACCACCACGTGACGGATAACGACCTTGATCTTGCGACGTGCAAGCTCATCGCCAAACGCCAAGATGCGTGCGGGATCGCAACCAGTCAGCTTTTTATGCTCGACCGGGTCGGCATGCTTAATATCGAGCAGTACCATGTCGGTCTCGTTGAGCACGGCATCGAACTTCTCGGGATGGTTGGGGTCAAACGCATATCCGCAGCTGTCAAGGCAGGTATGCACGCGACCATCGGGGTTGTTGTGCATTGCACGGAACAGATCGGCCAAAAACTCGGGCTGCAGGAGCGGCTCGCCACCCGAAACCGTAATGCCGCCGCTGCGGTAAAACTCATGGTTGCTCTGGAACTCGTCCATCAGGTGCTCGACAGTCACCATGGCGCCGCCGTTAACCGACCAGGTATCGGGGTTGTGGCAATACGCGCAGCGCATGGGGCAGCCCTGGACAAACACCACAAAGCGGATGCCGGGTCCATCGACCGTTCCCATCGTCTCAATCGAATGCACGCGGCCCAGGGCAAACGCAGAGTCCTCGGGACGAGCGTCCACACCCTCGAGCGTCATCTCAGCCATTCCCGCTACCTTGCCTCTCATTGGTTTTAGTTACATAAATATCAGAGCCATTCTAGCCCATACGCTTGCGTTTAAACGTCTCGGGCCAGAGTGGCATGCTTTAATCTGCCCCCTACCGCCATGGCAGGGACTTATATCGATCATATGGCTGCCGAGCACTCGCAAAAGCGAGAAAATGTTCGTCTGCAGCCTTTACGCCTTGAGCGTGAGCACCGCGCCGAAGGCGGTCGGGCCGCAATGGCTCGAGATGACGCCGCCGACCTGAGTCCAGGTAATGTCCTTAAAGCCCAGGTCGTGCGCATAGACCTCCATGTCGTCGCGCAGCTCCTGGGAAAGGCCTACCGAATACGCCAGGCCAATGTGCGAGTAGTCAATCTCGCCCTTCGCAACCATGTGGTCAATAAAGGCGCGGGCGCACTTGAGCATAGAGCCGCGGAACTTCTTGGTTGCCACGAACTTGCCGCCCGTCACCTCAATGCAGGGCTTAATCTTGAGCAGGTGGGCGCCAAGGAATGCCACGTTGGACAGACGACCGCCCGCCTTAAGGAAGGCTAGGTCGGTAGGAACAAAGCCCAGCAGCACACGGTCCATGACGGAATTCGTAAATGCAAAGATCTCGTCGACGGTGGCATCGGGGTGAGCCTCGATGTATTTGGCGGTCTCGACGACAACGAGCGACTGGCCCACCGAGACAAAACGCGTGTCCACGGAGTAGACGTAGTCGCGACCCTTGGCGGCGATCTTCGATGATTGATGCGAGCAGGTCGTGGCCTCGGAGTACGCAAGATGCAGAATGGTCGCATCGGGCTGCTCGGCATGGATACAGTCGTACACGTGAGCAAAATCCGCAGGCGCGCAGCCGCTGGTCTTGGGCATTACGCCAAACTCGTTGCAGCGCGAATAAATCTCGAGCGGATCGATCGAGCCGTCCTCGACAGTCTCGTCACCAATCGTGACATGCATAGGCACGCGCACGATGCCGTAGCGCTCGCAAAGCTCTGGCGTCACATCCGAACCAGATTCAACCACGATTACGTACTTGCCCATTATCATCACGACCCATCTCGACGTTGGCTTTTTAATATGTGACGCACGTCCACCGTCCTGCTACACAACGGCCTCCAAGCGCCAAAGAGACGCCGTCCCTTGCACACAACAAAGGACAGCGTCTCCCTGGAAAACTCCGTGCTTATCTAGGATTCTACACGGTTTATTAAGGAGGGTTACTTATTCCGCAAACGGTCGTTATATGCGGTAAGCGGTAGTTGGCCGCGACAACTGCGACACATTCCGTCCAGTAAATCCAATCGTGCTCCACGCACGGTTAATGCACGAGGCGGTAGAAATTCATCGATGCCGCACCCTCGGCGTGCAGCTCCATCGCCGGAACCGCCGGCGAATAGGTACGGCTCGTAAGTGCCGCCTCGCCGCCATTTGCAAAAATCTCGACCATCGTAGTGTCCGAAAGCACGCGTAGGTCGCGAAGCTCGCCGAGCTCAATCGACCTCTGGTCGCGCCCATAGCCTTCGTCACCCATATCGAGGGTAAGCATCCCGTCCGTATAACGCACAAAGACACCCTTGCGGATTTCGAGCTCGACCATCTTGGCGCCCTCGCAGGAAACCACAAGATCAAACAGGCGGCCCGGCTCCTCAACGGTTTCACCGCCTGTCGCGCGAACGCAGTCGCCGCGCATCCTCTCAATCTCGTGCGCCGGCTGCTGGCAGAGCTTACCATCGCGCATGCTCAGCTCTCGCGGCACCGTCAACGCGCACTGCCACCCGCGCGCCACCGTCGGGTTTTCCGCCGTCGAATCGGGGCAACCCGACCATCCGATCATCAAACGCCGGCCTGCAGCATCCTCAAAGGACTGCGGAGCATAGAAATCAAAACCGGCATCGACCATCGGGGGCATGCCCTGCCCGGTGATCTTAAAACTCGGCGCCTCCCAATCGGCCTCGATAGGGAACCACACGCACTGATGCGGATTGCGGTAACGCCAACCATCGGCAGGCACACCCTGCGGGCAGCAAACGAGAATAAGCTCGCCATCAAGCTCAAACAGATCAGGGCACTCCCACATAAAGCCAAACTTCTCGCCCAGCTCAATGCGCGTCGCATAGCTCCAGACCCCTAAATCACGCGAAGTATAGACAAGCACGCAGCCACGGTCGTCTTTCGTACGAGCGCCCAGAACCATGTAGTAGATACCATCGTGCTCAAGGATCTTGGGGTCGCGCACGTGTGTACCGATATCGTCGGGGTAATCGACTGGTCCAACAGCCATGCGCTTCTCGCCCAATTCGTCGGGATTCTCGGCAACCATATGAATCTGGTTTTGCTCACGGCCCGTCAACACGTAGTCGTAATCATCGCGGTCAAAATGCTTGACGTTGCCGGTATAGAAGTAGTGAATCTTGCCATCACGTACAAAGGCAGAACCAGAATACGCTCCGCTCGAATCCAAATCGGAATCGGGGAACAGCACGGGGCCGTGATTCTCGTACGTCACAAAATCCTTTGTCGTCAGATGGTTCCAAAGCACTGGACCGCCATGCGCAGCATCGAACGGATCGTATTGATGATAGATGTGATACATATCACCAATCTGAACCAAACCGTTGGGGTCGTTGAGCCAGCCAAGCTCAGGCTCCACATGGAACAGAAGCCTATCGGGGTCGGACGCGATGCGAGCCGCCGTCTCATCCTGTCCGACACGCCACTGCTCATAGTCCGCGCGTGTCACCTTGTTTTTTTGATTTAACATCGCCGTTGACTTTCTCGTCTATGGGGAAGGACGCTCGACTCACACGAGTCGAACGCCCTTCCTCAAATGGACTTATCCTCAGATTACACTGAACGGCTCAACTAGAAGCTAACGTCAAAGCCAGCGCCAGCGCCCTCTTCATCGGTGGTCGGCACGCCCTTTGCCTTGTTGTAGGCAAAGATCAAGACGATCGGCACGATAAAGGCGATGAGATTGCCAGCCACATACCACACGAGGGTCTCGGGCGTGACGATGAGCAGGCCAAGCACGCCGGTCAGACCCTGACCGATAGCGCGCACCTCAAAGAGCTTGACGAAGGCACCGCCGCAGCCTGCACCGATGCATGCGCAGATGAACGGAATGATCGAATAGCGCATGTTTGCAGCAAAGATAGCGGGCTCGGAGATTCCGACCAGCGTCGGGATAAAGGACGACATGCAGATGTTGCGCTCTTTGGAGTGCTTCTTGTGAATGAGGTACATACCGATGGCGCCGCCGCCCTGGGCGATGATGGAAACCGACCAGATGGCCTGGATGTAGTTGAAGCCAGTCGTGGCAACAAGGTTTGCCTCGATACCCTGGATGAACTGATGCGTACCGGTAACGACGAGCGGCTGCAGGAACGCGGCGAAGACAAAGGCACCAAAGACGCCCATCCTGTTGTACAGGATATCGATTACGCCGGCGAGGACGTCACCGATCAGGTTGCCGAGCGGGCCGAACACGGTGAACAGGGCGACGTTAGCAAGAATCAGGGTAACGGTCGGGACAAAGACGAACGAAACGACCTCGGGGATGTACTTCTGGGCAATCTTTTCGACCTTGGCCATAAACCAGGCAGTCAGGATTGCAGGGAATACGCCGCCCTGGAAAGCAACCATGGGAATGGATAGCGGACCGAAGTTCCAATACTCAGCACCCGTCGGGTCCATAACGAACGTGTTGCGGTTCATAAGGCTCGGGTGAACCATGACGATACCGACGAGGATGCCCAGGATCGGGTTACCGCCAAAACGCTTGACCGCGCTGTACATAACCAGGACAGGCAGGTAGTCGAACGTGGTGGCGATAATGGCAAAGAAGCTTGCGAGGTTCTTGAGGAACTCGCTGTGATCGGCGAGGCTGCCTTCCATGCCAAAGAGGCCGTTGGCAACGATCAGCGACTTAAGGCCGATGATGATTGCAGCGCCGACGAAGGCGGGAATGATGGGGATAAAGATGTCCGAGAATACCTTGAGGACCGAGAAGAACTTGCCCTTCTTGTCCGCCTCAGCGCCCTTGACCTCGGAAGCACTGATCTCCTTAACGCCCGTCAGAGCCATAAACTCATCGTAAACCTTGTTGACGGTACCGGTACCGAAGATGATCATGAGCTGGCCGCTGTTGTACAGCACGCCCTTGACGCCATCGATGTTCTCGAGCTCGGCCTTGTTGTATTTGCTCGTATCCTTGAGCACCAGACGCAGACGGGTCACGCAATGCGTGGCGCCCTCGATGTTCTCCAGTCCGCCGACGTTGTCGACGACTTGCTGGGACACTGCCTTGTAGTCCATGTTCCTCTCCATTCCTTTTCTAAAGGCTCTGTTAGACCAGGATTGACATACATGTGTCCCCACGGTGCCATATCGTTGACCCCATAGACCGCGATGATGGGGGCAGCATGAACGCCGAAGACCTGGTCCTCAACTTCAAGAAGGGCATGGCGAACCTCAGCA
>DBFRXD010000006.1:0-9932 GCA_048502435.1 Collinsella aerofaciens
AAGTCTTTTCCTGCTTCAGGCGCACCTTCACGACCTGAAGCCACATTTGCCCAGAGGAGGTGACAATATGAAGGCTTATGAACTGCTGTTCTTTGTTGACCCGTCGCTCGACCCCGAGACTCGTCTCGCTGTTATGAAGCGTATCGATACCACGATCGCTGAGGGCGCTGGCAAGGTCGACTCCGTTGACGAGTGGGGCAAGCGCAAGCTCGCCTACGAGATCAACGACCTCACCGATGGTGACTACACCCTCATCAACTTCCACGCAGATCCTACCCAGATCGCCGAGCTTGATCGCGTCCTGCGCATCACCGACGCTGTGGTCCGCCACATGATCGTCCGTCGCGACGACCAGGAGTAAGACTGTCGTTTTGGACTGGGCTTGTGCCCCAAGAGGAAGTAGTGAGTTATGAGCATCAATCGAGTGAACATCACCGGTAACCTCACCCGCGATCCCGAGCTGCGCGCCACAGCCGGCGGAACCCAGGTTCTGTCCTTTGGCGTCGCCGTGAACGATCGTCGCCGCAACGCGCAGACTGGCGAGTGGGAGGACTATCCCAACTTTGTCGACTGCACCATGTTCGGCACCCGCGCCGAGGCCGTGAGCCGTTTCCTGGCAAAGGGAAACAAGGTCGCGATCGAGGGCAAGCTGCGCTACAGCTCTTGGGAGCGCGACGGCCAGCGCCGGAGCAAACTTGAGGTCATCGTCGATGAGATCGAGTTTATGAGCTCCCGTGGTGGCCAGGGTGGCTACGACCAGGGCGGTTACGCCCCCGCAGCTCCCGCGCCTGCAGCACGTCCTGCCGCGCCGGTGGCTACGCCGCCCGCGGTCGACGTCTACGATGAGGACATCCCGTTCTAAGGGTTGTTCACCTATTTTTGAGTGAGAGGCGGCTTCGGTTCGCCGAAGTTGCCAAATGAAAGGTATTTTGACATGGCTAATGATTTTTCTGCACGTCAGCCGCGTCGTAAGTACTGCCAGTTCTGCAAGGAGAACACTGAGTTCATCGACTATAAGGACACTCAGCTTCTCCGTAAGTACATGACCGACCGTGGCAAGATCAAGCCCCGTCGCGTCACTGGCGCTTGCACGCAGCATCAGCATGACATCGCCAACGCCATCAAGCGCGCCCGCGAGATGGCTCTCCTGCCGTACACCGTCCCCGTGGTTTCCTCTCGTGGCAACCGCGACCGCGGCTAAGAAGGGAGACGCATCATGAAGGTTATTCTTCTCGATGAGATCAAGGGCAAGGGCGGCGAGGGTGACGTCGTAGAGGTCGCTCAGGGTTACGCTGAGAACTTCCTGTTCCCCAAGAAGCTCGCTGTTGCCGCCACCAAGGGCAACCTCAAGCAGCTTGACGAGCGTCGCAACAACATCGCCAAGCGCGAGGCCGTCCGTCTGGCTACCGCCAACGAGACCAAGGCTGCCTTCGAGGGCAAGACGGTCACCGTTGACGTCAAGGTCGGCGACGAGGGCATCCTCTTTGGCTCCGTTACCGCCGCTATGATCGCTGACGCCATCAAGGCTCAGCTCGGTATGGACATCGACCGCAAGCGCGTCGAGCTCGGTAAGCCCATCAAGGTTGCCGGTGCCCACACCGTTGCCATCTCGCTGTACCGCGAGATCAAGGCCGAGGTTGTCGTTCTCGTTGGCGTTACCGCCGAGGAGCTCGCTGCCGAGGCTGAGGTCGAGGAGGCCGCTGAGGTCGCCGAGGCCGAGACCGCCGAGGTCGAGACTGAGGCTGCTGCCGAGTAGCATTTGCTGCAACGCAACAATCTTGTTCTAAGAAGGGCGCTCTGGGAGACCAGGGCGCCCTTTTGTTTTTTGCGCTGAGTGAGTGTCATGGTGAACGGTGCGTCGAAGTCCTATATACGGGACCGTTCATCCGTTTCGTTCGGTGATGATTGCCGGGGCGCGGCCCGTTTTGGGACCGTGGCTGATACTATGGATGCTCGCAAGCGATATGAATGAGGATGCTCATGGCATATGACGAAAGGGAGATGGGGCTGACGGTCGAGGACCGCGGCTCAAAGTTGGGTCTTCCCCAAAACCAAGATGCAGAGGCCAATGTACTGGCCGCTATGCTGCTATCGCCCGAGGTGGTCGAAGAGGCCCAGGTCGAGCTGCAGCCCGATGATTTCTACCGGCCCATTCATAAGACCATCTACACCGCGATGGTCGATATGTACAACAGCCGCATTCCCATCGACTCCATCTCGCTGATCGATTACCTGCGAAGCATCAACAAGCTCGATGCCGTGGGCGGCGAGGCCTACATTTTGGAGCTGATGGGTCAGACTCTGTCGCTCGTCAACTGGCAGCACCATGCCGCCATCGTTCGCCGCGATTCGATGCTGCGCGAGCTGATCGGCGCCACTAACGAGATCAACGCGCTGGCATATAACGCCCCCACCGACACCAAAGAGGTCGTGGAGCTAGCCGAGAGCAAGCTGCTCAAGGTCACGGCACGCGAGGTCAAGTCGAGCTACAAGACGCTGACCGAGTTTATGGTCGAGGCCTATAACGAGGCCGAGGAAGTGTGCCAGGCCGGTGGCCAGGCTGCGGGCGTGCCCACGGGCTTCCCGTCGCTCGACCGTATGCTCATGGGCTTCCGCGAGGGTCAGCTCATCATCATCGGCGCCCGTCCTGCCGTGGGTAAGACGTCGTTCGCTCTGAATCTGGCGCTCAACGCTGCCGCTGCTGGTTATACCGTCGGCTTCTTCTCGCTGGAGATGTCGGGCAAGGAAATTGCCCAGCGTCTGATTTGCGCCTACGCCATGATCTCGATCAGTGACTTCCGCATGGGCCGCATTAGCCCCGAGCAGTGGGCCAATATCAACGAGGCTACGCAGACCTTGTCCAAGCTCGATATTCTGATTGACGATACGCCCGGCACCACGGTGACCGAGATTCGCGCCAAGAGCCGCCGTATGCTCCATAACAAGGAGAAGGCAATCATCATCCTGGACTACCTGCAGCTGGTGAGTCCTCCGCCGGGACGCCGCTCCGAGAGCCGTACCGTCGAGGTTTCGGAGATGTCGCGTGGTCTGAAGATCATGGCCAAGGAGCTCAAGATCCCGCTCATCGCGCTGTCGCAGCTCTCGCGTCAGGTCGAATCCCGTACCGGCAAGCGCCCGCAGCTTTCCGACCTTCGTGAATCGGGCTCTATCGAGCAGGACGCCGATATCGTTATGTTCTTGGACCGCTCCGCCGACGAGGCCGAAGCCTCACGCGACGATCGACCCGACGAGGGCGTTACGCGTATCGTCGTGGCCAAGAACCGTTCGGGCCCGATCGGCGACGTCGACCTGATGTTCCTGCCGGCATCCACCAAGTTCTATGAGCTTGATGGGGCACATGCCGAGGAGTAGGACAGGCACCCGTTGCACGGGTATACTGGGAATGTTTTGTGCTTCTGCGTGCCGGCGTGGCGCGTAGACAGTCCATGAATGTAAGGAGTAAACATGCCGTCAACCGTTTTGGTCGGTGCCCAGTGGGGCGATGAGGGCAAGGGTAAGATTTGCGATCTGGTCGCCGGCGACTTCGATGCCGTCGTGCGCTACTCGGGCGGCAACAACGCCGGTCACACCATCGTCGTCAACGGCAAGAAGTACGGCCTGCACCAGGTGCCCTCCGGCATCATGTATTCCGACCACGTGTCGGTGATCGGTAACGGCTGCGTCGTCAACCCCAAGGTTGTCCTTGAGGAGATCGACATGTTCGAGGCCGACGGCATCACCACCAAGAACCTCAAGATTAGCGGAAACGCGCATGTCATCATGCCGTACCACATTGATCTGGATGGCGCCTTTGAGCAGAAGCTCGGCAAGAAGAACATCGGTACCACCAAGCGCGGTATCGGTCCGTGCTATCAGGACAAGATGGCCCGCATTGGTCTGCGCATGCAGGACATGCTCGACGAGACGCTGTTCCGCGACAAGCTGGAGACCGCTCTCGCCCGCGTGAACCCCGAGCTCGAGCTCATCTACAATCTGCCCACCTACACCGTGGACCAGATTTGCGACGAGTACCTGCCGATGGCCGAGCGCCTGCGTCCCTACATCACCGAGACGAGTCTGCTGCTCAACAACATGATTGACGAGGGCAAGGACCTGCTGTTTGAGGGCGCCCAGGCGACGCTGCTCGACATCGACCACGGTACCTATCCGTACGTGACGTCTTCCAACTGCACCGCCGGCGGCGCCATCACCGGCTCCGGCGTCGGTATGAAGAACGTCGACCGCGTACTGGGCGTCATGAAGGCCTATATCACCCGCGTCGGTTCGGGCCCCATGCCCACCGAGCTTTCCTATGAGTCCGAGGCCGGTCACACGCTGACCGAGGAGGGCTACGAGTACGGCGTGACCACCGGTCGCCGTCGTCGCTGCGGCTGGTTCGACGGCCCCATCGCCAACTACGCCTCGCGCGTCAACGGCCTCACCGATATCGCCATGACCAAGCTCGACGTGCTTTCGGCTTTCGACACCATCAAGGTGTGCGTGGCCTACGACGTCGATGGTGAGCGCTATACCAGCGTGCCCGAGCATCAGGTTCGCTTTGAGCACGCCAAGCCCATCTACGAGGAGCTTCCTGGCTGGAAGTGCGATATCACCGGCTGCCGCAGCTTTGAGGAGCTGCCGCAGGAGGCTCAGGACTACGTGGCGTTTATCGAGGATCTGGCACACACCCGCGTGACGTTCATTGGCGTTGGCGCTGGTCGCGAGCAGATCATCAACCGATTCTGGAAGTAATCGGGACTATTTGGTTATTGCGATATACCCCTTTGCAGCCCGGACGGGCGGCCGAGGGGTATATTTGCTTGCAAAGGGCTCGCGCGGAGCGGGCCGTTCATCCATAGAGGAGGCACCCTTGAAGGCGGACACTCAAACCATCGACATCCTGTTGTTGGGCAGCGGCGGCCGTGAGCATGCTTTGGCAGCTAAGCTCGCAGCATCACCGCGCGCCGGCAAGCTCTACATCGCGCCGGGTAACGGCGGCACCGCGAGCTGCGGCGAGAACGTTGTTCTCGACGACTGCGATCCTGCGGCCGTGGCGGCGTTTGCGCAGAGCCACGGATGCGGACTCGTGGTAATTGGCCCCGAGGCTCCGCTCGTGGCGGGCGTGGCCGACGCCGTGCGCGCGGCGGGTATTCCCTGCTTTGGCCCGGGTGCCGAGGGCGCCCAGATGGAGGGCTCCAAGCTGTTCTCCAAGCAGCTCATGGAGCGTGCGGGCATTCCGACGGCAGCCTACGGCTCGTTTACCGACGAGGCTTCGGCTCTCGCCTACGTGCGCGAGCAGGGCGCCCCGCTGGTCGTGAAGGCCGACGGCCTTGCCGCGGGCAAGGGCGTTATCGTGGCGACCGAACTTGAGCAGGCCGAGGAGGCCGTGCGCGAGTGCTTTGGCGGCACCTTTGGCGATGCCGGCAATACCGTGGTCATCGAGGAGATGCTCGTTGGTCCCGAGTGCTCGCTGCTGGCCTTTACCGACGGCAAGACCGTGCGCCCCATGGCCACCTCGCAGGACCACAAGCGTGCGCTCGAGGGCGACAAGGGCCCCAACACCGGTGGCATGGGCGTCTACAGCCCGGTGCCCATCGTGACCGATGAGGAGCACGCCACCATGGTGAAGGTCATGGAGCAGACCGTGGCCGAGCTCGCCGCCGAGGGTATCGACTACCGCGGCTGCCTGTACGGCGGCTTTATGCTCACGCCTGCCGGCCCCAAGGTGCTGGAGTTCAATGCCCGCTTTGGCGACCCCGAGACGCAGGTCGTTCTGCCGCGCCTTAAGAACGACCTGGTCGAGGTCATGTTGGCTTGTGCCAACTGCGAGCTCGACCAGATTGAACTCGACTGGCGTGACGAGTGGGCCGTGGCCGTTGTCCTGACGAGTGCGGGTTATCCCGGCAGCTACGAGAAAGGCAAGGTCATTACCGGTATCGCCGATGCCGAGGCCATGGAGAACGTGACCGTGTACCACGCGGGCACTGCCGTGGTGGACGGCCAGCTCGTGACCAATGGTGGCCGCGTGCTTGCCGTGACCGCTCTGGGCGACACGTTCGAGAACGCTCGCAACCTTGCCTACGAGGCCTGCGAGAAGATTGATTTTGAGGGCAAGACCCTGCGTCACGATATCGGCCTGCGCGCGCTGCGCGGCCGCGACGCCTGGGATGCCTAAAATCCGAGAGGAATGAGACGGATGGACGAGAAGAACGAAGAGCTCGTGGACGCGCAGATCGTCGAAGAGGACAGCCGCATGTATGGGCACGCCGAGGGCGAGCCTGGTGGCGAGGTCGCTGACGAGCCGGCGCTGGTGCTGGGCGACGACGACCCGCACGATGCCGAGCTGCACGAGAAGATTCTTTCGGAGGAGTGCGCCTGGAAGGGCAAGATCCTCGACGTCCACCGTCTTGAGGTTGAGCTGCCCAACGGTCACCGCAGCGCCCGCGATATCGTTCGCCATCCGGGTGCGGCGGCCGTTGTGGCACTGACCGAGAGCGGCAAGATCGTACTGGTGCGTCAGTACCGCACCGCCATCGACCGCGTGACGGTCGAGATTCCCGCCGGCAAGCTCGATCCAGGCGAGGACCCGCTCGATTGCGCCAAGCGCGAACTGCACGAGGAGACGGGCTTTAGGGCTGGTCGTATTCGCTTTTTGACGTCGATTGTCACGTCCTGCGGTTTTTGCGATGAGATCATCCACATCTACCTGGCCACCAAGCTCGAGTTTGATGCGCCCAACCCCGATGATGACGAGTTTGTCAACGTGGACCTGGTGCCGCTGCACGAGCTGATCGACGCCGTGCTCGACGGCAAGATCGAAGACGCCAAGACCGTCGTGGGCGCCTTGGCCTGCGATAGCATCGCGCACCGCCTTGGGGGCACGGAGCTTTAACGAGTGGGGATAGCCCTGGGACAAGTACTACTGATTGCTTTGTCCCAGGGCCTTACGTTGCTGATATTTCTTTGAGGATCACATGCTGAAGAGGTTTCTTTCGTATTACGAGCCCCAGATGGGGCTTTTTGTTGCTGATACTGTTTGTGCTCTGGTGCTTGCCGCCATTGACCTTGCTTTTCCTATTATTCTGCGTAATTTGACCGGTGGGCTATTTACTCAGGGTCAGGCTGCCATTATGCAGGCGCTCGGCATGATCGCGGTGGGCTTGGTGCTGATGTATGCCGTCCGCTGCGCCTGCCGCTACTTTGTGAGCTATTGGGGTCACGTGATGGGCGCGCGCATGGAGTCCAAGATGCGCGAGGACCTGTTCGACCAGTATGAGCGCTTTAGCTTTGCGTACTTCGACCGCAACAGCTCGGGCGACATGATGAGCCGCGTGGTCAACGACCTGTTCGATATCTGCGAGGCGGCGCATCACGTGCCCGAGTGGATCATCATCTGCGGCATCGAGATCATCGGCTCGTTTGTGATCCTCTTTACCATCGCCCCGGTCCTGGCGCTCGCCATGGCCGTGGTGACGGCGGCGTTTGCGGTCATCATGTTTTGGCAGAACATGCGCATGCGCGAGGTCTTTAGCGACAACCGCAAAAAAATCAGCGGCATCAATGCGCAGCTGCAGGATTCGCTGGCGGGCATGCGCGTGGTCAAGAGCTTTGCCAATGAGGAGACCGAACGCTTCAAGTTCCGCGCCTCCAACAATCGCTATCTTTCGTCCAAGGAGAACATGTATCACGCCATGGGCGTCTATACCGCGACGTATGGCCTGCTCTCGGGTGTGCTCTATGTGATCGTGGTGCTGCTGGGCGGCTGGCTGGTCGCCCAGGGACAGCTGCAGGCGGTCGATATGGCGACCTTTGCACTCTATATTTCGCTGTTCTGCACGCCGCTCGAGACACTCGTCAATTCGGCCGAAACGTATCAGAAGGCTATCGCCGGCTTTAAGCGTATGGACGAGGTGCTCTCGACCGCGCCGGATATCCAGGACAAGCCGGGCGCCACGGATCTGCAGGTGACTGCCGGCGCCGTGGAGTATCACGACGTGTGCTTTAACTACGAGGATGTTGAGCTGGGCGAGGGCGATGCCGACGAGCGTCCCGTTATCGACCATATGGACCTGTCCATCAAGCCCGGGCAGACCATCGCTTTGGTTGGCCCTTCGGGCGGTGGCAAGTCCACGACCTGTTCGCTGCTGCCGCGCTTTTATGACGTGGCTACCGGATCCATTAGCATCGACGGTCAAGACGTGCGCGATGTGACGCAGCAGAGCCTGCGCCGTGCCATCGGCCTGGTGCAGCAGGATGTCTATCTGTTTGACGGTACGATCGGCGAGAACATCGCCTACGGCAAGCCGGGCGCCACGGCAGAAGAGATCGCCGAGGCCGCCCGCCGCGCCAATATTGATGCCTTCATTGAGTCGCTGCCGCAGGGCTACGACACGGTCGTGGGCGAGCGCGGCAGCCGTCTTTCGGGCGGTCAGAAGCAGCGCGTAGCCATTGCACGCGTGTTTCTCAAGAACCCCAAGATCCTGATCCTGGACGAGGCGACGAGCGCCTTGGATAACGAGAGCGAGGAGGCGGTGCAGGAGTCGCTCGAGCGCCTGGCGCGCGGCCGCACCACGATCATCATCGCCCATCGTCTCTCGACCATTAAGCATGCCGACGAGATTGCGACCGTCGAGCATGGTCGCGTTGTGGAACGTGGCACGCACGAGCAGCTTCTCGCCCGTGGCGGCACCTATGCCCGTTACTATCGAATGCAGTTCGAAGGTGCGCGTGCGCACGAGCTCGACTGATTGATATGACAGGAAGTATATGGCTGAGAAGAACCCTTTGACTCCGGAAGAAGTGACGGAGTTATTCTCCGAGATCGACGCATCCGGCGTTTTGGATCCGACGCTTGCCAAAAAGCGCACCGAGCGCATGCGCGAAAAAGAGGCAGCGGCCAAGCGCGGCGACAAGGCGGCGCTGGCGCAGCTTCGCAGCGAAGATCGCGCAAGCCAGACAAAACAGATCGACCCGCTGTCCGAGGACGACCCTTCGGGCTCGCAGGTGAGCCATACCATTACGAAGACCGCGATGGCCGTGGTCATCGGTATTTTGGTGCTGATCGTGGGCATGCAGATCGGCTACGGCGTGATGCGCCGTCTGAATACCGCCAACCTGTCCGAGAGCGTTTCGGTTGATACCGTTTCCACGGCACTCAAGGGTGGACTCGAGTGGGGCAACGGCTTTACGCAGTTCCCGCTCGACTTTACCGTCGATGAAGCCGATGAGCGTACGGGCACGGTCGAGGTGACGGTGTTGGACACATCGTCTGCCAACGAGCTCGAGCTGCTGTCCAACGGGCAGATCCAGGCCGCGGCGCTTGCGACCAACGCGCTGCTCAACGACAAGATCGACCGCGTGGTGTATAACGTTCACGCCTATATCGATGAGGACAGCAACATTCAGCACGATTCCTTCTTTGGCATGTTCCCCGCGAGGGGTCATCAGAGCGCCATTCTGACGTTCGTGTGGACCAAGAGCTCATCGACCGCTACGAACATCGACTGGAAGATGCATATCGTGAGTATGGACGACACGATTTCCGAGCGCATTCAAAAGCAGGTGAACTCGGTGTCGTCGCTGATTGAGGACCCGTCGGTGAGCCAGACCAAGATTGACGAGGAAAAGGCCGAACGTGACCTGGAGCATCGCCTGCACGGTCGCGAGATCTTCCGCGGTGGCAAGCCCGACCGCACGCCGTCCGATCTGCTAGAGCAGGATAAATAAGACGCCATCATCCCGCGTGAGCCAAGCGCCCGCGCGGGATGATTTTTCTGGGACGGGGATTAAATAAGGCTCTGTTAGACCAGGATTGACATACATGTGTCCCCACGGTGCCATATCGTTGACCCCATAGACCGCGATGATGGGGGCAGCATGAACGCCGAAGACCTGGTCCTCAACTTCAAGAAGGGCATGGCGAACCTCAGCAA
>DBFRXD010000060.1:0-102224 GCA_048502435.1 Collinsella aerofaciens
TACCGTTACCACGGCGGGGACCAGGCGACGGATGCGGCGAATCCAGAAGCTCTTAAGGTCGATGCGGCCGGTCTTAGCGACTTCGTTGAGCAGCAAGCGCGTGATCAGATAGCCCGAAAGCACAAAGAAGATCGTGACGCCAAGCAGGCCGCCCTGAGCCCACGTGAGGTTGAGGTGATAGAGCACCACCGCGACGACGGCAAGCGTGCGCAGGCCGTCGAGCGCAGGGATGTAGCGGGACTTGGGGCGAGCAGGCGTCTGCTCCGCGGCGGGAGTGTTGGCGCGGCCCGCGTTGTTGGCAGAAGCGCGATGGGGGCTCGCGGTGCGTCGCGGCTCGTTGGCACGGCGCTCGCCCTTCACGCGTTCGTGCGGCGCCGGCTCGTTGCCCGTGCGGCGTCGACCGCGCGAGCCCGATTGCGAGAATTGTTCCATAAAACATCATCCAATGACGAGAATAATCAGCACGTATTCATTGTAGCTGCCTGCCCCTGTGAATGCTTGCTGCCGGCGCAAGCTCAAGCGCGCGTCCACATCAAAGTGGACTAAAGTTATAGGGGGTGCGAGAGTGCACAATCGTTGGTCGACGGTGGGCGCAAAGCCTGAAGACGAGGAGGTTTCCATGGCGGATCACAGCATCGTTGCGGTGTTCGGCAGCATGAACATGGACCTTTCGGTGGCGTGCGAGCGCATGCCGCGTGCGGGCGAGACGGTCGATGGCAGCGGTTTTATCACCAACGCCGGCGGTAAGGGAGCCAATCAGGCCGTTGCCGCTGCGCGCATGGGTGCGCGCACGTGCATGATCGGCGCTGTTGGGCGCGATACCTTTGGCGATGCGCTCGTGGCAGGGCTCCAGGATGCCGGCGTGGGCGTTGAGTTCGTGGCGCGTCGCGATGACGTGGAGACCGGTACCGCGACTATCATTCGTTGCGAGAGCGACAACCGCATCGTGCTGTCGCCGGGCGCCAACCATGCGCTTGCGGGCGAGGACGTTGCCCACGCGCTGCGAGGTCTGGTAACCGATGAGCTCGATGGCGATGTTTGTGAGTTTGCCCCGGCTGCCGGAAGCGTCTTTATCGCCCAGGGCGAATGTGATCTGATGGCAACGGCCGCGGCGCTCTCTTGCGCTCACGAGCTGGGGTTCTATACGATCTTTAACCCGGCGCCCGCCTGCGACCTGCCGGCAGGAGCGTGGCCTGCGGTCGACCTGGTCTGCCCCAACGAGACCGAGTGCCAGGTGCTGACGGGCATTCTGCCCACGGATGATGCGAGTTGCGTCGCCGCGCTCAATGCGCTGCTCGACAAGGGCGCCGGGGCTGCGGTCATCACGTTGGGCGGCGCCGGCTCGGTTACGCTCGGCGATGGCGGTGAGCCGCTGCGCATGCCGGCGCTTTCGAGCGCGGTGGTCGATACGACGGCCGCGGGCGATACGTTTATCGGCGCGTTGGCGGCGGCTCGTCTGGAGGGCCTGCCGCTCTTTGAGTGCATGGCGGCGGGTGCTCGCGCCTCGGCGGTGACGGTGTCGCGCCTGGGCGCTCAGCAATCAATTCCCATGCGTGCGGAAGTCGAGCACAAGTTTGGTTTAGACGGTTTGGATGTAGACGGAGAAGCGGAGTAGAACAATGGCAACCAAGAAGCTGATCCTTGATCTGGATATGGGCGTGGATGATGCGATGGCGCTCGCCTATGCCATCGCGAGCCCCGAGGTGGAGCTCGTCGGCATCACCACGTGCTTTGGCAACGTGCGCGTCGAGCAGTCGGCGCACAACTGCTTGGCGGTGCTCGACCTGTTGGGTCGTCCCGAGGTGCCGGTGTACCTGGGTGCCGATCGTCCCATGAAGGCAACCGAACCCTACACGCCGCCGGCGTCCACCACGCTTATCCACGGCAAGAACGGCATCGGCGGCGCAAGCGTGCCCGCCTCGCCGTACGAGCCGGTGGGCGCGACGTCGGCCGATGGCAATGCGGCGGTCGATTACCTGATTGATGCCGCGCGTACCTATGGGCCCGATCTGGTCTACGTTGCGACCGGCCCGCTCACCAATCTGGCGCTTGCCCTGGAGCGCGATGCGGCGGCGATGATGTCCATCGGCCGCGTGGTCGTGATGGGCGGTGCGCTTACCGTGCCCGGCAACGTGAGCGCGGGCGCCGAGGCCAATATGGCAAGTGATCCCGAGGCGGCCGATGCCGTGCTGCGTTCAGGTCGCAAGCTCACCATGGTGGGCTTGGATGTGACGCACCGCGTGGTGCTCACGCGTCGCGACATTGCCGGCTGGACGGGCTCGGGCACTATGGCTGGCTGCGCGTTTGCGAGCATGGTCGAGCACTATATCGGTTCGTACGAAATGAACGCGCCCTACCTGGGCGGCTGCGCGCTGCACGATCCGCTGGCGGTTGCCGTGGCGATTGATCCCACGCTCGTGGGCGCGCTCGGCTGTAACCTGCGCGTTGACTTGCTGGGCGAGTATCGCGGCCGCACCATCTGCGACGAGCACCGTCTGTCCGATCCGGACAAGAGCGCGCTCGTGGCGCTCACCGTGGACGCCCCACGTTTCCTCGTGGAGTTTAAGGCGCGCATGGCCCGCGTCCTGGGCTAAACGGTTTCTGTGCCCCGTTCCAGATTAGCTACCGAGTAAATACGCCCGTTGGGGGAATAGTCGCGTCGCTTCGCTTGACAACAGGCTAAACTAGCTATTAAACATTTACTATTCTGTTTAGATTGAATTTGCGGTCGTTTAGTTGTCGAGTCACGGGGCGGTCAGGCCACGATGCTCGACCGCGACCGTTACTAGGGGGAACAATGGCCAAAGCAAGTGTTCGCGAGATCAGCCGCATCACCGGTTTTTCGCCTGCGACCGTGTCCAACGCGCTTAACCGCAAGCGCAGCGTGAGCGAGGAGACCGCCAAGGTCATCCTGGAGTGCGCGCAGTCGCTCGGCTATCAGCAGTCGACGCAGCTCGAGAGCATCCAGTTTGTGCTCGCGCGCAAGACGGGCGCCATCCTGGACGAGAGCACCTTTCATCCCGCGGTTATTGAGGGCGTGGAGCGCCAGGCACGTCGCCACGGCATGAGCACGAGCTTTGTCTCGCTCGACTTTAGCGACCTGGACGCCGTGCGCCCGCAGGTCGAGGGCCTGATTGCCGATCCGTCCGCTGCCATCGTGCTGATGGGCACCGAGCTGGGCGAAGAAGACTACGCCCTGTTCGCTAACGCCGCTGCCCACCTGATTGTGCTCGATGGCTGGAGCGACCGCCAGTACTTCGATGCCGTGGTCATTGCCAATACCGATTCGGTGCTGCGTGCCGTGGACTACCTTATCGAGAAAGGTCACAAGCAAATCGGCTATCTGGCGGGCGACCTTCGTATCCGCAACTTTAAGGATCGCGAGCGCGGCTATCGTCAAGCGCTTGAGGACGCGGGCCTTGAGGCCAACCCGACATGGCGCGTCACGCTGGGCACCACGCTCGAGGGCGCTTATCGCGACATGGGCGCGTGGCTCGACAACGCCTCGCACGAAGATCTGCCAACGGCTTTCTTTGCCGAAAACGACGTGCTCGCCGTTGGTGCCATGCGCGCGTTCAACGAGCATGGCATTCGCGTGCCCGAGGATGTCTCGATCATCGGCTTTGACGACCTGTCGCTGGGCGCTTTTTCCAACCCGCCGCTCACCACGGTGCATGTTCCCAAACACGAGGTGGGCGAGATCGCGGTGCGCCGTCTGGTGGGCAACATCCGCAATCCCAAGAGCTATACCTGCAAGCCGGCCGTATCGACCTCTTTTGTCGAGCGCCAAAGCGTGCGCGAGATCTAGGCAGAACGGCGTTTGATAAGCGATGCCCCCAGCTCGATTTTGAGCGGGTGGTGCTCGGCCTCGTCGATGATCTCGACGAGGCGTCGTGCGGCGATGGCGCCCATATACTGCGAAGGAACGTTGAGCGTGGTCAGCTGCGGCTGCACGTAGGTGCCGCCGATGTTGTTGTCGAAGCCGACGATGCGTACGTCATCGGGCACGCGATAGCCGCGCTCGATGAAGGCTTTCATGGCTCCAATAGCCACATCGTCAAAGACGGCGACGTAGCTTTGGGCAAGGGACTCGCCCGAATCAATAATGTCGAGCATGCCCGAGTAGGCCTCGTCTAGATCGACGGCGAGCTCGTGGATGATGCCGCATTTTTCCGACCCGGCTAGCTGACCGATGGCGTGCTCGTAGGCGAAGCGTCGTTCGGTGAAGTTGCCCAAGGTAATGGGCGTCGTTAACAGGCCGGGGACCGATCCATACTTCGAATACAGGTACTGTACGGCAAGTGTCATACTGGCAGCGTTGTCGATCTTGACCGTGTCGACCCCAACGCTCATGCATGAGTCCAGCAGCAGCAGAGGGCAGTCCAGCGATGCAAACGGCAAAAAATCCGACTCGTACATCTCGGTTGCGAGGATGATGACGCCGTCATATCGTGCCTCGGCGATGTCGGCGATCTGTTGGTGAATGTTTTCGAATGGCGAGTAGTTCACCAGCGAAAACGAGAATCCCGCATGCCTAAGGGCGCCCTCGACTCCGGCGAGCATGTCGGCGAAAAAGGGGCTCGCAAAGATGCGGCGCCGGTTAAAGGCAACCAAGGCAACGGTTCCGCTTCTTTGTCGCTCGAACTTAATCTTGCTAAAGTCGTAACCTAGGGCTTCAGCGGTGCTGAGCACCAGCTGCCGTGTTTTTTCGCTTACGCCGCGTCGATTGTTAAGTGCAAGGGAGACGGCCGCTGCCGAGATTCCCAGCTGATCAGCAATTTGTTTTGCAGTAACGGCCATGGTGGTTCCTAACGATTGTTAACTTAAAACGAGCTTAACACTCGGCTGTTCATTAAGCTAAATATTTAGTAAGTCAACTTAAGAATCGATAGAAGTTAAGTTGCGTCCCCAGTAGAGTTTGTCTCAACAAACGCAACAGCAAGGGGGACGAGATGATCAGCGTTATTTCCGAAATGCCCGTTACGGATGAGAGCTATCCGTTTTCGAGCGCCGAGCGCTACTGTCATCTGAGCGCGAATGGCTACGTCGAACGCGAATATCGCGTTGACGGCACCGCCAACGTGTATCGCACTGCCGACGAAGATGGCGGCGTAGAGGTCATGACCGCCGATGCCCCCTATTCCAATCGCATTGTTGTCCGCGCGCCCAAAGATCCGGCGCAGGCGAGTGGCAACGTGGTGGTCGAGATTGTCAACCCCACATCGTTCATGGAAATCGAGCGCATGTGGATTCTGGGCTACGGCGAGTTTGTGCGCTCTGGTGACATCTATGTAGGCATCACCAGCAAGCCCAATACCATCGCCAAGCTCAAGGAATTCAATCCCGATCGCTATGCCTTTATGAATTGGGCGAACCCGACTCCCGAGCGACCCTTCGACTATGATCCGGCCGAGCTCGAGCGCGGCGGCGCACTTCCCGACATGGACATCTCCTACGAGACGGGTCTGTTTTGGGATATGCTGACCGATCTTGCGTGGCTCCTGC
Organism: Collinsella aerofaciens; assembly: GCA_048502435.1. GTDB lineage: Bacteria > Actinomycetota > Coriobacteriia > Coriobacteriales > Coriobacteriaceae > Collinsella > Collinsella aerofaciens_CL. The sequence goes on from DBFRXD010000060.1 coordinate 5,506, forward strand.
GCGAGGACTCCGACCTCAACCCGATCCGCGATTATCCGCACCAGGCGATCTGCCTTACGGGATGGTCCCAGTCAGGCGCCTATCTGTTCCGCTACCTCAACAGCTTTGCCTATCGCGAGGAGGTGCGCCGCGACGGCCGCGTGTTTGACGGCTATCTGTCCGGCGGCGGCATCCATTCGCTGTGCACTCCCGTCAACCAGTATGAGTGCTGCCGGGACTATGCGCATCACCTGATGCGCGTGGAGCACGTCGAGGAGCCGTTCATCGCCCTTCAGACCGAAAGCGAGAACGGTCGCTTTGAGAGTTGGCGCACGCTTATGCCCGATAGCGATGCCCCCGATTTTAAGTACCGACTGTACGAGGTGACGGGCGCCTCCCACGATACGCAGTGGAGCTATGTCGACTATTACCAGGACGACGAGGATCTTAAGCGTATCGACCACCTGCCGGTGTATGTCGGCAAGCATGCCGAGGCAAACGCCTATCCGTCGCAGTATCTCTTCCACGCTGCCTTCCGCAACCTGTTCCGTTGGGTCCGCACCGGCGCCGCGCCGGCAACGTGCCCGCGCATTGAGCTGGATGCAAACGGCGAGAACGTAAAGGATGCCCTGGGCAACACCAAGGGCGGTCTTCGCACCTGCCTGCTCGAGCATCCGTTTGCCCGTTACTCCAACACGAGCCTGGTCGAGCCGGGTCAGGGCACGGTCGATAAGACGAGCGACAAGGATGGGCTGTTTGGCCACATGGAGTCGTTCTCGGCATCGATGCTCAAGGAGCTGTACGGATCGCTCGAAAATTACCGCGCCCTGTGCGAGCGCGATACGGCGATTGAGGTGTCGCAAGGCTTTGTCTGTGCCGAAGACGCCCGGGCGATCGTCGACTTTGCCGTGAGGTCCGCGAGCGAGCGGGGACTGAACTAGTAGGTATTAAGACCGGAGAGGGGTCTGTAATGGATACGACGTTGAACCAAGACGCTGTCGCCGAGATCTGGCGTCCGGTCGTTCTGACGTTTGAGAGCGCCTGTTCGTTCGACAACCCGTTTTTGGATGTTGAGATTTGGGCGGAGTTTGTCGGTCCGAGCGGCAGGGTGATCCGCCGCGAGGCCTACTGGGACGGCGACCGCACCTACCGCGTCTCGTTTGCCCCGACCGAGCTCGGCGCTTGGAACTATGGTATCGAGGCTCCCGAGCAGACCGGTCTTAATGGCCGTGTGGGCAGCGTCGAGGCTGTACCGTACACGGGCGACCTCGACCTGTATCGCCACGGCTTTATCCGCGTCGCGGACAACCCGCACTTATTTGCCTATTCGGATGGCACGCCGTTTTTTTGGCTCGGCGACACCCACTGGGAGTTTGCCTACCGCGAGAGCTGGGACAAGTCGAACCACCCTGGCATGACGAGTCAGTTCCGCGGCATGGTCGACCTGCGTGCCAAGCAGGGATTTACCGTCTACCAGACCAACTTGCGCTCTGACATGGGCGCAGATGGTCGCTACTGGATTGACGGCGGTATGCCCAAGGGCGCAGAGGATCTGCCCAATGTTGCTTTCTACCGGCAGGAGCTTGATCGCCGCATGGCCTATGTCGCCGATGCCGGTTTGGTCAACGCGCTTGGCCAGGCATGGGCGTTTTCTATTCGCGGCGATCATGGCGTGGAGCATCAAAAGCACCTTGCCCGCTATCTGGTGGCGCGCTATGGCGCATATCCGATGGTTTGGACGCTTGCCGGCGAGGTTGCCGGGTATGGCAAAGAAGATCGAGCCGCTTTGATCGACGGATGGCGTGAGGTCGCCTTGGAGATCGAGGCCCGCGACGGCTATGGCCACCTGGCTACGGCGCACTATACCAACGAGCGCCCCTTTGCCGATTACTACCAGGACGAGGCTTGGATGGACTTTACGCTCAACCAGGCCGGTCATGGCGATTACCTGATCAAGGCGAGCGACTACTTTGACTATCTGGCAGCTCATGACGACAAGCCCTTCGTCGAGGGCGAGGCGCTCTACGAGTTTTGCTCGACGCTCGAGGAAATGGGTACGCGCCTGTGCACCGCAGACATGTTGCGTCGCGTGGCGTATATCTGCATGCAGGCGGGCGGCGCTGGCTATACCTACGGAGCCCAGGGCATCTGGGACAACGTGTGGGAAAGTCCCGAGGAGCTCGATCCCTTTATGGCGATCTTCAACCGCTTTGGCATTACGTGGGCCCAGGCGGTAGACGGAGAGGGTGCAGTCCAGATGGGCTATATGCGCTCCTTCTACGAAGAAAATCACTTCTGGGAGCTCGCTCCCTACGAAACGACCGATGCGGGCAACCTGTTTGCCAACAAGGCTCCGCTGGCAACCGCCAACCGAGACCTTTCGCGCATCGTCGCGTACTTTGGCGATACCGTGCGCCGAAAGCTTGCTATCGAGGGCGTGCCGACGGGCGCTGCCTATGCAAGCCGATGGTTTAACCCCCGCACGGGCGCATACCGTGACGGCGAGAACGTCTCTGCCGTCACGGACAGCATCACACTGCCTGACAAACCCGAGGTTGGGGATTGGCTCCTCGTCCTCGAGCTCAAGGCATAACCATATTTCCCTTGGTCATAGGCGGGAAAGAGTCGGCCGCAATTTCCCGCTTGACAGCTAGATGAATCGTTTAGAGAGGATCAGTGAACACGAAATGAGCGTTCTCGATTCGATGCAGGGCTTCCTCGAGAAGCACGTGGGCCCCATTGCCCACAAAGTGAGCAGCTTTAAGGTCGTAAAGGGCCTTATGTCCGGCATGATGGCGACCATGCCCGTTACGCTGGGCGTGGCGCTGCTCTCCATCATCAACGGACTGCCGATCCCGCCGCTGCAGGCGTTCCTTACCGGCACTGGCATGTCGGCGACGATTGCCGATGTGCTGGTCGTCACCATGAACCTCGGTGCCATCTACATGTGCGCTTCGGTTTCGTACTCCTACGGCAAGGTGCTTGAGAACAAGGGCCTTACGACGACGGTTGCGTCCATTGGCGTTCTGCTCCTGCTGATCCCGCTGGGCCATGCCGAGGACGGCTCGACCTTCATCACCACCCGTTACCTGGGCAGCTCGGGTCTGTTCGTGGCCCTGCTCGTGGCGCTGATCGTGCCGAAGGCGCTCAACTTCCTTATGAAGCATATCGCCATTCCCATGCCCGATTCCGTTCCGCAGTTCGTCAACGACTCGCTGTCCCCGATGTTCTGCGCCATCGTCATCTTTACCTCGGCCGCGCTGCTTAAGTGGGGCATGGGCCTGACGAGCTACGGCGATGTCTTTAACCTCATCAACTCCACCATTGCGGTGCCCGTTATGTTCCTGGGCTCCAGCCCGTGGGCCGTCGTCGTCTACTTTATCCTGTGCAACCTGCTGTTCTTCTTTGGTGTACATCCCAGCGTCCTGATGAGCGTGTACATGCCGGTCGTTTCGACGTGCGCTCTGGCCAACGTCGAGGCATACCTTGCCGGCCAGCCGCTTCCGTATTTGCCGTTCATCGTTATGTTCTCCGTGGGTTCTGTTGACGCCCTGGGCATGGAGCTTGCACTGCTCACGGCCAAGTCCGAGCGCTACAAGACGCTTTCCAAGGTCGCTCTGGTGCCTGCCATCTTCAACATCTCCGAGCCCATCATCTTTGGTACGCCCGTCGCCATGAACCCCTATATGTTCATCCCCTACATCCTGCTCAAGCCGGTCGCATGCGCCGTTGCCGCTATTGGTCTGCTGCTGGGTCTTGGCAACGCGTATAACCCGACGGTCAACATGCCGTTCGTCGTGCCGCTGCCCATCACCGACTTCTTCATCGGCGGTCCTGGTCTGGTTGTCATTGTCTGCGCTGCGATTCTCGCCGTTGCCCTGCTGTTCATCCCGTTTGTCAAGATGGCCGACAAGGAGGCCCTCGAGGAGGAGGCCGCCGCAAAGGCTTCTGCCGAGTAGGTCATTGTCCGTAAGTTCGTAGGTTCGGCCGATCGCGTTGATTGCCGAAACATATAAGTCCCTGTGAGGGGTTACAGGAAAGGAACTGCAATGAAAAACATCGTTCTTATGTGCGCCGGTGGCATGTCCACGAGCATCATCATGAAGAACATCAAGAAGGCTGCCGACGCCGAGGGCTTGGAGTGCGAGGTCTCCGCCCACGCCGTCAGCGAGGCTGCCACCATCGGCCGCAATGCCGACTGCATCCTGCTTGGGCCGCAGGTTGGCTATGCCAAGGACGAGGTCTCTGCCGCGTGCCCCGAGGTACCGGTCGGCGTGATCCCCATGGCCATCTACGGCATGATGGACGGCGCCAAGGCTCTGGCCCAGGCCAAGGAACTGATGGGACTGTAGGTATGACGGCAGAAGAGATTCAGCTTCAGAGCTTTCAGATCATTGCGGGCGTCGGTTGCGCGCGCACCTGCTACATCGATGCGATTCACCTAGCTCGTGACGGCAAGTTCGAAGAGGCCGAGGCGAAGATCGCCGAGGGCCAGCAGCACTATGCCGAGGGTCACGCGGCTCACGGTGGCCTTGTCCAGCAGACTGCAGCTGGCGAGAACCTGAGCATCGATCTTTTGGTTGTTCATGCCGAAGATCAGCTTATGAGTGCCGAGGGCTTTGGCATCCTTGCCAAGGAGTTTGTGGACGTCTATCGCAAGATGGGCGCGTAACCACGGGCCTTGCAGCCAGATTACCCCCGCGGGCGGTGTGCTCGCGGGAATAGGGCGGTATTGATTTCGCGTACATACATATGCGGATAGAGAGGGTCCTTCGGGGCCCTCTTTTTGTTGCCCTTGTATGTTCAGATTGTTTACATACCGTTTAGGCTGATTTCTCTACCGTTTACGAGACTTTCGCGCTAAACTTTTAAACAAAAGAGTAAAACATTTAGTAAACAGAACAAAACGAAACACACATCTGTTTACTGAACATGTGATTAGGGGAGGACGTACATGGATAAGATCAAGCTCGGCTTTGTACCCACGCGCCGCAGCATCTTTAGCGCGCCGGACGCGATCAAGTATCGCGGCCTGACGGCTGATCGTCTGCGCGAGATCGGCGTCGACATCGTGGATATCGACGACATCAACGACGAGGGCCTGCTGTTCGACGACAGCCATATCGCGCCTATCGTCGAGAAGTTCCGCGCCGAGGGCGTCGACGGCATCATGCTGTGCCACGCCAACTTTGGTACCGAGTATGTCTGCGCCCGCCTTGCCCGCGAGCTCGGCTTGCCCGTGCTGCTGTGGGGCCCGCGCGACGAGCGCCCCGAGCCCGACGGCACTCGTCTGCGCGACAGCCAGTGCGGTCTGTTCGCGACCGGCAAGGTCCTGCGTCGCTTCCAGGTTCCCTTCACCTACATGACCAACTGCCGTCTGACCGATCCCGAGTTCGAGCGCGGTGTCTGGGACTTTTTGGCCGTGTGCAACGTGGTCAAGACTTTCAAGCACACCCGCATCCTGCAGATGGCCACTCGCCCGTTCGACTTCTGGTCCACCATGTGCAACGAGGGCGAGCTGCTCGAGAAGTTCAACATTCAGCTTTCGCCTATCCCCATGACCGAGCTTGTCCAGGCTGTGCGCGACGCCCAGGCCGACGAGCAGGCCATGGCCTCCATGCTTGCCCACATCAACGACAGCTTTGAGATCTGCATTCCCGAGGACAAGGTCCCCGCGGTCGCCGGTCTTGCTATCGCCATGAAGCGCTTGGTCGAGAAGTATGGCTGCAACGCCGGTGCCATTCAGTGCTGGAACGCTCTGCAGGACGAGCTGGGCATTATGCCCTGCGCCGCCAACGCCATCCTCAACGAGATGGGCATTCCTATCGTATGCGAGACCGATATCCACGGCGCCATCACCGCGCTGATGGTCGAGGCCGCCGACCTGGGCCGTCACCGCGGCATGTTTGCCGACTGGACCGTGCGTCATCCCGACAACGAGAACGGCGAGCTGCTGCAGCACTGCGGCCCCTGGCCCTGCAGCTGCGCGGCCGTCAAGCCCAAGCTCACTTACCCGCTGGCTTTCGATCACCCCGGCGCGCTGACGGCCGAGGCCAAGCACGGCGACCTCACCCTTGCCCGCTTTGACGGCGACAACGGCGAGTACTCGCTGCTGCTGGGCAACGCCCGCGGCATCGACGGCCCGGCCGGCATGGGCACCTACCTGTGGGTCGAGGTCGAAAACCTCAAGCGCCTCGAGGCCAAGATCGTCGAGGGTCCCTACATCCACCACTGTGTCGCCATCCACGCCAACGTGGTGCCGGTGCTATACGAGGCGTGCAAGTACATCGGCATTGTCCCCGACCTGTACGATCCCATCGAAGAAGACGTCAAAGCTTACCTGCGAGGAGAGTAGAAATGGCAACTATCGAAGAGCTTGAATCCCTGCGTTGGGACCTTCGCCGCGATTGCGTCGATATCATCATGGCTGGCGCCGGCGGGCACATCGGCGGCGACATGTCGGTCATCGATGCCCTCATGACCCTCTACGCCAACCACCTCAACATTTCTCCCGAGACCGTCGACGATCCCAACCGCGATCGCTTCGTGCTCTCCAAGGGCCACGCCATGGAGGCCTACTACGCGGTGCTCTGCCACGAGGGCTATCTTGACCTCGATGACGTCAAGGCCCGCTTCTCCAAGTTCGGCAGCCCCTACATCGGCCACCCCAACAACAAGCTCAAGGGCATCGAGATGAACTCGGGCTCGCTGGGTCACGGCCTGCCCGTGGCCGTCGGGATGGCGCTTGCCGGCAAGATGGATGGCCGCGACTACCGCGTCTACACCATCATGGGCGACGGCGAGCTTGCCGAGGGCTCGGTCTGGGAGGGCGCCATGAGCGGCGGCAACTACCAGCTCGATAACCTGTGCGCGCTCGTGGACCGCAACCGCCTGCAGATCAGCGGCAGCACCGAAGACGTCATGAAGCAGGATTCGCAGGAGGAGCGCTGGGCCGCCTTCGGTTGGAACGTGCTGTCCATTCCGGGCAACGACGTCCAGGCCATCGACGCCGCGCTGACGCTGGCCGCCGAGACCAAGGGTAAGCCCACGGTCATCATCCTCAACACGGTGAAGGGCTACGGCTCGCCGGTTATGGAGGACAAGGCCGCCTGGCATCATCACCTGCCCAACGATGAGGAATATGCCCAGATCATCGCCGATTTCGCTGCCCATAAGGAGGCTATCAATGGCTAACAAGATCGCCAACCGCAAGGTTATCTGCGACACGCTGCTCGAGGCCGCCGCAACCGATAAAGACATCGTCGTCCTGTGCTCCGACTCCCGCGGCTCCGCGTCGCTCACACCGTTCTTCGATCAGTATCCCCAGCAGTCCATTGAGGTCGGCATTGCCGAGCAGGACCTGGTGAGCATCGCTGCCGGCATGGCCTCGTGCGGTAAGAAGGCCTGGGCCGCCTCGCCGGCGTCTTTTGTGACCACGCGTTCGTATGAGCAGTGCAAGGTCGACGTTTCGTACTCCAACACCAACGTCAAGCTCATCGGCATCTCGGGCGGCGTGTCCTATGGCGCCCTGGGTATGAGCCACCATTCTGCGCAGGATATCGCCGCTATGAGCGCGATTCCCAACATGCGCGTGTATCTGCCGAGCGACCGCTTCCAGACCGCCGAGCTTGTGCGCGCCCTGGTAGCCGACAACAAGCCGGCCTACATCCGCGTGGGGCGCAACCCGGTCGAGGACGTGTACACCGAGGACGAGTGTCCGTTCCAGATGGATCGCGCCACCTGGGTGCGTCGCGGCACCGATGTGACGCTCGTCGCCACCGGCGAGATGGTCCGCCACGCCGTGGACGCCGCCGATCTGCTGGCCGAGCAGGGAATCTCGGCAACGGTGCTCGACATGTACTGCGTCAAGCCGCTCGACGCCGAGGCCGTGATCGAGGCCGCCGGCGCCACGCGCGCCGTCGTGACCGTCGAGGAGCACAGCCCCTTCGGCGGCCTGGGTTCCATGGTCGCGCAGGTCGTGGGCGAGCATTGCCCGCGTCCGGTCAAGTGCCTCTCCCTGCCCGACGCGCCGGTCATCACCGGTACGAGCCCCGAGGTCTTTGCGCACTACGGCCTGACGGGTGCCGGAATCGCGCAGACCGTCGCCGAGTTCTTGCCCGCAGAGTAACTGGAATGTGACAAAGGGACCGCCCCTTTGTCACATTCGTTTTGAAAGGGGTGGCCATGGGCCGCTACATCATCGGAATCGATCAATCCACGCAGGGCACCAAGGCGCTGCTGGTGGACGAGGGCGGCCATTTGATTCATCGTGCCGATCGCTCGCATCGCCAGATTGTCAACGAGGCCGGCTGGGTGAGCCATGATCCAGCCGAGATCGCCGCCAACGTGCTGGCCGTGGCGCGCGCCGTGGTGGAGGAGACCGGGGTCGATCCGGCCGACGTCGCCGGCATCGGCATCTCCAACCAGCGCGAGACTACCGTTGCCTGGAACCGCACGACGGGCGAGCCGCTGTGCGACGCCGTGGTGTGGCAGTGCGCCCGCGCCCGCGAGCTGTGCGACGAGCTGGCCGCGCGCGAGGGCGTGGCCGAGCTGGTGCGCGACACGACGGGTCTAGTGCTCTCGCCCTACTACCCGGCGGGCAAGATGGCCTGGATCCTCGCGAACGTTCCCACGGCTGCCGAGGCCGCTGCAGCGGGCGAGCTGTGCCTGGGCACCATCGATGCCTGGGTGGTCTGGACGCTCACGGGCAGCGCGGAGTTCCGCTGCGACTGGTCCAACGCCAGCCGCACGCAACTCTTTGACCTGCGCCGTGGCTGCTGGAGCGAGCCGGTGTGCGAGGCCTTTGGCGTTGACGTGGCCTGCCTGCCACATGTGACCGATTCCGATGGCCTGTTCGGCATGACGGACCTGGGCGGCTTTTTGCCGGCACCCGTGCCCATTCACGGCGTGCTCGGCGACAGCCATGCCGCCTTGTTTGCGCAGGGCTGCCATAGCCGCGGCATGGCCAAGGCGACCTATGGCACCGGCAGCTCGGTCATGATGAACGTCGGCGACGAGTTCGTCGCCAGCTCGCACGGGCTTTCGAGCTCGCTCGCATGGCGCATGGACGGCGTGACCGAGTACGTGCTCGAGGGCAACGTGAGCTACGCCGGCGCCGTCAAGACGTGGCTGCGCGACGATCTGGAGCTCATCAATAACCCCGAGGAAGTTACCGACCTGTGCTACGCCGCCAATCCGGCGAGCCGCGTCTACTTTGTGCCGGCGTTTACCGGTCTGGGCGCGCCGCACTGGGCGAGTGACGCCGAGGGCTGCGTCTTTGGCATGACGCGCACCACGGGTCGCGCGGAGTTCGTGAAGGCCGCCGACGAGTCGATCGCCTATCAGATCTTTGACGTGATTGATGCGATGGTCGAGGATTCGGGCGCGGCGCTGGCCGAACTTCGTGTTGACGGCGGTCCCACGCGCGACGCGTACCTGATGCAGTTTGAGAGCGACCTGGTCGGCTCGCCCATCCGCATTGCGAGCAACGACGAGATGAGCGGTCTGGGTGCGGCTTGGGCCTGCGGCATTGCGCTGGGCATGTACACGCGCGACGTCGTTGACGTCTACGGCGCCCGCGGCATCGTGGAGCCCGCCATGTCTGCCGACGAACGAGCCAAAAAGATCGCCGGCTGGCGCCATGCTGTCGACGCCACAATTGCATACACTGCCTAGGCGGCTGCGCGGCGCCCAAGGATTATTCTGGGACGGGGATAAAAAACTCATTGATCCCCGTCCTTGGCAGCTCATTTGGGACGGGGCTTTTTTGACTGGTATGATTGGTGCGACCATTCCAACCAGCTAAAAGAGCCCCGTCCTAAATTGACTATCGAGAGGATCTGCCATGGAGCGTATCGCGAGTTTTTCCGTTGACCATCTGCTGCTTGAGCCCGGCGTGTATGTGAGCCGCATCGACCGCGAACCGGCGACCGGCGCCGCCGTCACCACCTTTGACCTGCGCCTGACCACGCCCAATAAGGAGCCGGTCATGAACACGGCCGAGTGCCACACGATTGAGCATTTGGGCGCGACGTTCCTTCGCAACCATGCCGAGTGGTCGAGCCGCATTGTCTACTTTGGCCCCATGGGCTGCCGCACGGGCTTTTACCTCGTCGTATTTGGCGAGGTGACGAGCGAGGAGATCCTGCCGCTCGTGCGCGAGCTGTTTGAGTTTGTCGCCGACTTTGAGGGCGATGTCCCCGGAGCCGCTCCCGAAGAGTGCGGCAACTACCTGGACCAGAACCTTCCCATGGCTAACTGGCTCGCGCGTCGCTACCTCGACCGCGACCTGGCCGATATCGACGAGAAGCACCTGCACTATCAGCAGGCGTAAGGGCTTTATCGTTCAAAACGCGCGCATTGGGCGCCTTCGCTTATGCGGGGGCGCCTTTTTGTTGAGTGGTCGGGATGAGCGTTCAAAATCGCTTATGTTTGTTCTAGAATGTTCGTATAGTCACATTTACGAACAGGAGTGAACATGCATATCTATTCTGTCAACGATCCCGAGTTCAAATCCTATGGCAACGTTTGGGATGACGTTCCGTCCGAGCTCACGTCGCCCGTGCTCGAGGCGCTCTCTGCCACGCCCATCCCCGAGGGCAGCAAGTACGTGGCAAGCGCGTCGGAGCTCGAGGGCGTCAAGGGTGCCGATAAACTGGGCTTTCTCATGTTTGGCGGCCGTCCTTTCCAGCTGGGCTGGTGCAACGGCCACAACACGCAGCTCAACTGCCTGGAGTATCACCGCGCCAGCGAGTTTAACCTGGGCGCCCGCGACTTTATCCTGCTCGTGGCGCATCGCTGGGAGATCGAGGACGGCAAGCTCGACACTGCGTGCGTCAAGGCGTTCCGCGTGCCGGCGGGTACGGTCGTCGAAGTCTTCAACACCACGCTCCACTACACGCCCTGCATGGTCGACGACGGCGGCTTCCAAGTGATGGTTGCGCTGCCGGCGGGTACCAACGGCCCGCGCCCCGAGGCGGCGGCCGACATGCCCGCGGCCGGCGACAGCTACTGCTACTGGAAGGCCGACAAGTGGGTCCTCTGCCACGCCGACAGCCCCAAGGCAGCCGAGGGCGGCTACGTGGGCCTCGTCGGCAAGAACCTCGACATCGCCTGTGACTAGCATCTTCCGTCTCGATTTGTAACATCTAGCGGGCTAAATCGTCTCTACTTGTTACAGATTTAGACAAACTGCGGGGGGCTGCCCGAAAATCTCGATCTGTAACACCAAGCCCGGTTTTGGCTGCCTACCTGTTACAGATCGAGACAAACCGCCCCAAACCACAACAAAGGTGCCTGTCCCCTTTGTGGTGGTTGGCGGTTTGGACGGGCAGGTATCAAAAAGTGTCAGACGGGGGCGGCTGCCGGGCGTCTGTGCGCGAAAAGAAGTGTCGACCTGCGCCGTTGCCGTTGAGTAGCGCGCTGCTTACGGGGATACTGAAGCCACGACAAGCAGCGTGTGAAAGGATTGATGCATGGCTTTCCGTAAAGACTTCCTGTGGGGCGGCGCGACGGCTGCCAACCAGTGCGAGGGCGCTTACGATGTGGATGGCCGCGGCCTGGCCAACGTGGACGTGGTCCCGCACGGCAAGGACCGCTTCCCGGTCTGCCTCGGTGACCTCAAGATGCTCGAATGCGATGCCGACCATTATTATCCGGCGCACGGAGCCATCGACTTCTATCACCACTACAAGGAGGACATCGCCCTCTTTGCCGAGATGGGCTTTAAGACCTTCCGCATGAGCCTGGCCTGGACCCGTATTTTCCCCAACGGTGACGAGGTCGAGCCCAACGAGGCCGGTCTGGCCTTCTACGAGGACGTGTTCCGCGAGTGCAAGAAGTATGGCATCGAGCCGCTCGTGACCATCACGCACTTCGACTGCCCGATCCACCTCATCAAGGAGTACGGCGGCTGGCGCAACCGCAAGCTCATCGACTTCTACAAGAACCTCGCGACGGTGCTCTTCACCCGCTACAAGGGCCTGGTCAAGTATTGGCTCACCTTCAACGAGATCAATATGATTCTGCACCTGCCGTTTATGGGCGCCGGTCTGGTCTTTGAGGAGGGCGAGAACCGCGAGGAGGCCAAGTTCATCGCTGCGCACAACGAGCTCGTGGCGAGCGCCTGGGCCACCAAGATCGCCCGCGAGATCGACCCCGACGCGATGATCGGCTGCATGCTTGCCGCCGGCACCTACTACCCCTACAGCTGCCGTCCGGGCGACGTACGCGCCGCACAGCTCGATAACCAGCAGAACTACTTCTTTGTGGACGTTCAGAGCCGTGGCTACTATCCGGCGTGGGCACTCAAGAAGTTTGAGCGCGAGGGCATCGACGTGGGGATGACCGACGAGGACAAACAGATCCTTGCCGAGAACACGGTCGACTTTATCAGCTTTAGCTACTACAGCACCCGCTGCTCCGCCGGTGTCGACAACCCCGATGTCGAGAGGACCCAGGGCAACGCCTTCGCCGGTGCCAAGAACCCCTACCTGCAGGAGAGCCAGTGGGGCTGGGCAATCGACCCCATGGGCTTCCGCATCACGCTCAACGACATGTACGACCGCTATCAAAAGCCGCTGTTTGTGGTCGAGAATGGCTTGGGCGCCAAGGACGTTGTCGAAGAGGACGGCTCCATCAACGACGACTACCGCATCGATTACCTGCGCCAGCACATCCAGGCCATGCGTGATGCCGTGACCGAGGACGGCGTGGACCTGATGGGCTACACGTCCTGGGGCTGCATCGACCTGGTGAGTGCCTCGACGGGCGAGATGTCCAAGCGCTACGGCTTCATCTACGTCGACCGCGACGATGCAGGCAACGGCACCCTCAAGCGTTCCAAGAAGAAGAGCTTCGATTGGTACAAGAAGGTTATTGCTTCTAATGGTGAGGACCTTTCCTAAGGAAGCTGAGACACTCGACTTCAGAGTCTCCTGATCAAGGCGCCCGGCGAGCAGTTAATGCTTGCCGGGCGCCTTGCCGTCGGCGGATTTTGGGACATGTGGCCCGCTTTTTGGGCCCGCCTGTCGGTACACTAAAAGCACTATGGGTACCCGCGAGCGACATATCGGCCACGCGGCCGCCCGATCCGCACTCGTGGCGGATCCCAGGGGCGGCAGGCTCTTCGCCATGCCGCGATTCCTTGTTGGTATAACACATCAGGTGTACCGTCACCGCGTCTTTGCTATCGCCGGCGCCATCACCGTGCTGTTCCTCATGCTTTTGGCAGTCTTGCCGGCGCTGTTTGCCTCCGACCCCAAGCTTTCCAACGCCGTGCCCGCCTATAGCGAGGTGTCCGAAGAGGTCGTGGATGCGCTCGTCCACTCGAGCTCTCTCCCGTTGCTTGTCGCCGCAATTATATTTTCGATCTGGGGTGTATCGGTCTATCTACGCTGTTTGGACTATGTGTTGCGCCGCCGCCTTGTTGCCGTCGCCACCATCTGCGCCCTCTGGATGATTGAGGTCATCCTCAAATACAAGTCGTTCACACCGTTCTATGCCACCGTGTTGTGGTACCTGTACTACGTGCCCATGACGATCATTCCGCTGCTCTACCAGCTGTGCGGCCTGCGCCTTGCGGGGCTGGAACAACACCGTGCGGGCCGTCGCTATCGCAGCATCCTGTGGGTCGTGGCCATCCTACTTATCGGTTTTGTGCTCACCAACGATTTCCACCGGCAGGTATTCCACTTTGACCGTACAAGCGACACCTGGAGCAACGATTACACGTACGGCTGGGGCTATTTCGCCGTCTTAGTGTGGACGGCCTTTAACTTCGTGGCCTTTTTTATCCTGGTGGGCCGGTCCTCGTCCTTTCGCATCCAACGTTTCTCGGGCACGGCGGCGCTTGTTTTGTTGGGCGGTGCGTTCTTTGCCATCTCGTATGCCCTGCGTGCGCCCTGGGCATGGAGGCTTAACTTCTCGCTCGTCTATTGCGTCTTGTGCGTGGTGGCGATGGAAATCTGTCTCGATTGCGGTGTCATTCCGTCATATCACGACATTGCTGGCATCTTCGATACCTTGCCGCTCGACCTCAAAGTTCTAACGCGCGACCTGCAGGAAGTCTATGCCACACCGGTGTCGAAGCCAATGCCGGCGGGCGTGTGCGAAGAGCTGCGGGCCCAGGAACACGGGCATGCCCATGCCTTTGCCGTGGCGTCAGATCCCGATGTGATGTACCGTGCCTTTCCACTGCTGGGCGGATCGGCCCTGCTTGCCCAAGACGTGTCGGAGCTCAACGAGCTTAACCGTGAACTGGCACATCGTCGCATGGAGCTGCAGCGCCAAAATGAGCTGCTCACGGCCGACTACGATCTTAAGACGCATCTGGCAGATCAAGAGGCCGAGACCTTGCTAGTCCAAGACGTGGACCAGGCGCTTGCCCGCGCGTTCGAAGAGATGTACGACCTGCTGAGCTCGCTGCCACCGTTGACCGACGAGGCGTCTTCACACGAGCGTTACCGCATGCTGCAGCGCGCCAAGATGCTCGTCGCCTATTGCAAGCGCAAAGGGTCGCTCACGTTGGCGCAGCACGGGGAGAGCGGTTTTGATCGCGACCGCATTCAACTCATTGCCAATGAGCTCGCAAGCGACCTGCGCACCATCGATGTCGATTGCGCCTCGATTATCGCCATACGGCGCCCGATGCACGCCAGTACGGTAAGCGCCCTGTACGACTGCGTGTATGACTTTGCGTTTTTTGCCTACACCACCGACCATCCGGCGCTTATGTATCACTTGGGCGACCATGACCGGTGCAGTGTCGAGTTGCGCGCCACGCTTTTTTCCAACGATGATGAAGATCTTTCGCAGACGCCCGCTGCGCAAGAGCTCGAAAGCGCTCTGCAAGGGCGCAACGTGGCATACCGCCTTGAGGGCGAGTCCGGCCAGCTGCGCATGATCGTCTTGATGCCGAGGGCGGGTGAGTGACGATGCAGATTTCGTTCATCCTTCCCCAAATCGTTGCGCTCGATGTTGTCTTTGCCCTGGCTGCGTGTCTGCAGATGATCCACGTCCCGCTCATCGCATCGCGCCGCTCGTCCTATAACCGTAAGGTGATTTGCGCCTACGAGACGAGCCTTGTGCTTCACCTGATGATTTCGGCGCTCATCTTATTCGCGTCGTCTGGCTCGTATCTGGTGGCGCCGCTTGACGTTTGCGCCAGGGCAATGGGCGGAGTGCTGTGGCTCAATGCCGCGATCTTTGCCTATGGCGTGGTCCTCATAGTGCACTATCGTCGCCCTGTCATGCTGGCCGAGCTGCTGCTTGTTGGCGCCGTGACACCGCCGGTGGTTTTTGCCATGGGCTCGGTGTGGGCCGTTGTCCTTATCGCAGAGGGAGCGTTCTTCCTGTTCCGTTCCGTCGCGGCGCTCTTGATGGACGTCCGTAACCGCCAGGAGGATATCACCGCGTTCTCGACGATCGAAACCATCAACGTGATTCCCGTGGGCATCCTGTATCTGGACTCGAGGGGCCGTCCACTGCTCATGAACCGCTGCATGCGCAAAAACCTGGTGGAGCTTCATATGCCCACCGACCTAGGCGATATGAGCGGTACATGGAACGACCTGCGCAAGCTCAGCATGCAAATGCCCGAAAGCAGCCAGAGCCGCGTGCGCATCAATTTGGACCGCTTTGGTGAGGCGCGCGTTGTGGTCGAGGTTTCTCCCGCCGAGATTCGCTTGTTTGTGCACGATGACGTTATGGTTTCTGGCCGCCTCTTCGAGCGCATTATCGGTTTGGATGTAACAGAGTACGCGCATGCTCACGATCGTTTGGCGCAAGCCAACCACCTGCTTGAGCTCGCGGGTCAAGAGCTCCAGGCCCAGATCGAGGAAGTCAAAAAAGTTGCCGACAATGCGGCCTATCTGCGTATGCGCGCTCGCGTGCACGACGTGATCGGGCAGCGCCTGTCCATCCTCCATCGCTATCTGGAGGAGGGGCGCCTGGATGACGAGTCACTCGAGCAGATCGACCCGCTGCTGCGCTCAATCGCTGCCGATCTGCGCAGCGGGGGCGACACCGAACCGGCGGAGCAACTGGGCGATATCGTCCATGCCTTTGGCCTGGTGAGCGTGCAGATCGATGTGGAGGGCGAGCTGCCAAGCGACGTGCGTGTCGCGGCAGCCTTTTTGCAGATTATCCGCGAGGCCTCGACCAATGCCACCAAGCATGCGCAGGCGCATCGGGTCCATGTGCGCTTGTGGCAGGAGGGGACGGATGCTGACGCCGTCGCGCACATGACGATTTCTAACGACGGGTCCCCGGCCCCCGTATCGTATCGCGAGGGAACGGGTATCCCAGGTATGAGGCATGTCGCGCAAGATCTGGGTGGCAGCCTAGAGGTCCACGCCACCCCGCCCTTTACGCTTACGGTATCCATTCCGCTTAACGCCAACGACACGTCCCAAAGGAGAAACTCATGATCCGCGTGTTAATTGTCGAAGATCAGGCCATCCTGCGCGAGAGCCTGGCGCGCTCCGTTGGCGACCAGCCCGATATGACCGTCGTTGCCGCGATCGCCGATGCCTCCGAGGCCTTGGGTGTCGCGCTCAAGGAGCGCCCGGACATGATACTGATGGACGTGTGCACCGAACACGATTCAAACGGCATCGTGGCGGCGGCACGCATCAAGGAGCAGCTGCCCGAGTGTCGCATCATTATCATGACAGGCATGCCCGAGATCACCTTTGTCGATCAGGCCCGCGAGGCGGGCGTCGATAGCTTTGTGTACAAGAACGTCGGTATCGACGAGCTGTTCGCCGTGATGCGCTCCACGTTGGCTGGCTACTGCACGTTTCCCAAGCCGCCCGAGAGCATTTTTTCGGGTACAGCAGCCCTCGACGATGTCGAGCTATCGATTTTGCGCCTTGCCTGCGAGGGCAAAAGTCGTCGCGAGATCGCGGCCGAGCTGTTTATGAGTGAGGGCACCATCAAGCGCCGCATCTCGGAGATCCTGAGCAAGACCGGCTACGACAACATCATGCGCCTGGCCGTGCATGCGGTGACCGAGGGCAGCATCGTTCCCAACATGGAGCGCCCGTAATCGACGCGCTCACCCGTGTTCCGGCGCCGCAAAGATAGGCCGCCCACCGTTTCGCATCTAAAAACGGCGGGCGGCCTGCTTGTATGGGCAGTGCTGTCGGCATAAAGCGGCGGGGCCGCAGGATCATCTCCTGCGGCCCCGTCTGGTGTGCGCGGATGTGTCCGCCAATCCGCGGCTGTCGTGGTCTACCGCTACGCGATGGTTGCGCTGTAGGAGGCGACGTCCTCGTAGGAATCGGTCAGGTAGGCGTCGATGCCGATGGTCGTGTTGACCAGGTCGTCAAGGCTGTCAAGCTCGCCGCTCGAGAACGTGAATTCCTCGGTGGCGTTGGTGCCGGGCATCAGGTGAGCCGAGAACCAGGGTTCCTTCATGGTGCCGTTGATGTTGGTCTTGCCGGAAGGAGCGTAGAAGGTCAGGTCCTTGTCGCTCTTGTTGGTGATGTTGACGACAAAACCGATGTCGCCCCACTCGTCCTTGAACTTCTCGGTGATGGTGATGGTGCACAGGTCGTCATCGGCAACGGTGACGGCGGGGGAGATTTCAATCTTCTGGACGTCGTCGTCTTCGACGGCCTCGTCGATCTCTTCTTCCTTCTCGGCCGCCTCGCGATCCTTCTTCACCGTGCCGGACAGGTCCTTGTCGGACTTGGTAAAGACAAGATTGCCGTCATCCTCTTCGAGGATGAGCTTGCCGTCCTTGAGCTTCATGTCATGCGACTCGTCTTCGGCGGTGATGGTTACGGTGGTGGCGTCCTTTGCCTCCCATTTAAGGTCGACGACTTCAAGGAACAGGTCGAGGGCACCTGTACCGTCCTCATCGAGAATCAGGACGCAGTGCACACCCCAATCCTCGAGCATCTTCATGTACTCATCGGTCAGTTCTTCGCCCTCCAGGGTTCCACCCGAGAGTTCCCAGCTGCCGACGAAGTTGGCCTTGGGGTCTTTGCCGCCGCCGCTGCAGCCCGTCAGGGCAAAGGCGAGCGCAAGGACGCATGTCAGAAATGCGAGTACGGACTTTTTGAACGTTGTCTTCATGGTGTCCTCCTTTATCGAACGAAACCCATAGAAGCAAATGCGGGGGTGGCGGATCCCCCGCCAATTACCAGATAGAGGGGCTAGGGCCTGGGCGTTCCGCAGTTGCTGCAGAACTTGCCGCCGTTTTCGCTGCCGCAGTTGGGGCAGAACCACTTGGCCGGTGCCGGGGCGGGTGCGGGACTGCCACACTCGGAGCAGAACTTGCCGGTGTTGGTGGCGCCGCAGCTGCAGGTCCATGTGCCGGCCGCGGGAGCAGCGGCGGGAGCCGGTGCGGGAGCGGGTGCCGGAGCCGGCTGCGGGGCGGCCTGCTGCTGTGCCTGGCCGGCGGCGAACAGCTGGCTGGCGTTCATGCCGCCCATGCCACCTGCCATGCCCATGCCCATAAAGCCTGCCATCGCGCCGTTGGGATTGGCGGCTGCCGCGCGCATTGCGTCGCTCTGGGCGCTGGCAATGTTGGCTGCCGCCATGGTGGGATCGCGCATGACTGCGGCCTTCTGCAGGTCCTTGATCATCTGCTCGTCTTCTTGCGAGGCTGCGATGGAGTTGACGCCAAAGCTCACGATCTCGACGCCGCGCAGGTCACGCCAATCGGCAGAGAGAACCTCGTTGAGCGCGCGGGCGAGCTCGGTGGTGTGGCCGGGGATGGCGCTGTAGCGGATGCCCATTTCCGAGATCTTGGCAAAGGCGGGCTGCAGGGCGGTGAGCAGCTCGGACTTAAGCTGGCTGTCGATCTTGTCGCGCGTGTAGCTATCGGTCACGTTGCCGCACACGTTGGTGTAGAACAGCAGCGGGTTGGTGATGCGGTACGAGTACTCGCCGTTGCAGCGCACGGAGATGTCAACGTCCAAGCCAATGTTGTTATCGACCACGCGGAAGGGCACGGGCGAGGCGGTGCCGTACTTGTTGCCGATGATCTCCTTGGTGTTGATGAAGTAGACGCGCTGGTCCTTGCCCGCGTCGCCGCCAAAGGTAAAGCGGCTACCGAGATTGGCGAAGGTCTCCTTGATGGACTCGCCTAGGTTGCCGCTAAAGACGCTCGGCTCGCTGCCGGTATCGAAGACGAACTCACCGGGCTCCAGTGCGACTTCGATGATCTTGCCGTTTTGCACCACGAGCATGCCCTGGCCGTCGTTGACGGCGATGACGGAGCCGTTGGAGATGACGTTGTCCTCGCCGCGCGTGTTGGAGCTGCGGCCACCGGTGCGTTTGCTGCCCTTGCAGGCCAAGACGTCAGCAGGCATCGATTCGCAGTAGATAAATTCCTTCCACTGGTCGGCCATGACGCCGCCGGCAGCTCCCAATCCCGCTTTCAAGAGTCCCCTGGTGATCTTCCTTTCTCGTCAAAGGCCGGGTGGTATTGGTTGGATTGCTTAGTCGTCCTTGTCGTCTTTCATGACAACGGTGGTCTCGGTGTGGCTGAAGGTGTCGTGCTTCTCGGTCAGGTCGAGCTCGCCGCAGTACTCGTCGGCGTGGGTGGCCTCGTTGGCCGTCTTGAGCTGGCCTACCAGTAGCACGTCTCCGATAATCACGATGATCAGCGGCGCGATGATGTTGATGAGGATGCCCTCGATATCAAAGGCGAGGTAATCCGGATCGAAGGCGTTCTCGCCCATAAAGAGAATCTGGGAGAGGACAAATCCGATCACAAAGAACAGCACCGAGGCGATGGCGAGCTTGGGCTTGGAGCAGGGGAGCTCGCCGACCAAGCGGCCGGTCTGGCCGTTCATGGCAAACAGGTAGCTCTTGCCGTTCCACGAGGTGGAGAGCATCCAGACGGGGAACAGGGCGTAGTCGCTGTCTTCCCAGGTGTAGTCGAGCTGCTTGCTTTCGACCGTGGCATCGTCGTATTCGTCGACGACAGTCTCGCGCAGGGCCGAGATCGTGCTTTCTTCCATACGGCGCTCGGCGCGCGCCTTGCAGGTCTCGCAGTCCTCGTCGTAACGGTTGGCGATGTAGCCGGGCATATATGCGACCGAGAACGGACGCAGCGCGTCGTAGTCAAACGGCTCGATGGCGTCCATGTGGCCGTCGGGCATCTTGGACGATCCGTCGACGGGCACGCGCTTAAACGAGATATTGCCCTTGCGATAGGCATCGTAGTGGTCGGTGGTCGTGACGGTGCGGTCGGATTCCTCGGTCACGGTCTCGTTGGTCGCGTCAAAGTACACTTCGCCGTCAACGCGGGCACCGTAGAGCCAAAACGGCACGTAGACACCTTGGACCTCGTCGATGTGGTTGTCGGTGACAAAGCTCTTGGGCAGCAAGATTTTGCCCTTGTAGTGTTCCTTGAGTGCGGCCGTGACGTCGTCGCGCCCGAGCTTAAACGGAATCACCAGGTCGGGCGAGAAGTCGCCAGAGAGCTGGCCGGGCGCCACGGCGGAGTTACCGCAGTACGGGCAGGTGGTGACGGCGACGGTGCCGTCGGACACGAGCTCGGCGCCGCACGACGAGCAAATGTAGCCGGCGTTTTGGGCGAGCTCCTGCACGGCGTCGTCGGCAGCAGGTTTGGGAGCTGCGGCTGCGGCATCGGCTTTGGCATCTGCCTTGTCCTGGCGCTCGCGATAGAGGGCCTCGACTTCTTCGACTTCAAAGCGTGAGTCACAGTAGTCGCAGACAAGCTTTTGCTCGGCGCTGGCAAAATGCAGGGGACCACCGCAGACAGGGCACTGATAGTTAACGCTCTCGAAGGCCATGATCGGTCCTTTCCGTGCCGGAGGCTATGCGCCGATGGCGCCGCCGCAGTATTCGCAGCGCCCACTGGCATCGGGAATGGTGGTGGCTCCGCAGAAGGGGCAGGTCACCGCGGTCTTGGGGGCCTTGGCGGCCACGACGCTGTCGCGCGTCTCCTGGCGCAGCTGCACCAGCGCGTCGCGGACCTCGGTTGCCTGGCGCTTGGCCTCGCGGTATTCGATGGAGCCGCGCTGATCGATGGTGGAGTCGTTTACGCGCAGGTTGATCTCGGTAAAGTACGGCGTGTTGACGTGAATGGTCAGATTAAAGTCGTAATCCAGGTCGTAGCGCGGCGGGTTGTAGCTCTCGCGCTCGCCGTCCTTGGTCTCGCGATAGATTTCGGTGCGATGCTCGTCGATATCCATATCGCAGCCGAGTACCTGCGAGAACTCGATGATGTCGGGATTGGCGTCGCGCCAGCGGCTCTGCGAGGTAATGATCAGCAGGCCCGCGTCCTCGTCGAGCATGATGTTGGTGCGCCCGGCAGAAAGCGTGCGCGTGGGGTTGAACGACGCCAGGCGCTCGGCATTGGCCTCGCGGTAGGCGAGCTGCTCGCGGATATCGTCCGCGGTGCTGGAGCGATAGCCGTGAAAGTAGGGGGAGAGCTTGCCGGCGCACTCTTTGCACAGGTAGCCTTCATTGATTTTTGTCTTACCTAGAAGTCCCAGCTCGGTGCCGCAAATCGCGCACTCTTTCTTCTCGAACATCTTGTCAAAGAAGCCCATGGCTGCCTCCCATCAACTGGTAGCGTGTGTCACTTTTGATGATGGGGGAGTGCGCAGCCTTTCACGATACCCAGACGGCTCAACGAGTCTCCACAACTGGGACACATGGCCCATTTTTGACTAGTCATTGGGGACTAGTCATTGGGGACGTACTTAAATGAGTGAAACTACTCATTTAAGTACGTCCCCAATGAGTGCTCGCAGAATGAGAGTGGATAATCTCCCGTTTTTGGCCTGCTTGTGGGCTCAAAGTGGGAGATTTCCACTCTCGTCATTTGGACGTCCAAAAATCCCCGCTCGTTTGGCACTTGGGGACGTTCCTTTTGTGCCGGCACCTGGGGACACTCCTTGCCTGGGGGCTACCTCTAAACGGGAGGCGGCGTCGGCCGCGCAGGGGATCGACCGTTCACCGATTAATGCCGACCGTTCGCCAGGCGCGGCCACAATTCCGCTATTAAAGCGATTCAATGACGCTTAAATAACAGTCAGAGCTCAGCTTGAGTGCGACTCCCTTCGAGGCATGATCGGGCGGCTCGTCGATTTGCGCCCGCGCATGCACGCCATGCGCCGCCGTAGAACGCCGTTGCCGAAGGGAAGAACTGTGAAGGTCGTCAAGCGAATCAACAACAACGCAGTTATGTGCACCGACTCAAAGGGTCGAAGCGTCGTTGCGTTTGGCAAGGGCATCGCCTTCGCTATCGACAAGGAGACGGGCGACCTGCCGCTCGCCGCTATCGAGCGCACCTTCTACAACGTGGACGAACATTACCTGGCGCTTCTCGAAGAGCTATCGCCCCGCGTGCTCGCGGTCTCTGCCGAAATCATTCAGGCCGCCGACCTGGAGCTCCCCTACGAACTCAGTCACAACGCCGTGCTCGCCCTTGCAGACCACATTACTTTTGCCCTGCAGCGCGCCAAGCGCGGCATTACCGTGCAGATGCCGCTCGCCTATGACGTGGCGCAGATGTATCCCATCGAGTACAAGGTGGGCGTTTTTGCCCTCAGGCGCATCTTCGATGGCCTCAATGTGGAGCTTGCAGAGAGCGAGGGCGTGGGGATCGCCATGTGCCTGCTCAACGCGCGTCTGGCACCCGAGAACGAGGCCGAAACCGACGCCGAGGCCCGCGAGGATGAACGTCTCATTGGCGCTATCATCGCAAGGATCGAGAAGACCTACGGAATCGAGGTCGACCGCCACGGCTTTGAGTTTGCACGCTTCGCTACCCATATCCACTATTTGTTTGGGCGCATCCGTACCGGTGAACCCATGAACACCGACGGCGCGGAGCTTTACGGAACCGTGCGCGGCGAGATGGGCCGTTCGGCTGAGGTTCTCGACTACGCCTGTGTCCTTATCGAGGAACATTTTGGATGCCAGATCAGCGACTCCGAGAAGCTATACGTGCTCATGCACATTCATCGTATCTCGCACCCCCGGGTGTAGATATACCGCAGCAGCGTCGGTTATCGCTGCAGGTAAACCGGCCTGAGGCCGCCGCGAAGCTCCCCATACCCCTTACAAATCGCGGCAGCCGGGCGACGGGTTGTTGAGGGCGCCGTAGAGGTGCCGGCGGGCGGGTCCCGCGAGAAAAGGAGGTCATTATGGCCGACAACAAGAAGATTGCCGAGGACGTGCTTGCAGCCGTCGGCGGCAAGGAGAACGTCTCGGGCGTGACGCACTGCATGACGCGTCTGCGTTTCACGCTCAAGGACAACGGTATCCCCGATACCAATAAGGTCAAGAAGATCAAGGGTGTCATCGGCGCCCAGGAGTCGGGCGGCCAGTACCAGGTCATCATCGGCCAGAACGTGCCCAAGGTCTATGACGAGGTGTGTGCAATGGGCGGCTTTGCCAAGAGCGCCGCAATCGACGAGAACCTCGATGCACCTAAGCAAAAGCTCACGCCCAAGGTGATCGGCAACAACATCCTCAACTACCTGTCCGGCTCCATGGTGGCGTTGATCCCCATCTTGATGGCAGGTGGTCTGTTCAAGTGTATCGGCACTCTCATCGGTCCGCAGGTCTTTAACCTGGTGCCCGAGACCGATCCCACCTACCTGCTGTTCTACACCTATCTGTTTGACGCGGCCATGTACCTGCTGCCGGTCTATCTGGGCTACAGCGCGGCCAAGAAGATCGGCGCCAGCCCCGTTCTCGGCATGTTCTGCGGCGGTATCCTCATCTGCCCCGACATCGTGGCGCTCGCCCAGAGCGGCGAGACCTCGCTCACGGTCTATGGCATCAGCGCTCCGCTGCAGAACTACCAGCAGACCGTCCTGCCGATCTTGCTTTCGGTCGCCGCACTCTACTGGGTCGAGAAGTTTTTTAAGAAGATTGTGCCGGACGTTCTGTCTACCGTCTTTACGCCGTTCTTTACGATGGTCGTTATGGTGCCCATCGAGCTTATCGTGCTTGGTCCTATCGGCAACGAGCTCGGTAACCTGCTCTCCGCCGTCCTCTTTGGTATGGCGGGCACCGGTATCGGCTTCTACATCGCCATGGCCATCGTCGGCGGCCTGTGGCAGCTGTTTGTCCTGACCGGTATGCACATCGCCGTGATCATGCCGGCTCTCGCCACCTTTATGGCGTTGGGCGAGGACAAGTTCATCTTTGTTGCGTCCAACTTTGCCATGATTGCTGTGTGGGGTGCTGTGTTTGGAGCCGCGTTGCGCATTCGCAATAAGGAGGAGAAGGCCCTGACCTTTGGTTATGTCATCTCGGCTATCCTCGGTGGCGTGACCGAGCCCGCGTTGTTTGGCTGCATCATGCGCTTTAAGCGTATGATTCCCTGCATGGTTATCGGCGGCGCCATCTCTGGTCTGCTCGCCGGCATTCTGGGCGTGACGCTGGGCATGCCTGGTGCTAACTCCAACTTCCTGGTGTTCCTGGGCTACCTCACCCCGGGCATGGGCAACCTCATCAACTTTGGCATCTGCTTTGCCGTGGCCTTTATCGTCTCCGCCGTGCTCGCCTTCTTCTTTGGCATCACCGAGGCCGACCAGGCCGAGCTTGACGAGGAGTAACGCTTCCTACAGGTATTTTTCTCCTCTGGGGGACAGTTCAGCGCAAGGGGCGCCGTCGGGATATTCCGACGGCGCCCCTTTTTTGGCACTTGGACGTTCTTGTCTGACTAGTCATTTAAGTACGTCCCCAATGAGTACCCAATGAGTGTGTGGGCGATCGGATTTTCCCGCTCACCGATTTGTGTCTTGAAAAATGTATATAACGACTATAACGTAGTGTGAAACATATTGGAAACAATACCGAGGAGGCTGCGTTGAAGAAAAGCAATCTGGGCTATGTGCTGGTGCTGATCGCCGCGCTTATGTGGGGCAGCATCGGAATCTTTGTAAAAGGCATCTCGGCCCTGGGTGTTTCGTCTCAGAGCATGGCGGCCTTTCGCCTGTTGTCGGGTGCCGTCTTAATGGCTCCGGTCTTGGCGTTCATGGGTTGCCAGGGAGGCGATCGTGAGGGAAAAGCATCGGGTCCCCTGGCACTGTTCAAGGCAAGTCCTAAAGAGCTTGTTCCCTGTGCGCTTCTTGGCATTATCGGCCTCGCCACCGCTAACACGCTTTATTACGAGTGTATGGGCGAGGTGGGCATGTCCACGGCCTCGGTGCTGCTCTACACCTCGCCGGTGTTTGGCGTCATGCTCGGCCGCGTGCTTTATCGCGAGGATGTGACTCCCAACAAGCTCGTTGCCATCGCTTTTAATATCGGTGGCTGTGTACTTGCAGTGACCAATGGCGACCTTTCCGGTTTCCATTTTTCGGTTTGGGGCGTCACGTCGGGCGTGATCGCGGGCTTTTGTGGCGCGTCGCTCGCGGTGTTTAGCCGGATAGCAACCAAGACGGTCCACCCGCTGGCTGTCACGTTTTGGGGCCTTGTTTTTGGCGGTGCGGTTATGGCGGCTATCGCGGCTCCGTGGCCAGATGTCGCCGCGGCAATGTCGCCACAGCTGCTGCTGCTGTTCTTTGGTTTTGGACTCATCCCTACAGCCGTGGCCTATGTCTTATATATGCAGGGTCTGTCCATGGGGCTCGAGACGTCGAAAGTTCCCGTCGTAATGTCATTCGAGACGGTCGTCACCGTACTGGTGGGCATTGGTGTCTACGCCGAGCCCGCCGGCGCGATTAAAGTCCTGGGCATCGTGCTGGTGCTCGCGTCCATCCTGATTATGAACACCGACTTCTCCAAGCTGCGCAACAGTGTGTTTGTCGGTCATGTCATTGAGAGCATGACCTTTAAGCCCAACGCGTGGTGGACCGAAAAATCTCAGGACATGGATCTGTTTAAGGAACGCACCGGCATTGCGCTGGAACCCACCGTACAGGAAAGCCCCTGGTACTTCGTGCGATAGGGGATTGCGCGCAGGGTCTGACCTGGGGTTATCCAGCTAGCGCCGGCCTACCTAGCCAAACGTTTCGAGTACGTTAAACCCGTCAACGGTCGATTTTCACCCGCGAACGGTCTTTATACTAATTAGCAATATAAGCAACGTATAAGACGTTATAATGACCATAACGAAAAGGAGGAGGCAAGATGAATCAGATCATTCTCGCATCTCATGGCGGCCTGGCCGCAGGCGCCAAAGACACGCTCGAGATGGTTCTCGGCGACGTGTCGAACGTCCACGTCGTGTCGCTTGCTCGCGACGACAAGGAGCCCATCACCAATAAGGTTGAGGCTATGATCGCCACGTTCAACGCGGACGACACCGTCTATGTGTTGACCGATATGCTCGGCAGCTCGGTCAACAACAACATGGTCGAGCTTTCCAAGAACGGCACGAAGTTCACGGTTGTCAGCGGTTTCAATATTCCGCTGGCGCTGACGCTCGCTATGAGCCCCGCCCCCATCAAGGGTGCCGAGCTCGCGGCCCTCATCAACGAGGCCCGCACCGGTCTGACCAACCCCAATGCACCGGTCGAGGCTGCCGCGGCTCCCGCCAAGAAGGCCAAGGCGTCCCGTCACAGCTCCGGTCCCGCCAAGATCGTCCTCGCACGTCTTGACTACCGTCTGCTGCACGGCCAGGTCGTCTTTACCTGGACCACCAAGGTTCAGGCCGAGCGCATCATCGTCGTCGACAACGCTGCCGCCAACGATGACATCAAGAAGGGCGCTCTTAAGCTGGCCAAGCCCCAGGGCGTGCGCCTGAACGTCTTCACCGTCGAGCGTGCCCTCGCCAAGATGGACAAGCTCAACACCCTCGGCGAGCGCGTCATGTTTGTCTTTGGCAACACTGCCGAGATGCTGCAGTTCTGCCAGGGCTACAAGCTCGACGCCATCAACCTGGGCGCCACCGCCAACCACGACGGTGCCGATCAGATTGGCGGCAAGGACAGCTCCGTCTTCTTCGACGCCACCCAGAAGGCCGACGTCAACCAGCTGCTCGACATGGGCATCAAGCTCTACGTCCAGCAGACCCCTACGTATCAGAGCGTCGACATCGACGCCAAGCTGTAATCAACCAGGCTTTTGCCTGACTGAAAGGAGAAGGGTATGAATACGTTCATCAGTGCGGTGCTCGTCGGCCTCGTCGGCGTGTTCTGCATGTGGGACTCCCGCCTGCTCGGTCGTCTTAACTTCGAGCAGCCCCTCGTTGGCGCTACGCTCGTCGGTCTGCTGCTGGGCGATGTGCCCACCGGCCTTGCCGTCGGTGCCGCCGTCGAGCTCGTGTCCATGGGCCTGGTGCAGGTCGGCGCCGCCGTTCCGCCCGATATGGTCCTGGGCGGCATCGTGGCCGCTGCCTTTGCGTGCCTGACCGACGCTTCCGCCGAGACCGCCATGACGATCGCCATCCCGGTCGCCGTCCTGGGTCAGCTCCTCGGCATCGTGTTCCGTTCCATCATCGCCGTCCTCACCCATGTGGCAGATAACGCGATTGATAACGGAAAGTTCAAGACCGCCTACCGTATGCACATCTTCGCCGGCTCCGGTTTGTACGCCATCATGTACTTCCTGCCGATCTTCCTCGCCGTCTTTGTTGGCACTGACCTGGTTCAGGCCATCGTCAACATGGTTCCCGAGTGGCTGTCCACTGGTCTTAACGTTTCGACCAAGATCATGACCGCCTACGGCTTGGCCCTGCTGCTCACCATGATGATCAAGAAGGGCATGACTCCGTTCCTGTTCATCGGTTTCCTGCTCGCCGCTTACCTCAACCTGTCCGTCATCGCGGTCGCTCTGATCGGTGTGTGCCTGGCTGTCGTCTTCATGGGCTTCAAGTTCAACGGTTCCCATGCAGCCGCCGGTGTCGATTCCGACTACGATCCGCTCGAAGACGACGAAGACTAAGGAGGAACACACTATGGCAACCGCAACCAAGGACGTGTCCCTGAACAAGAAGGTCAGCCAGTTCTTCTGGCGCTCCTGGGCCATCCAGGCCTCTTGGAACTACGAGCGTCAGATGAACATGGGCTTCCTCTACGGTATGGTTCCCACGCTCGATCGCCTCTATCCGGACGAGTCCGACCCCAAGCAGCTTGCTGCTAAGAAAGAGGCTTACCACCGTCACATGGCGTTCTACAACTGCACCCCGCAGACGAGCGCTTTCATCCTGGGCCTCGCCGCCTCCATGGAGGAGGAGTACGCCAAGGATCCCGAGAACTTCAACCCCGATTCGATTAACGCGGTCAAGACCTCCCTTATGGGCCCGCTTTCCGGCATCGGTGACTCCTTCTTCCAGGGCACCATCCGCGTTATCGCCTTTGGCTTGGGCGTTCAGCTGGCTCAGCAGGGCTCCATCATGGGCCCGATCCTGGCCCTTCTCATCTCCATCGTCCCCTCCGTGCTGATTACTTGGTTCGCAGCCAAGATGGGCTATCAGGGCGGCCACGAGTACCTGAGCAAGCTTCAGGGCGGCGACCTCATGGAGAAGCTCATGTATGTCTGCGGCATCGTGGGTCTTATGTCCGTGGGCGGCATGATCGCCACGCTGATCGGCGCCACCACCCCGCTGCAGTTCGCTGACGGCACCGTCGTTATCCAGGACATCCTGGACGGCATGATGCCCCAGATGATCTCACTTGGCCTCACCGGCCTTATGTACTGGCTCATCAAGAAGAACGTCAACACCGGTTGGCTTCTCGTGATCGCCATTGTGGGCGGCATCGCCCTCTCCGCGGTCGGCATCCTGGCCTAGTCGCGACTAAGCGCCTAACCGCTTTCCCCCGGGGGCCTGCCTGGCATCCCATACCCCAGGCAGGCTTCCATCCCCAAAATGCGACAATGGGACAGTCCCTTTGTCGCATCCTCAATGGGCCGGCGACTCGGTCCAAACCACGGTAACCCTGCGAGCGCCCGGCAATGTGGCGCCGCAAAAAATGAAAGGAATGTGTCAGATGTACGAGATCGACCTTAACCTCCCTAAGCAGATCGTCGCTGACGTCCTGTCCAACCACGAGATCCACAGCGTCGCCTTCGTCGGCTGCGGTGCCTCCATGTCCGACCTTTACCCCGCCAAGTACTTCCTGGCCAACAACACGGACAAGCTGAACGTTCAGATCTTCACCGCTAACGAGTTCAACTACGACACGCCTTCCTGGGTCAACGAGCACACCTTCGTGATCACCTGCTCCCTCGGTGGCTCCACGCCCGAGACCGTCGAGGCCAACAAGACCGCCAAGAAGCACAACTGCCCGGTCGTCTCCCTCACCAACAAGGCTGGCTCCGCTCTGACCGTCGACGCCGACCATGTCATCGTTCACGGCTTCCACGCCAACTACGCTGCCAAGTGCGAGAAGCCCGGCTATGCCATCGCTCTTGCTGTCGAGATCCTTCAGCAGACCGAGGGCTATGACCACTACGAGGACATGATCACCGGCCTCACCAACGTCTTCGATCTCTGCGAGAACGCCGCTCAGCACTGCAAGAAGCTCGCCAAGAAGTTCGCCGAGGACTTCAAGGACGACAAGATGATCTACTTCATGGCTTCCGGTGCCTCCGAGAAGATGGCTTATTCTCACGCCGCCTTCCTGTTCACCGAGATGCAGTGGATCGACGCCGCCGCCTACAACACCGGCGAGTACTTCCACGGCCCGTTCGAGGTTTCCACCGAGGGTAAGCCCTACGTCTTCTTCATGTCCGATGGCGCCACCCGTCCGATGGACGCCCGCGCCCTCACCTTCCTTGAGCGCATGGGCGCCAAGGTCGCTCTGATCGACTCCAAGGACTACGGCCTGGCCGACGCCGTGCCCGCGAGCGTCGTCACCTACTTCAACCCGCTGCTGCACCTCGCCGTTATGCGCGAGTACGGCAACCAGATCGCCGAGGCCCGTCAGCACCCGCTGACCATGCGTCGCTACATGTGGAAGCTTTCCTACTAATCACAAGTAAGTAGACCTTACGGGTTGATTGAGAGGGGATGGGGTTTGCGCCCCATCCCCTTTTTTGCTCTGGGGAGGGCGTGTCTGTCGTGTCGCAAAACCCCAGATAAAACCTACCAAAATAAACCTGTCCCTTTTTGGCAGGTGGGAGGAGATGCGTATGATCAAGGCAGTGCTGTTTGATATGGACGGCGTGCTGGTCGATACCGAGTGGTTCTACAACCGTCGTCGCGTAGCGTTTATGGAAGAGAAGGGGTTCCACTTTGACGAGATTCCCGATCTTTCGGGGTCTAACGAGCCTGCCATTTGGGAGGCGCTGGTTCCCGACGATATTGAGCTGCGCGAGCGCCTGCGCGTGGAGTACAAGCAGGTCTACAGCCCGGACCACCCCGTTCCGTATGCCGAACTGCTCAACGAGCAGACGGAGCCGGTGATGCGCGAGCTGCATGACCGCGGCGTGAAGTGCGCTATCGCGAGCTCGTCCTATCGCGAGCTGATCGACGAGCTGGTGGATATCGCCGGTATCGCCGACGTGCTGGACTACACCATCAGCGGTCACGAGTGCAGTGCGTTTAAGCCCGACCCCGAGATCTACCTGCGTGCCATGGAGGCGCTGGGAGTGGAGCCTGCCGAGTGCCTGGTTATCGAGGACTCGCCTTTGGGCATCGAGGCCGGCAAACGCTCCGGCGCCCGCGTCCTGGCGTTGCGTCCGCACGAGGGCGTCAACCTGGACCAGTCCGCCGCCGACACCATCATCGACAACCTGACCGACATCCTACCTGCCATCTAGCAGCAAAACCACCACAAAGGGGACAGGCACCTTCGTGGTGGTCCATGCTACAATCGCGGACATGCCCCACAACTACATCTGCCTTCGAAAGGAGCCTGCGTGGCGAACGCCATCGATCAACTCACGGATCGCGTGCTCGTGCTCGGCCGTCTCACCATCGTCCGCCGCGCCATCACCGCTGTGGCAGTCACCATTTCCGCCGTTCTCCAGACATTCCTGATCCAGGCGTTCATTCGGCCCGCCGACCTGCTTCCGAGTGGTCTTACCGGCGTCGCGGTCCTGCTCGATCGCGTTACCTCGCTGGGCGGCGTTCACATCGACATCTCGCTCGGTATGCTCGCGCTCAACATCCCTGTGGCGCTCCTATGCTGGAGCGGCATTAGCAAGCGCTTCGTCATCTTCTCGATGATGCAGGTCGTGCTCTCGTCGCTGTTCCTCAACATCTTTCACTTTTCCCCGTTTTTGGGCGACAAGATCATGCTCATCATTTTTGGCGGCGTGGTCTCGGGTCTGGGCGCTGCCATCGCGCTAAAGTCCGGCGCATCCACCGGCGGCACCGACTTTATCGCGCTGTGGGTCTCCAACCACACGGGCAAGACCATATGGGGCGTCATCTTTGGTTTTAACTGTTTTATCCTGGCGATCTTTGGCTTTATGTTTGGCTGGGACAAGGCGGCGTACTCCATCGTGTTCCAGTTTATTTCGACCAAGACCATCGACAGTTTCTATCGTCGCTACGACCGCGTGACGCTGCAGATCACGACGCGCAAGGCAAACGAGGTCATGGCCGCCTATGTTGACCATTTTCAGCACGGCATTAGCTGCGCCGAGGTCATCGGCGGATACAGCCGCGAAAAGATGTACCTGCTGCATGCCGTTGTCTCGACCTACGAGAGTCAGGACATTATCAAGCTGGTGTGCGACATTGATCCCGGCGCCGTGATCAACGTGTTCCACACGCTCAACTTTGTGGGCGGCTGGTGGGGTGGTCATGTCGACGAGCCCATGCCCACGGCCGTGCCCGATCCCGACAAGCCCGCGCGCATGGCCAGCAGGCAGGCGCGCCTTAGTGAGCAGGACAGCCTGCAGCAGGACGACGGCAAGTAGGGTATTGGCATTTTGTCGGCCCTGCGCAACCCATCCGAATGAGCCCCTCGAAAGCCCCGTTGCTTTCGAGGGACTTTCGTTTGCCCAGATAAAACCTACCAAAATGAAGCTGTCGCTTTTTGGTAGGGATGGTGTATCGTTTTATCAATATGAGATAATATGAAACTAGACGTTATATACGTATTAGTTATTTCGATATTTCGATAAGAGTGATCAGATATGCCTGCACCCAAAAATGCACCGCTTTACCAGCAGATTTACGACGAAATCAAGGATGCGATCGAGAAAGGTGTTTATGCACCCAAGGAGCGTATTCCGTCCGAGCTTGAGCTAGCCGAGCAGTACGAGGTAAGCCGAATTACGGTGCGCCGCGCCGTCGAGGAGCTGTGCTCCGATGGTTACCTGGTTAAGCAACAGGGCCGCGGCACCTTTGTTTCCACGCCGCATATCAATCGCCAGTTCCACGCCTCGACGCTGCAGACGTTTACCGCGCTGTGTTCCAACAACGGCATGAAGGCTGGTGCACATGTGGTCGATCGTCAGATCGTTCCGGCGCGCCAAAACGAGATGGAGTTCTTTGGTCTGCAGAAGGATGCGCTGCTACTGCATATCAAGCGCGTGCGTACGGCCGACGGCGAGCCCATCTTTGAGGAGAACATCTTTGTGCCGTTTGACGCCTACCGTGAGCTGTTGACGGCCGATCTTGAGGACAAGTCGATTTTTGCTGAGGTCGAGCGTGTTGGCGGAACGCCGATTGTCTCGGTTGGCTACCGTACGGTCGAGGCCGTTCGAGCTAATGCCGAGCAGGCGGCCGAGCTGGGCATTGCCCCGCATGATCCGCTGCTCAACCTGCGCGCCGGCTTTACCGGTCCCAACGATGAGCCGGTCCTGATGGGTAAGCAGTACTACGTGGGTAGCCGCTACGTCATGGTTATGTAGCTCTAGTTGCGCGGTTTTCCAAACCGCGTAACGCCTCGACGCTGCGCCTTTGGTTCCGCCGTTCTAACGAACGGCGGACCGGCCGACGCTGCAAACGCCTCTAAGCGGCAATCTGCCTTTCAACTTCGGCGGCATGACCAGAAGGTCAATGCCGCCTCGTTTCAAGGCACCTTGCTCGCTCTGGCGGGCTTTCGCTGACATTGCCAAAACATCGACTACCCGCAGAATGAGCGTGGAAAATCTCCCGTTTTTGGCTTGGTGACGGGCTTAAAGTGGGAGATTATCCACGCTCATCAGGAAAGTGTCCAAAAATCCACGCTCGTTCGCCTTGGATTACGTTGCCCATGGCCGACAGCCGCGCGGCACCGGTCCGCGTGGCGGCGTATAATCGGCGGCAGATGATTCTGACGTTAGGAAACCATGACCGATAGCATGCAGCAGATGGCGCTCGACACGCTCGGCGCCTATTTTGGCTACACCTCGTTTCGCCCGGGACAGGATCGCATGGTGGATGCGATCCTTGCCGGCCGCGATGCGCTCGGCGTTATGCCCACAGGCGCCGGCAAGTCCATTTGCTACCAGGTGCCTGCGCTTATGCTGCCCGGCATCACCTTTGTGGTGAGCCCGTTGCTGTCGCTTATGGAGGACCAGACCCGCGCGCTGCTCGCGGCGGGTGCGCGACCCAGCTATCTCAACTCCAGCCTTACCCCGGCCCAGCAAAACACCGTGCTCAAACGGGCGCGCGAGGGTCGCTATCAGCTTATGTACGTGGCGCCCGAGCGCCTGCTCGAGCCACGCTTTTTAGCCTTTGCGCAGGAGGCCGCGGCGGACGGTGGCATTGGCGTGCCGCTCGTGGCCATTGACGAGGCGCACTGCGTGAGCCAATGGGGCCAGGATTTTCGCCCCGCCTACCTGCAGATTCGCGAGTTCATCGAATCACTTCCGCAGCGCCCCATCGTGGCGGCCTTTACCGCTACGGCGACCGAGCGTGTGCGTGCGGACATCCAGCAGATGCTCGGCCTGCAAAACCCCGCGACGGTGGTGACGGGCTTCGATCGCAAGAACCTCTACTTTGGCTGCGAGGAGATGGGCGACAAAGCCAAGACCGCCTGGGTGCGCGACTATGTGATCGCGCATTCGGGCGAGAGCGGCATCGTGTATTGCTCGACCCGCAAGACCGTCGATGCGCTGGCAGGTGAGCTTGCCGAGGCGCTGGGCCCCAGTGGCATTCGCGTTGGCCGTTACCATGCCGGCATGGGCAACGACGCCCGCCGCCAAAGCCAGCGCGCCTTTATCGACGACGATATCCAGGTGATGGTTGCCACCAACGCCTTTGGCATGGGCATCGACAAGCCCAACGTGCGCTACGTGATCCACAACAACGTGCCCGAGAGCATCGAGGCCTACTACCAGGAGGCTGGCCGCGCCGGCCGCGATGGCGACCCGGCCAGCTGCCACCTGCTGTGGAACGGCAACGATTTTCGCATGCGCCGCTTTCTGATCGACCGCGGCGATGCTGCCGACGAGGCGCTCGACGACGAGCAGCGCGCGTGGGCGCTCCAGAATCGATATCGCCTGCTCAGCCAGATGGAGGGCTACTGCAATACCACCGGCTGCCTGCGCGAATACATGCTGCGCTACTTTGGCGACGAGGCCGCGGCCGAGCATGCTGCTTCGGCTGGCGCGGGCGGCGCCGCCATGGACGACGTCGAGGGCTGCGGCAACTGCAGCAATTGCCTCACGCAGTTCGAGGTCGAGGACGTCACCGATATGGCCCGCGCTGCCGTGCGCTATGTGGCCACGCGTCCCATGCGCTTTGGCAAGTCGCTGATCGCCGACGTGCTCCACGGCGGCAACACCGAGCGCATTCGCCAGATGCGTCTGGACGAGGACCGCGGATACGGTGAGCTGTCGAGCGAATCGGTCGGGCGCATCAAGGACATCATCGGCCAGCTGTGCGGCCGCGGTTATCTGGCTACCTCGCAGGGGCAGTACCCGGTCGTGGGGCTGGGTCCGCGCGCCGGCGAGGTCGAGGACGAGGCGTTCGCCTTTACCGTCAAGCGTCGTGCGTCCAAGCGCAAGGCCTCGGCCCGCGCCCGCCGTGCGGTGGATCTGCTGCGCGAGGAGGCCGAGCTGGATCAGCGCCCGCGCGTGGGCGACGATGCCGAGCTGTTCGAGCGCCTGCGTGCCCTGCGCAAGGAGATTTCGACCGAGTTGGAGATGGCGCCGTACATGGTCTTCTCCGACAAGGCCCTGCGCGGTCTGTGCCGTCTGCGCCCGCAGACGCGCGACGAGCTTATCCAGGTCAACGGCATCGGCGAGAAAAAGGCCGACGCCTTTGGCGATCAGTTTATGGCGGCGATTGAAGAGTTTGAGTCCGAGCATGCACGGAATGGAGCATAACGATGGCATCCGACGATAAAACCGGCCGCGCTGGCGTGTCCGCCGTGCCGCTGTACCAGCAGGTTATGGACGACCTAAAGGGCGAGATCGCGCGCGGCGTGTACGCATCCGGCTCGCGCATTCCTTCCGAGATGGAGCTCGCGAAGTACTACGGCGTGGGACGCATTACCGTGCGCCGCGCCATCGAGGAGCTGTCGCGCGCGGGGTATCTCAACCGCCAGCAGGGGAGGGGCACGTTTGTGTGCGCGCCCAAGCTCAAGCGCAAGATTCGCCAGAAGGGCGACGTTCAGAGCTTTACCGAGGGTTGCGCCGCCAACGACATGGTGGCCGGAGCACGCCTGGTGTCGCGCACGGTGGTTGCGGCGACGCGTGAGGACGCGGCGTTTTTTGGGGTGGAACCCGGCTGCGAGCTCATCGTTGTCGAGCGCGTGCGCACGGCAGACGGCGTGCCCGTCATGCTCGAGAACAACGCCTTTGTGCTGGCCGACCATCCCTATCTGCAGACGCTTGCCGACAAGGACCTCACGGACAATTCCATCTTTGCGCTCGTTGCCGAGCATTCGGGCCGCGCGCCGCTCAAGTCCGACCCCTGTACCGTGGAGATTGCGCTTGCTGATGCTCAGGCGGCCCCGCTGCTGGAGGTGCCGGTCGGCGAGCCGCTCTTCTATATGGAGGCGTACTTTACCGACGAGGGCGAGCGGCCCCTGCTGCTCGGACGCCAAAAGATCGTGGGCTCGCGCTACGTGTTCGACATCTAACGTCCACAGATAGAACAATATAGAACAAGTTTGGTGAAATGGCTTCACGGGCGTCGTCGTGCGTGCTATAAATAGGACAACATAGAACGACCTCAGGTACGAGCTACCGTCGTTCAAAACCGCCACACAAGGAGGAGCATCACCATGAACGCACACGATCTGATTCAGGAAATTATCGAGCGCAAGGGCAAGATTGAGAACGTCTTTTGGATCGCCTGCGGCGGTTCGATGATCGACCTGATGCCGGCCAACGAGCTGCTCAAGCGCGAGGCAACCACGTTTACCTCGACGGTCTACACGGCGCGCGAGTTTTGCCTGATGGCTCCCAAGAGCCTTGGCGAGAAGTCGCTCGTCATCGCCTGCAGCCACAGCGGCAATACGCAGGAGGTCGTCGACGGCTGCGAGATGGCGCTGGCCGCCGGTGCGGAGGTCGTGGCCATGACCGACTGCGAGGGCTCCAAGATCGACAACGGCAAGTGGACTACCTGGGTCTACCCCTGGGGCGAGGGCGTGCCGCAGGCCGAGGTGCCGCAGGGCATCGGCGCTCTGATCGCCGCCGAGCTGCTCGACCAGCAGGAGGGTTACGAGGCGCTCGCCGACATGTACGCCGGCCTTAAGCAGATGGATGCGCTGCTGCCCGCTGCCCGCGAGAAGGTCAACGCCGAGCTAGGCGCCCGTTTTGCCGAGCTCTGCCAGCAGCACAAGTTCTTCTATATCCTGGGTTCCGGCCCCAACTTTAGCCAGACCTACGCCATGGCCATCTGCTCGCTCATGGAGATGCAGTGGCAGCACTGCTGCTACATCCACTCCGGCGAGTACTTCCACGGCCCGTTCGAAGCCACCGAGCCCGGCGTGTTCTACTTTGTGCAGCTTGGCGCGGGCGAGTGCCGCCCCATGGAGGAGCGCGCTCTTGCGTTCCTCAACACGCACACCGACACGATCATGGTGCTCGACGCGCTCGAGTACGGCGTGGGCGAGGTACCTGCCAGCGTGCGTTCGTACCTGGAGCCGATCTTCTTCTACAACATGAGCTGCGAGCTGCGCGCCGCCCGCGGCAAGGTCTTCGACCACAGCCCCGAGGTTCGTCGCTACATGGGCATCGAGCAGTACTAATATACCGGGAATAGCCTCTCACGACGGGGTCTGCGCTGCGCGCAGGCCCCGTTTTGCGTTGTGGCGGCCGGATTCGTGTCTGCGCGAAAACGAAGGTGAATACTTTTCCGCGAAGTGAACGACCTATTTTGGACCCCCGAAGCATCCACGCTTTTTGACGCCAAAACAGCAGGAAAAACTCGGTGAAACCGCAGGAAGCGGCGTCTGAAAAGTGTCGATGCTTCGGGGGCTCGTTTTTGCTCGTTCACTTCGCGGAAAAGTATTCACCTTCGATTCGCAAGGGCGCTGCGTGAGCCAAAAAAGCGGGCCGTGCCGGGGATTTCCGGCGCGGCCCGCTTGGTATCGCGCTTAGATTCGCAAGGTTGCGGCAGCCAACGGCCTACTTCGCGTCGTAAGCCTCGGCGTCCCACCAGTCGAGCTGGGCGATGTTGTCGCGGATGTGCTGGCAGCTCTTGTGGAAGCCCTCGAGCTCGTACTCGGACAGGTCGAGCGTGTAAACCTCCTCGACGCCCTCGGCGCCGATCACGCACGGCAGAGAGGTAAAGATGCCCTCCTCGCCATACTGGCCGGTCATGAGCGTGGAAGCGGAAAGCACGGCATGCTCGTTGTGCAGCACGGCGGCGCAGACGCGCGCGGCGGAGTTGGCGACGGCGTACTCGGTGCACTGCTTGCCCTGGTAGGTTACGTAGCCGCCCTTGCGCGCGAGCTCCTCGACCTCCATGTGGTCGAAGGCGTACTTGTCGGGGTTTTCGGCCTGAAGCTCGTTGAGGCTCTTGCCGGCGATGGTCGCGGCCTTAAAGGCGGCCAGCTGGCTAAAGCCGTGCTCGCCGATCATGTAGGCGTCGATGGACTTGGGGTTCACGCCGACCTTCTTGGAGATCTCGGTGCGCAGGCGGGCGGAATCCAGGCCGCAGCCCGAGCCGATGATCTTCTTGGGATCGTAGCCGGTCAGGTGCCACAGCTCGGTGCACACGACGTCGCAGGGGTTGGAGATGCTCACAAAGATGCCGTCGAAGCCGGCGTCGACGATGCGCTTGGCAAAGGAGCGGGCGGCGTCGGTGGTAAAGAACAGCTCGCCGTCGCGGTTGCCGGCGGCCAGCGCGACCTTACCGGCGGCGTTGACGATGACATCGCAGCAGGCAAGCTCCTCGTAGTGGTCGTAGCAGTTGACGATCTTGGTGTTATACGGGACAAACGAAAGGGAGTCGCGCAGGTCCTGGACCTCGGACGTCACCTTGGCCTCGTTGATATCGCACAGGTACAGCTCATCGGCAATACCCTGCATGAGCAGGCTGTTGGCGACATGTGCTCCTACGTGGCCCTGGCCGACCACACCGATCTTACGCGTCTGGTACATATACGTATCCTTTCGGCCGAGTTTTTCGCGTCGAACCATTGTAGCGTCCTGCTGTCACTTTGCTAGGCTAAAGCGCGGTAGATTTTTGGGACATGCCTTAATCTCTACTTTTCTTAATCTCTACTTTTGGCTGTTTTGGACCACTGGCGGTGTCTCGGGGCGATACACTCGCGCGGATGGGGCCGGTCGTTGTACCATAGCTGCAACTGACTCGTAAGGAGCATCCATGCCCATTCGCATCCCCGACGCCCTCCCTGCCGCCGCGCAGCTCGAGAGCGAGAACATCTTTGTCATGACCGAGTACCGCGCGCTGCACCAGGACATCCGTCCGTTGCGCGTGCTCATCCTCAACCTCATGCCCACCAAGATCGCCACCGAGACGCAGATCATGCGCAAGCTCTCCAACACGCCGCTGCAGGTGGAGGTGGACCTGCTGCGCACCAAGACGCACGAGGCCACGCACGTGAGCGCCGGCCACCTGGAGACGTTCTACCGCACGTTCGACGACATCCGCGACATCCACTACGACGGCCTGATCATCACGGGTGCGCCGGTGGAGCAGATGCCGTTCGAGGAGGTCGACTACTGGCCCGAGCTCTGCCAGATCATGGATTGGTCCACCACGCACGTGCACTCTACGCTGCACATTTGCTGGGGCGCGCAGGCGGGGCTCTACCATCACTACGGTATCCAGAAGTACGACCTGCCGGCAAAGGCGAGCGGCGTGTTTGAGCATTATCTGGTGAAGCCGCAAAGCCCGCTGGTTCGCGGCTTTGACGACCGTTTCTATGCCGTGCATTCGCGCAACACCGATGTGCGCCGCGAGGACGTGGAGGCCGAGCCGCAGCTTGAGGTTGTGGCCGTGTCCGACGAGGTTGGCCTGTATATCGTCAAGTCGACCGACAGCCGCCGCTTCTTTGTATTTGGCCACCCCGAGTACGATACCGACACGTTGCGCTTGGAGTACGAGCGCGACGTGAAGCGCGGGCTCAACCCCCAGGTGCCGGCGCATTACTTCCCGAACGACGACCCCACCGCCGAGCCGCGCAACGTCTGGCGCAGCCAGGCTCAGCTGCTCTACACCAACTGGCTCAACTACTACGTCTACCAGACCACGCCCTACGACCTGGCCCGCGCCGGCGAGGAGCACTAGGCTGCGGCCGTGGCTGCGACTGTGACTGTGCTCACGGCATGACGAGCGTGGATTTTCGGACGTTTACAAATCGAGCGTGGATAATCTCCCACTTTTGGCTTGAAACTAGGCTCAAAACGGGAGATTATCCACGCTCATTTTTTAGGCATGTAGATGCCGATGGCTCGGCTAAGAGACGGTGCGTGTAGAAATAAAGTCGCATTTGGCGTGGGCTTGAATCTCGACGGGTTTTTCTTTCTGATAATCCGATGGACCAAGGCATCAAATTGTGGAGACAGGGACCTCTCGACAACCGCCCTACCTGCAGATATAAGCCATCAGCCTAAAACGTCCAAAACCGTCAAGCATTTGGTCAGTGCCTAGACGGTATTTGGTCAGACTTCGCATGAAACCGTCTGGTACGTTTGCACCGTTCCAAGATATGGGAGGCGACATGGGAAACATGACGGCGAATCAAAGACTTACAAGCCACATTAAAGCATGCGAACAGCAGATGAGCTGCGTGTACGCACGCACGACGGCGGAGGCAAAGCA
This sequence comes from Collinsella aerofaciens, assembly GCA_048502435.1. Classification (GTDB taxonomy): domain Bacteria; phylum Actinomycetota; class Coriobacteriia; order Coriobacteriales; family Coriobacteriaceae; genus Collinsella; species Collinsella aerofaciens_CL. The sequence goes on from DBFRXD010000060.1 coordinate 45,503, forward strand.
GATTGAGCGGCGGGTGGCGGCGGGAAGTCTAGAGGCGGTCATGCCGGGGCTGTATGCGCGTCCGGATTATTGGTCCGAGCTCAAGTTTCGGCAGCGTTATCTGCATCGGGTGCGGGCCCTTGCGCAAAAGCATCCCGACTGGACGTTTTGCTCCTATACGGCGGCTGTTATCTATGGTCTTTCGGTTTCGCATGCCAATTTGACGCACATCCATATCGCCGCGGCGCCGGCGCAATCGACGACGCCCGGCTCTCAGGTGATTCGCCATCGTTATGCTCGTCAAACACGGGCAATCCAGATGGATATTGCCGTGACCGATATCGATCAAACGATTACGGATTGCCTGGTCGATGCGTCGTTTGTCGAGGGACTGATCATTGCGGACTCGGCGCTTCATGAGCAGCTGTTGTCGAAGGAGCATCTCGTTGAGACTGTCGACAAGCTTGGCCTGAATCGTCGCGGTGTTGTGACGGCGCGCAGGGTTGCACGATGTGCCGATGGGCTGTCGGAAAGTGGCGGCGAGTCCAAGGCGCGTGCCCTGATGATCGAGCGCGGCTGGCAGACGCCGGAGTTGCAAGTTGAGCTGTTCGACCCGGTTGAGCCGGGACGACCGTATCGCGTCGACTACTTGTGGCGCGTGGGCGACCGGCTGATTATCGGGGAGTTCGACGGATTTGTTAAAAGCGAGAAGGCGGCGGAGGAGGGCAAGCTCGCGAAGACGCAGTTCGATGAGCGCCAGCGCGAGTCGAGGCTTTCGCTGCTTGATAACTGCAAGATCGTGCGCTTGTGCTGGGATGATCTAAGGGATCCGACAAAGTTCGATCGCAAGCTCAAGGTCGCCGGCGTGCCGCGTGCGTGCTGAGGCAGTTGCAGAGCGTTTGGCTGCACAAGCGTGGAAAATCGGACGGACGAGCGTGGATTTTCGGACGCTTGTTGAATGAGCGTGGATAATCTCCCGTTTTTAGCTCGTAAGGGGGCTCAAAGTGGGAGATTTTCCACGCACATCTTGCGGGTGCGATACAGTGGCGGCTAGGCGCTGACGATGTGGGACAGCGGCAGGTCGTGGGCGTCGGTGGGAACGTGTTCGACGCGCTGTTCGTCAAAGGCGATGCCGATGATTTGGCATGCGGGCGTGAGCGTGGGCAGGTAGCGGTCATAGCAGCCGCCGCCGTAGCCCAGGCGCGCGCCGGTGCGGTCGAAAGCCACGAGCGGCACGACAACCATGTCGAGCTCGGCGGCGGGCACGATGGGGAAGTGGTCGCTGTCGACGTCCGTGGCTGCGAAGGCCCGCGTAGGGTGGGCGATAAACGGGGCCTCGGACGCATCGCCGGCAGAGACTGCCCGCATGCACATGCGCTGGCTGCATGCGGCGGCGTCGCTTGCCGAGAGCATGCATGGATAGGCTAAGCGCCAGCCACGCGCGGCGGCCGCGGCGGCAAACGCGGCGGGGTCGACCTCGGAACCCATCGCGGCATAGACGGCAACGGTGCGTTGGCCCGCAGTGCCGCTGGACTCCATCAGCTCAACAAGCCGCGCACAGATAGCGGCGGACTTTGCCGCCCGCACATCCAAATCAAGAGCATCGCGCCGAGCAATCATCGCCCGCCGCAACTCAGCCTTGTCCATCCCAGCCTCCTCTAGCAAACCTACCAAAAAGGGACAGGTTTATTTTGGCAGGTTTTATCTGGGCAAGCGCGATATGGGCAGTAAAGCCACCGCAAATATGCCTGTGAACTGCGCCCTTTGTGGTTGTTTGGGCCTATGCGTTAATGCTATAACGCCGCAGCGATTGCTTCAGTCACAAACTTATTGAGTGACTCACCCTTCTTTGCCGCTGCCAGCGCCGCTTGCTTGTGGAGCTCAGAGCCCGTTCTTACGTTGAACGAGCCCTTAAAAGCCCGCTCGGGTTCCTTGCTTTTCTCGGCGCAAAACTCAAGGTAATCGTCGACGGCGTCATGGAAGCATTGCTCCACCTCTTCAGCTGTGGAGCCTTCAAATACGATTGCGTCCCTAATGCCGGTGACCATACCTGTTAGCACATGCTGTTCGGCATCGAACTCGACTGGGGCGAAATAACCCTTGTATGCCAAAACGTTACTCATGACTACCTCCGACATCTTGCAGAAATCGAACGATGTTTCGAATGGTCCCCGCCGTCAATTCGTCAGATGGATGTGGCGCGTGCATTACGAACATCCTGCCATCTGATGGCCTGTAGAAGCGAATGCGCGATCCGGATGTCTTGCCTTTGTTGTCCATTTCAAAGCCATATGAAGCCATGACTTTTAAAAAATCGGTATACCGATACGTCGAAGGGCAGCTAAGCAGTTGGGCGATGAGTTTATCGGTCCGAGTCATCCCGCCTCACATTCTGCAACTATATCCTAGTTGCAATTTAAGTCCGATGCAAGCATCCCTACTATAGAACATGTGTACGTATAGAACAAGTGTTCGAACCAACACAAAGGCACCTGCCCCTTCGTGGTGGTTTTTGCTGGTGGGGCGGGTGTCTGCGGCGGTTTGTCTCGATCTGTAACAGTAACTCGGCAAAATTGGACCTAGTTGTTACAGATTGAGACAAAAGGTCGGCGTCGTCTGGAAACGTCTCGATCTGTAACATCTGGAGCCGATATTGCCGTCTAGATGTTACAGATCGAGACAAACCGCCGCGGTGGGCTGCGCCGCCCCGCTCAAGCCGCAGAAAAAGGTAGATTTTCGGGCATGTCCCAAAAATCTACCTTGGTGCGTTAGCCCATCAGGTCGACTACGTTAAAGCCGGCGTTGCTCTTGGCGATGACTTCGCGGCCGCCAAAGACGCAGGTGGGCGATTCGGCTGCGATGCGCGTCACGTCGGCGCCGAGCGAGCGCAGCTCACTGGGCGTGGCGGCGAGCATCTGGGCGCGGCGCTCCTCGCGTGCGTGCGGATCGAGCCCGGCCAGGTGGGTCGTGTTGCGGCGCTTGGTGAGCGCGTACGGCTTCACCGGCGCGTCCATACCGCTCACGCAGCTCACAATAAAGCCCTCAAAGGCGGCCTCGTCGGGCTCAAAGCTGCCAAGCCATGCGCCCGCGCGCTCCACGCGCTCAATCGAAGGATCGATCGCCGGGTCGCGGTAGGTGTAGAACGCCGTCTGGCGCTCGCCGGCTGCGCGGAATCCGCAGCCGTACGCACCGCCCTTCACGCGAATCTCGTTCCACAGGTAGTCGTAGGAGAGCGCGTTGGCAGCCACGGCCCAAGCGCCTGTCACGTCAATGCCCAGGCGACGCGGATCGCACGCACGCGCGGCAAAGCAGATGTCGCTGGGGATCACGAAAGCTTCGTGGCGGTCGCACAGCGCCGGCACCGCGAGCGCGTCGCGGCCGGCACCATCGCCCGCACCCAGCCCCAGGTCGCCCGCGGCATCCCAGTACGCGTCAAAGTCCCCGTCGCTGCCGGTAAAGCTCGCCATGCAGCCATCGGCCACAAAGATGCGCTCCGCCAGCTCGGCAAGCTTGGTACGCAGTCCGTCCACGCGCTCGTCAAAGTGCTCGAGCAGATCGCGCAGGAACAGGTAGAAATCCACGCCCGAAAGCTGTTCGCGCACCACGGCCGAAGGCGAGCTGTAGCTCATCGCGCGACCGAGCGCCGCCGAGTGACCGTTGTTGATAAAGCCCTGCTCAAGCCCAATGCGAATCTGCGTGAGCACGTCGCGCACGCGGTCGGCGTCGGCATCTGCCAAAAGCGTGCTCGACCATACCTCGCGCGGCAGACTCGCCAGCGCATCGATCTTCTCGGACAGGGCGCCGGCGCTCACCAGCAGGTAGGGGCGCACGCCGTCCACTTCGGGCTGCGTCATGACTTCGGTCGTAAAGCTCAAAAAGCCGAGCTTGCCAGCGAGCAGGTTGTCGAGTTCCTCGGCCGAGTGCTCGCGCGTGGGCAGCTGCTTAAGCAGGCGGCAGAGCAGTGTCACATAGGGCAGGTCCTCAAACGCGACGCAGCTCAGGTCGAAATACTGCATGGCGTAGGCCAAACGGTTGGTGGGGATGCCGTGGCGCAGGCAGGGGATGGGCGCGGTCGTGTCTACGACCAGCGGCGGCTCGGGGCGCGCCTCGCCAATGTCGGACACGCGCAGGCGCGGCAGCGTGGCCTTGGCCTCGGGCGTGTCTTCCGCCTCCTGTGCGGCACGCAGCGCGGCCGTGCGCTCGACCACGTCGGCCAGCTCGGCATCGGTCATGGCATCGCGCTTGGCTGCCAGCTCGGCGGCCTCGGCACCCTCCGAACCTTCGGCGGCGTCCACCGGCACCAGCTCGACCAGTGCCATGTGGTCGTTTTCCAGCACGAGCTCGCGCAGCAGGTCCTCAAAATAGCTGCCGTCCAGCTCGCTACGCAGCTCCTCGTACACCGGGCCGTACTTGAGCGCCAGCGTCGCGGCGTCGTCATCGTAGAGCCACGTGCTCAGCGCGTCGCACGCAATGGCCACGCCGTCGGCGATACCGTAGTCGCGCTGGCGCAGGTCGTATTCGTTGCTGCTGATGATGGCTTCCAGGCGCTCGCGCGGAACGCCATGCTCGTATAGGTCGCGGCAGGCGTCCTGGAACACGCGGCGCAGCTCGTGCGCCACGCCGGGCTGCGCGTTTTGCAGCATGATGAGCTCGTAGGGCTGCAGGCTTTCGGCCGCGGTGTAGCTCACCACGTTGCCGCCCAGGCCGGCGGACAGAATGGCCTTCTTAACCGGCGCTTCGTTGGAGCCCAGCAGTGCCTCAAACAGGATATCCGCCGCGATCGTGCGTTTGCGGTCGAGCGCGCTGCCCAGCACCAGGCCCAGGCCCACCAGGGCGTTCTCGGGTGTAGTGGCCATCTCAACGCGCTTGTACTCGCAGGTCACGGGTGCCTGCACGCCCAGCGGATTGGGCGCCAGCGTGGACGGGTCCTCGCCGGCGGCGACGGCAGCGTCCATGCGGCGGCTCGCGGCACTCGGCTGCGACAGATAACGCTCGTCCAAAAAGGCCAGTGCGCGGTCCACATCTAGGTCGCCGTAGAGCGTTATATAAGAGTTGGAAGGATTGTAGTGGCGCGCGTGCGTGTCCAGGAACTGCTCGTAGGTGAGCGCGGGAATCGCGCGCGGGTCGCCACCGCTCTCGTGTGCATAGGCGGTGTCGGGATAGAGCGCGGCGTTGACGGCATCGTCCAGCACACTCATGGGGTCGGACAGCGCGCCCTTCATCTCGTTGAACACCACGCCGTTATAACGCAGCGTGCCCTCGTGCAGGCTCGCGGCGCTGCTGTCGCCGTCGCCCTCTGGCAGGTCCAGTTCGTAGTGCCAGCCCTCCTGCTCAAAAATGGTGGGCTTGGTATAGATGGCCGGGTTGAACACCGCGTCCAGGTACACGTCCATCAGGTTGTACAGGTCCTGTTCGTTGGTGGTGGCAACGGGGTAGATAGTCTTGTCGGGGTAGGTCATGGCGTTGAGGAACGTCTGCATGGAGCTCTTGATCAGGTCCACGAACGGCTCCTTGACGGGAAATTTGGCCGATCCGCACAGGACCGAGTGCTCAAGAATATGGAACACGCCGGTGGAATCGGCTGGCGGCGTCTTAAAGCCAATGGCAAAGGCCTTGTTTTCGTCGTCGCACGCCAGGTACAGCAGGCGAGCGCCCGAGGCAGTGTGGCGCAGCACGTAGGCGTCCGAGTCGAGCTCGGGCACGGTCTCGCAGCGCTCGACGGCAAAGCCGTGGCAGGTAGTGCCGGGCACCAGCAGTGCAGCGGCTGCGGCGCGCGGGTCGGTTGAGGTGGTGGGCATATGCAGTCTCCTTTGACGCCCCAGCGGGGGCGAATCGAGTCGAATCCTCGAGAGTATACCCATATGGGGCCGCGACCCTGCGGCGAACTGGAGACGATGCAGCCGGATTGGGCATAGGTCCCGCGTGCCCGCCGCACGAGCGTGGAAAATTGGACACTCGCCAAACGAGAGTGGATATTCGGACGGACGAGCGAGGATTTCCGGATACCTATCGAACGAGAGTGGATATTTGGACGGAATTTGCCGCAAAAGCCCCAAAAACCGTCCAAATATCCACTCTCGATATCCGACCGTCCGAAAATCCTCGCTCATCCATCACTTGCGTATCTCTCGTCTCTCATTCGTCTCTAATATGAAAGATGACAGGAAGATGAGAGAAAAATATGAGAGATAACTGAGCAGCAAAGAGACAGGCAATCATGGTATTGTCTCAATACCGATTGTTCTACCAGCAAAAATATGTATAGATGAAGCAAATGGTAGACATTCCATCTCTATCTATCTCTTATCTCTAAGCCGAGAGATAGAGAGATAAATGAGAGATAATTACGAGAGATAACTGAGAGACGAGGGAAATCTATCCGCGGCATTCTCTGCAGGACCGAGCGAAAGGACGTGCAGATGAACGAAAACGAGCTGACCGGTCTGCTTGAGTCTTTAAGGCGTATGGGCTCGGATGATCTTAACGTCGAAGCGAAGGAGAGCGCCACGACGCTTTCCCGCGACGTGTGGGAAACGGTGAGCGCATTCGCGAACACTGCCGGCGGAACCATCGTGCTCGGAGTGAGTGAGCGCGCAGGTTTTGTCCCGGTTGAGAACTTCGAGACCGAGAAAGTGCTCAACCAATTCGTGGCGGGCATGGGCGATGCCGGCGGTCGCGGAAAGCTGGCCAATCCGCCCAAATACACCATTGAGCGCGTGGAGCTCCAGGGCACCGTGGTTCTGGTCATCACGATTGAGGAGCTCGACCCGTCGAGCAAGCCTTGTTATGTCATAGAGCGGGGCGCCCAGGGCGGCAGCTACAAGCGCATCGATGACAAAGATGTGCCGCTTTCATCGACCGAGGTGCTCGCATTGGCGTCATACGGTCGAGCGACTCCGAGCGATCGGGACGCGGTGGCGGGTGCGGGTGCGGGCGCGGACAATCTCGACGAGACGCTGGTCGACCGTACGATAGATCGGGCTTTCTCGTTGACGCCCCGGGCAATGCGCGGCGCGCCGGACAAACAAACGAAGCTGGAGCGCCTAAATATCCTTGATTCCCAGGGCAATGTCACCAAGGCTGGACTCCTAGTTGTGGGCACCTACCCTCAGCAGTTCTATCCCAAGCTCTTCATTGACGTGGCTGTCCATGCGGGAACTCAGAAGGGCATGGCGGGGTCGCTGAGGTTCATGGACCGCACAATCTGTGAGGGAACGTTGGGCGAAATGATCTCGGATGCCGTCGCAGCCGTCGCCAAGAATTTGCGGCGAACCTCGACCGTCCAAGGCGTCTCGCGTGTCGACTCGCTTGAGATTCCCGAGGAGGTTCTGCGCGAGGCAATCGCCAACGCCGTAATCCATCGAGAATACGGGGATCGGTTCTGTGGACAATCGATTGCCGTCGACGTCTTTGACGATCGTGTCGAGGTGACGAATCCTGGCGGCCTTTACGGGGGAAAGACTCGCGAGAACTTGTTTGACGGCAGCTCCCGATGCCGTAACGCGACGCTTGTGAAGCTCATGTCGATTGTCCCGCTGCCGGATGGCGCAGGTTCGCCGGCTGAGGGCAATGGCTCGGGCATCCCGATGATGATCGATGCCATGCGCGCGCATGGTCTGGCCGAGCCCCTGTTCTGCCCGGGATTCGATCGGTTCAAGGTCGTACTTTACCGTTCAAAGATCGAGCCGGTCGATCATGGCGGGGGCTTAATTGTGACGGCACTCAAACACTACGGCGAGCTGGGGACGCGCGAGCTGGCAGAGCACACAGGGCTCACAATTTCCCAGGTTAGGTCGCGCGTCAACGCGCTCATTGCTCAAGGCGAGCTTGAGCCCACGGCGCCGGCGACGAGCCGCAACCGCAAGTATCGACTGTCGGAGCGCGTGGGATAGATGCGTTAGTGGACGAGGCGACCCAATAATCGACTCTCGATTGGCGTCCATTAAGGTAAAGCGGTTGTTGCCCAGTCGACGGTGATGCTAAAGACTCGGCTTACGCCGGCATGGCCCCGAACCCGTCCATCAAGAACAGCCTAAGAACCAGCTTGATGACATTTCCCGGTTTGACTTCTGCCGCGTCAAAGACGTGGCGCTCGGCGAGCTCGCTGCAGTATGCATAGATGTCGCGGATAAGGTCCGCGCCCGAGAGCGTAAACATGTAGCCTGCGTCCGAAAGCGTATTGGGCGCGGCGGGCAATTTGGTCATGCGACAAAAGGTCAACAGGTCGGGCGCCATAGCGTCCTGGTAGCCAAGATGGCTGCCGTCTTCTTGTGCGACGAGTTCCAGCTGGCGTACTCGATTCAGCGCCGCTGCCAGCACAAAGCTCGGTGTGGGAGCATTGACGTCCTCCGTGCTCGCCACGAGTCTGCCTGCTGCCTGCGTGACAAGCCAGGCGACCTCGCGCTGGCAGCGCACGGCCTTGCGTGTAACCGGCTTGATGGACGAAGAAGAAACGCTTCCCTTAGGCGGATTCGAAACAGCCACAAGAACCTCCCATGAACGACCCGGCCCAACAAGTCCGGATGAAACACGTGCTACATCAGTATACAGGGAAGTGGGATGGAAAAAACGGAGTCGACAGCGTGAACTGCCGGCTCCTGATTGCTTGCCTTAGAGGCTGTACACTTCGACCATAGCTTCGCCAATGCGATGGGGCACGCCGGTGACGAGTGCGTTGCCCATGCAGAAGGCTCGATGGCCGTCAGTCATGCCCGTATCGGTCCAGCCTTTCGGGAATCCCTGAAGCTGATCGAGCTCGTCGGGAACAAGACGGCGGAAACGGCCATCGGGACATTCGATGACGTGCTTGAAGCGGCTCGCTCCCGTGCCGCCTTCTCCTGTGAGGATGGTGCGGCTCGGCTTGTCGGTGGCATCCGGGAAGCTCATGGCTCCTTCGGAATACGTGTACGTAAAGCCTGTCTTTTTGTTAGTGCGCTCTTCGCGCTTGCTGCCCTTAAGGTAGCGCCAGTCGGGAAGCTTTTCGTCGGAGATGTAGAACTGCTCCGGGACATAAGCCTCGTCGACAAGCACGTCGCCAAGCACGTGGCGCTCACCGTGATAGTCCTCGGCAAAGTCGCAGGTCAGAACATGACAGCCCTGCATGACGCCAGCATTCTTGAATTGAGAGGTCTTTTGGCCGACGCCAAAACGAGTTGAGTTCTCGTAGGGGTCGGGTAAAACATCGAGCTCGGACATCTCGTCGGGATAGATGGCGGGGAAGGCTTTAGCCATGACGCCGTTGTGCATGCGATCAACGAGATCAACCTTGCCAGCGTCCTTTTCGCAGAAGATATAAACACGCTTGCGACGCTGGGGGAAACCGTATTCGGCAGAGTTGACCACGCGCCATTCGACCGTGTAGTCGAGGTCGGCAAGACAACTTAGGATGATGGCGAAGTCGCGACCGCGTTGAGACGCGGGCGATTTGAGCAGGCGGTCGACGTTTTCGAAGAGGCCGAACTTGGGTTCCTTCATCTCGAGGAAGTGATAGATGTCCCACCAGAGGACACCCTTCTTGCCCTCGATGCCGTGCGCCTGATTGAGCGGGCGTGCAACAGAGTAGTCCTGGCAAGGGAAGCCACCGACGACCATTTGCACGTCGGGGATTTTAATTTCGCCGGCTTCAGCCTGCTCCAGGACCTTATTGATATCTTCGTTAACAACGGAATCTTCGCCAAAGCGGTCCATGTAACAACGTGCCGCAAACTGACGCGCCTTGGTTCCGGGCGGTTCCCACTGGTTGGCCCAAATGGTGCGGAAGGGGCCGGCGGGGTTCATGTAGAAATCTGGATAACGAGGGTCAGCGTAGCCTTCGAGGCCCAAACGGAATCCGCCGACGCCAGCAAAAAGCTCGGCGATTTTGACCTCTGACATACTCGCTCCCCCAAATCGCTGCAAATGCAAAGATCAAGGGTACAGAAATCGGGTTGCAAATGGAAGATCCCTTAGGGGATCTTCACGGTATAACCCGAATTTACAGTAGCATACGTATTAAATCATGTCTTATTTCGAGAGGATTTGCCATGTCCAAGAAGCACCTCGACTTCAAGCGCATGCTTGACGATACTGATTTTTCTGACCCCTCAAGCATCGAGCGCTATGCTGCCAATCTCGATGGCATGACGTTCCGCGATATTCTCGAGCTCGGTATTGCGCCGGAAGGGGAGAGTGCGCCCAAGGACTTTGGATCCAAGAAGTACAAGGGCGGTATGGGAACCCTGATCGAGGAGCGTTACTTTGGCTACAGGGCCAACAGCGACGACCGGCCGGACTTTCCCGAGGCGGGTGTCGAGCTCAAGGCAACGTGTTTTGACGTACTTAAAGACGGTCGTAAATCTGCCGGTGAACGTCTTGTCTTGACGATGATTCCCTACGATCGTCCCGTTTCGCTCGACTACGACAGCTCGCATCTCAAGACCAAGCTCAGCAATATCCTGCTGATTTATTACGGCCGTGACCGCTCCATCGACAAATACGACCAGCGCATTGAGCGTGCAGTCATGGTTCGTCTGCCCGAAGAGGATATGAAGATCATTCGCGCTGACTACGAGAAAATCATTTCGTACATTCAGGATGGTCGCGCAGACGAACTATCGGAGGGCATGACCACCTACTTGGGCGCCTGCACAAAGGGCGCAACCGAAGCGACAATGTGGGTCGACCAGTATTACGAGTACTTCAATACCGATACGGGCGAGATCGAGCGCCGTCGCGCAAAGCGTCGTGCCTTTTCACTCAAGCGCTCGTACATGGATTACGTACTTCACACCTATGTTCTCGGTGCCCCGCGCGTCGGCGAGAGCATCGTTCAAGGCGACGACGAGTCCATTGATTTCGAAAGCTTCGTTACTGCGCTTATCGAGCGCCACTATGGCGAGACCGATCGCCAGATTGCGGAGCAGTACGGATTGGAGTACACGGGCAACAAGGCGCAGTGGACGACGCTCGTTTATCGCATGCTCGGCATTAAAAACAATGCTGCCGAGGAATTCGTCAAGGCAGGCATTTCCGTTCGAACTGTTCGAGTTAACAACAGGGGGCACATCGAGCAGGCTATGTCGTTTCCGCCGTTTGAGTTCAAGCGTTTGATTGAAGAAGACTGGGAGACGTCGCCTCTTCATGCGTGCCTTGAGACCAATCGCTTCTTCTTTGTTGTGTTCCGTGAGGGGCACGATGGCGTGCTGCGTCTCGACCGTTGTTTGTTCTGGGCGATGGGAGAAAACGAAATCGAAGGTCCTGCGAAAGCTTGTTGGGATGAGACGCGAAAGGTAATACGTGAGGGCGTTGAGCTCAATCCGTATCGGGATGCGAGCGGAAAGCTCAAAGTGACTAACAATCTGCCCGGTATGGCGGACAACCCAATTGTTCACGTTCGCCCGCATACGTCAAAAGCGGCTTACAAGTTTGCCGATGGAACAGAGGTCGGTGACATCGCAAGGAATGCTTACGAACTGCCCGACGGGCGCTGGATGACGAAGCAATCGTTCTGGTTCAACAAGGGCTACCTGGAGCACATTCTGGGGCTGTAGCGTTTTGGGATTGTTTAACGACCGAGTTTCTGCTCCTCAGTGCCTCGATGTCATCTCTACAAATAAACCCCCTCGCCGAGTTGCCTGTGGAACTCGGCGTGATGGTCGCGTGCCCAGGTAAAGAGCGCCTGGTCAAAGTCGGTACGCGTGGCCGGGACGCCAAAGACGCCGGCAACTTCGACGCGTATAAACTCCAGTGCCGGCAGCTTGTTGATGGCAGTGAGGGCAAACGGGGACGAGGGCTCCTCGAACAGATAGCGGCTGCCTTGCAGCGCGTCGCAACTGGTGCACGTGTTGCCGAGCGACGGGGCTTTGGAGGCTCGCGCGCCTACGGGCTTGTAGCCGCAGCGTTTAGAAAGATAGTCGCGGATCTCGCCCGGCACGCAGCCAAGAGCGGGCACGATGGCGAGTGCGTTGGCGTTGGCCGTGTCGATGGCAATGTGCCCGGCTTCGTTGGGCGCGTGCGCGATGGCGATGCTCTCGTCGTTATCGGCTCGATAGGGAATGCCGAAGGCCGCGACCGAGGTCTCTTTGTGACACTTCCAGCACTCGCGCTTGCCCAGTACAAGATATATATACGGCGCTGAGGGGTCGGATCGGTCAACACCGGGCAGCCACTCGGCAAGGGGCTCGGGGTTGACGCCGCTGGGTACATACCAGATCTTCTTGGTCCGGTCCCATTTGGCGCCCAACGCCTTGGCTTCTTCTTTGTGCGAAAAGGGAACATCGAGCTCGGTGCGCATGGTGGCTCCTTGGTGCTGCAGGTGTAAGTGGCTCAAGGATACCGCAGGGTGTGGACGTTGTGGCGTTTTGCCGAGAAGCTGCGGCTCGGATGGGTTCGAGACGCGTTGGTCTCGGCCTCGGTGGCTATTGAGCGGTTGGAGCAGCTTGCGGCGCAGTTTTCTGCCTGGCTATTGTTGCTGTTGGGGTATTGAATTTGTTTGGCAGCCATTCGTCAGGTGAATTGATGTTACGTTGCGATGACGGTTGGAGCTGCCAGCGGATTTGGCGACATAAAACAAAACAGCCCAGAGGACATAGCCTCTGAGCTGCGAACATTTGGTGGGCGTTAGAAGATTTGAACTTCTGACCTCTTCCGTGTCAGGGAAGCGCTCTCCCCCTGAGCTAAACGCCCGATCAAGGGTGCGCAAGCGCGCAAGGGATAATATAACGGAGCCTGAACTCGGTGGCAAGAACATTTTTAAAAATCGCTTACATTGTGGAATTCGGGGGCTTTGTCATATCCATTTCAAAAGAGCCTGCTGCCGCGATTTGGCTGTCGCATAATGCAAGGCCATTGCGGTATCGAGCTATGGAAAGACGCCTGCGGAATTGTCCTACCGATAAGCGGACAAGCCTCCAGCTGGTGACTTCGCCGTGGTAAGGTAAGCCGAATTGTTTCTAGGCTGTTTCGGGGGAGTGGAATGAGCAAAGAGTGTGTCGAGCAGGTCGAAGGCACAGGGGCTTCGGTGCCGATGACCGATATATCGAACATTGATGTGCCCGAGGGCACCGACGAGCTCAGCCGCAACACCCGTCGCGCCTGGCGCGAGCGCCTTAACGATGCGTCGTCGCGCAAGATGATCACGGGCGTCTTGGCTACGCTGGTGGGCGGTTCGTTTTGGGGCTTCTCGGGCACCAGCGCGAGCTTTCTGTTCGATATCTACCACGTCGACACCTTGTGGCTTATGAGCGTGCGTCAGATTCTCGCCGGTCTACTCTTTATGGCCGTGGTTGTTACGCGCGACCGCGAGCGCCTGATTAAGCTCTGGACCACACCCGCCGATCGCAAGCAGCTGCTGCTCTTTACCGCCTTTGGCCTGCTGTTCAACCAGTTTTGCTATCTTTCGGCCGTGCGCCTGACGAACGCCGGAACCGCGACGGTGCTCCAGTGCCTGCAGCTCGTTATCATCATGGGCTACGCCTGCGTGACCGATCGCCGCATGCCGCGTACTCGCGAATTCGTCGGCATTGGCCTGGCTCTGGGTGGAACCTTTTTAATCGCCACCGGCGGCGACCCCACCAGCCTGAATATCTCGACGCTTGGCCTGGCAGCAGGTCTTATGTGTGCGGTCAGCGCCGCGTGTATGGCGGTGATTCCCGCCAAGATCCTGCCCGAATACGGTAGCCCCATCGTCACGGGCTCGGCAATGCTCACGGCGGGCGTGGTCTCATGTGTCTTCGTGCAGCCCTGGGCGCATATGCCGGCGCTCGATGCCGCCGGTATCGAGGCGCTCGCGGTGTTCGTGGTTATCGGCTCGTTTTTTGCTTACATGCTCTATATGCAGGGCGTTAAGGACATCGGCTCGGTGCGTGCGAGCCTCATCGGAACTGTGGAGCCGGTTTCGGCGACCATCACCAGCGCCGTTATGCTGGGCACGGTGTTTTTGCCGACCGACCTTATCGGCTTTGCCATGATCATCGTGATGATGTTCCTCACGGTGTAGTTGACGCCGCCGCCAAGACAGAAAAGGTGTTGTGCCGCATTTTCGCCAATTGATGTCCGTGTCTGGAGTTTAGCTGTCGATGCTCAAAATGCCATAAACTAGTAACGTTATGGACTTTTTCATTGCGACTCAATTGCGAGGATTTCTTTATGGCTGGTAATCACTTTAAGGGCAGCGATAGCGGCCGTCCTGCAGTTCCGCCGCGTCCGAACGGGGCTGGTAAGGCCGGCACGCCGGGCGACGCTGGACAGGGCGGCTCCGGTAAGCGCGTGTCCCCGGGCGAGACGGCGATGTTTACCGCTCTGTACGAGCAGTCTCAAAAGGCAAAAAAGACCGGCCGTGCAAGAGGGAATGTCTTTGCGGGCGGTGCAACCTCTGCGTCGCAGCCGAGCGGGGCTCCTTCGGTACCTGCGAACAACGCAGGTGCTGCCAACGCCGCGAATGCCGCCGACAACGTTAATGCCGGCAAGGCCGGCAACAATACTCCCTCTGCCGGTGGCGCGGGGCTTACGGGTAACCTTGGCACGATTTACACCGGCGCCTCCGAGACTGGCACGTTCGCCCGCCTGGATGATAGCGGTGCCGAGTTTGCGGGCTCGGGTTCCAAGGAAGATTATTACGATTTTGGCTTGAACTACGGTAGCGACGCTTCGTCGAGTTCGACCTCTGACGGTCTGGTCCGTCATCGCCATCGCAAGGGCGAGCGCAAAAAGCGTCACACCGGCGCCATTATTGCCGCTGTGGTCGCGGTGCTTCTCGTTGCGCTTGGCGCAAGCGGCTTTATGCTGCTTAACTCGGCAAAGATCGTAAAGAGCGAAGCGAAGGAGGCTGTCGAGATCGTCGGTGGCCTTAAGGACAAGGTCACGTCGGGCGATTTTTCGACGCTGCCTGACGACGCGAAGAAGATCGATGAGCTCTGCAACAGCATGAAGGCGGAGACCTCGAGCCCGCTGTGGGCGGCGGCTTCGTTTATCCCGGTGTATGGCAGCGATATCAATGCGGCCCGCACCATGATCGACGCCCTGTCCGATGTCTCGAGCAACGCGCTGGTTCCCATGGCCGATAACCTTTCGCAGGCTACGCCCGGCAAGCTGTTCCAGGACGGCATGATTAACGTGTCCGCGCTGCAGGCGGTCGCCGATTCGCTTTCCAGCAGCTCGAAGGTGTTCAAGAGCGCCAACGAGAAGGTCCAGGGCATTGGCGATACTCATATTTCCCAGGTGACCGAGCTGGTCGATAAGGCCAAGGACGGCTTTGCCACCCTCAACGGCGCGGTTGACGCGGCGGAGAAGGTCGCCCCCGTCCTTCCCCAGATGCTCGGCGCCAACGGCCAGACGCGCAACTATCTTATGTACGCCATGAACAACGTCGAGATTCGTGCCTGCGGCGGCTTTGGCGGTTCGCAGGGCCTGATTTCGGTCACCGACGGCCAGATGTCGATTGGCGAGTTTGTTCCCCGCATTGGACTCAGTGAGGATGAGGCAGTCGAGAGCGTCGACGAAGAGGATGAGGCGCTGTTCGGCAACCACAGTAACCTGTACAACTCGGGCAATACCTATTCGCCTGATTGGCCCCGCAACTCGCAGCGTGTCGCCGCGCTGTGGAAGTCCCAGTATGGACAGGACGTTGATGGCGTCATCGGTATCGACCCGGTGTTCCTGCAGTATCTGCTGGGCCTGGTCGGTAATGTCTCGCTGCCCGACGGAACGGTTGTCGACGGCACCAACGCCGCAAAGGTCCTCATGCACGATGTGTACTGGAACTATCCGGTCGAGGAGTCGGACGGCATCTTTGCATCCGTCGCCAGCGCTGCCTTCGACAAGATCCTTGGCGGTATCGGCGATGTCGATGTTACGAAGCTTGTCAGCGCCGTTGAGCGCGGTGCCGAAGAGGGCCGTCTGATCGCGTGGATGAGAAACGATGATGAGCAGAATGCCATCAAAGAGACGGGCATTGACGCTTCGCTGCCCGATCCGGATGACCCGAGTGCCGATCCTGTTGCCGGCGTTTACTTTAACAACCTGAGCTTCTCCAAGCTCGACTGGTACCTGAACGCCGATACGCAGATTGGCCAGGGCATCAAGAACGGTGACGGCACGTGCTCCTATCGCATCACCGTTACCCTGACGAACATCATGACGCAGGAGGAGGCTGGCAAGCTGCCCGACTACGTTGCGGCGAGCGCACCCGATGCCGCGCGTGACGACGAACGCCTGAATGTCTCGTTGTTTGCCCCGACGGGCGGCAACATCAGTGACCTTACGGTTGAGGGCACACAGTTTGGTCTTGGCGCCGCTACGTGGCATGGAATCCCCTTCTATTCGGGCACCGTTGACCTGCATGCTGGCGAGACGACGACGATCACGTATACGCTGACCACGTCGGCCGAGGCGGGGGACAAGCCGCTTACGCTGCGTCAGACTCCTACATGCCAGGCGGCTCGCGACAGCGCGTCGGCGTAGGGTTTTTCTGGTAGCGCAGATAATCGAGTACCATTTTGGGGCGGACAGGCAATCTGTTCGCCCCTATTTTGTAAGGAGAGCGCATGAAGTACTTTGGCACCGACGGCTTTCGCGGTGAGGCCAACGTTGGGCTGACGGTAGAGCACGCTTATAAGATTGGCCGTTTTGTGGGCTGGTATTACGGCGCCAACCGCGAGCGCAAGGCACGCGTGATCGTGGGCAAGGACACGCGTCGCTCGAGTTATATGTTTGAGGCGGCGCTGGTGAGCGGCCTGGTCGCGAGCGGTGCGGACGCCTATATGCTGCATGTGATCCCGACGCCGGGCGTAGCGCATCAGACTGTGGAAGGCTGCTTCGATTGCGGCATCATGATCAGCGCGAGCCACAACCCGTTTTGCGATAACGGCATTAAGCTAGTCAACAGCGACGGCTTTAAGATGGACGAGGACGTACTGGAGCTCATCGAGGACTATATCGATGGCAAGAGCGAGGTGCCGCTGGCAACGGGCAACCACATCGGCGCCACGGTGGACTACATGCAGGGTCGCAACCGCTACATTGCTTCGCTCATCGCCAGCGCGAACTTTTCGCTGCAGGGCGTCAAGATCGGTATCGACTGCGCCAACGGCTCGGCATCCTCGGTGGCCAAGCCGGTGTTCGACGCACTGGGCGCCGATGTGCGCGTGATCAATGCCGCGCCCGACGGCTTTAACATCAATGTCGACTGCGGCTCTACGCATATTGAGCGCCTGCAGCGCCACGTGGTGGAGCAGGGCCTGGATGTGGGTTTTGCCTACGATGGCGATGCCGACCGCTGCCTGGCCGTGGACGAGCGCGGCCGCGTGGTCGACGGTGACCAGATCCTGTACGTGTGCGGTGTGTACCTGAACAAGCACGGGCGTCTCTCGGGCGGTACCGTGGTGCCGACGATCGCCAGCAACTTTGGCCTGATCAAGTCGTTGGAGCTTGCCGGCCTGAGTGCCGTGACCAGCGGCGTGGGCGACCGTCACGTGTATGCCAAGATGCGCGAGGGCGGCTACAGCCTGGGCGGCGAGCAGACGGGCCATACGATCTTTGGCGATATCGAGCGCACGGGCGACGGCATTATGACCTCGCTGCGCGTGATGGAAGTGATTCGTGCCGAGCGCGAGACGCTCTCGCAGCTCACGGCTCCGTGCAAGCTGCTGCCACAGGCGCAGGTGGCCGTGCACGTGGCGGACAAGGACGCCGCGCTCGAGAATATGGGCGTGCAGAACGCCATCGCCGAGGCCGAGGCTGCGCTGGCAGGCGAGGGCCGCGTGCTCGTGCGCAAGAGCGGAACCGAGTCGGTTATCCGCGTGCTGGCCGAGGCGCCCGACCAAGCATCCGCCGATGCCGCCATGAAGCGCATCGCCGCCGCGCTGGAAGCTCTGTAAGGTAGTCATTGGGGACGTTCTTAAACAACTAGGTGGAAAGGGGGCGCCGTGGATTGGTTCCGCGGCGTCCCCTTTGCGTTGGCGTGTCGGTTATGCCTTACAGCTCGTAGAGCGTGGTGAACTTGTCCTGCAGGTAGCTGCAGTAGTAGCGGGCATCGAACGCCATGCCGCACGCGCCCTTGATGAGCTCCGGCGCGTCCTTGGCGCGGCCCCACTGCCAAATGTGCTCGCCCAGCCAGGCGCGGACGGGTGTCAGGTCGCCGCTCGCACAGGCGCCGTTGAGGTCGACACCGTCGCGGCACATGGCCGGCACAAACATGGCGTCGTAGGCGCTGCCCAGCGCATAGGTGGGGAAGTAGCCAAACGAGCCGCCGCTCCAGTGCGTATCCTGTAGGCAGCCGTGCGTGTCGTCGGGAACGGGAATGCCCAGGTACTCATCCATGAAGCGGTTCCAAAGCGCGGGGATATCCTTGGCTGTGGCCTCGCCGGCAAACAGCATGCGCTCGATCTCGTAGCGCACCATAACGTGCAGCGGATAGGTGAGCTCGTCGGCCTCGGTGCGGATCAGCGAAGGCTGCGCGATGTTCACGGCGTGGTAGAGCGTGTCCTCGTCGACGTCGCCGTAGACCTCGGGTGCGTGGCGGCGCAGCACCTCGAGCAGCGGTCCCATAAAGGCACGGCTGCGGCCCACGGTGTTCTCAAAGAAACGGCTCTGGCTTTCGTGGATGCCCATGGAGGTGCCGCCCTCCAGACAGGTGCGCGCATAGGCGGGATTGACGCCCAGCTCGTACATGGTGTGCCCCGCCTCGTGGATGATGCTGTAGACGTTGGAGATGCAATCGTCCTCGTAGATGTGTGTCGCGATGCGCGCGTCACCCACGGCAAAGCCCTCGCTAAACGGGTGCTCGGTAAAGGCAAGCGTGGTGTCGTCCAGGTTCAGGCCGACGAGCTTCATCAGGTCGAAGCTCATGGCGCGCTGGGCGGCCTCGGGCACGCGGGCGTGCAAAAAGTCGGCATCGGGCTGCTGGCCGCGCTCGCCGATGGCGTGCACGAGTGGCACGACCGTTGCCTTGACCTCGTCACAAAACGCATCGAAGCTCTTGGCGGAAAGACCGCGCTCGTACTGGTCGAGCCAAACGTCGTATGGGTCGCGCTTGGGGTCCATAAGCTCGGCCTGATGCTTGAGCTGGCCCACAATCTTGTCCACATAGGGCTCAAAGCTCGCCCAGTCGTTGGCCGTCTTGGCCTTGCGCCACACGGCGTCGGCCTCGCAGGTGAGCCTGGTCCAGGCCTCGGCCTCCTCGGTAGGAATAACGCTTGCCTCGCGCTGGTCGCGGCCGAGCACGCGGATCTCGTCGAGCAGCTGCGGGTCGTCTACGTGTCCGCCTGCAACCGTCTCGCGCGCTAACGAGCGTACGAGCTCAACGGACTTCTCGCTGGTCAGTAGCTTGTGATGCTCGCCGGCAAGCGTGCCCATGGCGTCGGCACGGGCGGCAGCACCGTTGGCAGGAGCAATCGTCGCTCCATCGAACTCGGCAATCTTGAGCAGGTACTCGCGAGTCCACAGCTTGCCCTCGAGTTTGCGGAACTTTTTGACGGCCTTGTCGACCTTCATGCCTTTGAGCGTCTTGCCCGCTGCGGCCTCGGCCTTCTTATCGTGCTTCTTTCCCATACCTATATCCTTGATCTCGCAGACCGGACGCCTTGGGTGGGCGCGCGGCCAGTTTGCACAGCTACCTGCCTTGTACCCAGCACGAACAAAACGGAACGCGGCGATACGCCCACACAATGTGCTATCCTATAGCCCAATGCGTTGACGGAGAGGGTTTTGCCCGCCGCGTCGCCGGCAAGAGAGGGAAGGTCATGGGCTGCAAGCCTTCCTGCGGTGACAAGGGCCAAGCGTTCACTCCCGAGCAGCGACCTCAACGGGCGCGCGGCCAGCGGCGGCGATGTCCCCAGTAGGGAAGCCGTGAGCCTCGCGACAAGGGGCAAAGAGTGGGCGCGACGGGCCAGACATCCGTCGGGTCAAACAAGGTGGTACCGCGGAATTCAACCGTCCTTGGGCAATGCACATGCCCGATGGCGGTTTTTTGTTACCGAACCGGGCCGCGTTTTCGCAACGTCAGACGGCGGCAGCCGCCTCGGCAAGCGGGGAGCGCGAGAGACGAAAGGGAAGACATGAGTCTGATTGATGATCTGGTCAAACTCGAGGAAGAGGCCAAGGAGCTCGTCGCAGGCGCCGACGACGCCGCAAAGCTCGAGGCCGCGCGCGTTGAGCTGCTCGGCCGCAAGGGCCGCATCACCGGCCTGATGCGCATGATGGGCAAGCTCGCCCCGGAGGATCGTCCCATGATGGGCAAGCGCGCCAACGAGATGCGCCAGCTGATCGAGGGCATGCTCGACGAGCGCACCACCGAGATGAAGGCCGCCGCCCTCAAGCACGCACTCGAGCACGAGGCCGTCGACATCACGCTGCCGGGCATCCGTCCGCAGATCGGTCACCAGCACCTGATCAAGCAGATCATCGAGGAGGCCGAGGACATCTTCTGCGGTATCGGCTACACCGTCGAGTCCGGCCCCATGGTCGACACCTCCTACTACAACTTCACCGCGCTCAACGCCCCCATGGATCACCCGAGCCGTTCGGCCCGCGATACCTTCTACGTGGTCGACAACAACCCCGGCAGCGTCGCGCATCCCGAGGCGCATGCCCACGGCGAGTCCGACGTGCTGCTGCGCACCCAGACCTCGGGCGTGCAGATCCACACCATGGAGTCGCAAAAGCCGCCCATCTACATGATCTGCCCGGGCACCGTCTATCGTCCCGACACGGCCGACGCCTGCCATCTGCCGCAGTTCAACCAGATCGAGGGCCTGGTCGTCGACGAGGGCATCACCTTTGGCGACCTCAAGGGCACGCTCGACTACTTTGTTAAGTGCATGTTTGGCGAGGACCGCAAGACGCGTTACCGCCCGCACTTCTTCCCCTTCACCGAGCCTTCCTGCGAGGTGGACGTGAGCTGCCACGTGTGCGGCGGCAAGGGCTGCAACTTCTGCAAGCACAGCGGCTGGATCGAGATCCTGGGCTGCGGCATGGTCGACCCCAACGTCCTGATCAACTGCGGCATCGACCCCGAGAAGTACACCGGCTTCGCCTTTGGCATTGGCGCCGAGCGCGTCGCGGCCCTGCGCTACGACCTGCCGGACCTGCGAACCCTGATGACAGGCGATATGCGCTTCCTGAACCAATTTTAGGCTTGCCCAGGCACCCCATCTTGGCGTTCAAACCGTCGCTCGCGTACCTTTAGTACGCGTCGCTCCTCTTTCACGCCAACCTGGGGCACCTGGACAACCCTAAGGCGAACGTCTTCATTTGATACCCCTCCCTATGCGGAGATTAAGAACTAGGAGAGCTATATGCGCGTTTCTTACGACTGGCTCAAGACCATGATCGATATTCCGGAGGATCCCAAGACCCTTTCGGACGAATATATCCGTACCGGCACCGAGGTCGAGGCAATCGACACCGTGGGCGAGTCCTTCGACCACGTGGTGACCGCCAAGGTGCTCACCAAGACCCCGCACCCCGATAGCGACCACATGTATGTGTGCTCGGTCGATGTGGGCGACAAGAATCTCGACGCCGACGGCAACCCCGCTCCGCTGCAGATCGTCTGCGGCGCGCAGAACTTCGAGGCTGGCGACCACATCGTCACGGCAATGATCGGCGCTATGCTTCCCGGCGACGTCAAGATCAAGAAGAGCAAGCTTCGCGGCGTCGTGTCCATGGGCATGAACTGCTCTGCGCGCGAGCTCGGCCTGGGCGGCGACCACTCCGGCATCATGATCCTGCCCGAGGATACGCCCTGCGGCATGCCGTTTGCCGAGTACGTGGGCTCGAGCGACACCGTGCTCGACTGCGAGATCACGCCCAACCGTCCCGACTGCCTGTCCATGATCGGCATGGCCCGCGAGACCGGCGCCATCTTCGACCGCGATTTCCACGTTGAGCTGCCCGCCACCAAGGCCGAGACTGGCCGCGCGACCGACGACGAGCTTTCTGTCGAGATCGCCGACGAGGGCCTGTGCGACCGCTACGTCGCCCGCATCGTGCGCAACGTGAAGGTCGGCCCCTCGCCCGACTGGATGGTCAAGCGCCTCAACGCCCTGGGCGTGCGCCCGCACAACAACATCGTCGACATCACCAACTATGTGATGATGCTCACCGGTCAGCCGCTGCACGCCTTTGACCTGGACACCTTTGCCGAGCGCGATGGCCATCGCCGCGTGGTGGTTCGCGCCGCCCAACAGGACGAGAAGTTTACGACCCTCGACGGCGAGGAGCGCACGCTTGACGCCGGCATGGGCCTCATCACCGACGGCGAGCGTCCCGTGGCGCTGGCCGGCGTTATGGGCGGCATGGATTCCGAGATCGAGGACGACACCGTCGACGTGATGGTCGAGAGCGCCTGCTTCAACGCCGGTCGCACCTCGCACACCAGCCGCGACCTGTCGCTGATCTCCGATGCCTCCATTCGCTTTGAACGCCAGGTCGATGAGACCGGTTGCGTGGATGTCGCCAACGTCACGTGCGCGCTCATCGAGGAGATCGCCGGCGGCGAGGTCGCTCCCGGCTACGTCGACGTGTTCCCCGCGCCCAAGACCATCGACAGCATTAAGCTGCGCCTGGCCCGCGTGCATGCCATCTGCGGTGCCGACATCGAGCGCGACTTTATCGAGCGTTCGCTCACCCGTCTGGGCTGCACCGTCGAGCGCGACGGCGAGGACTTTATGGTCACTCCGCCGAGCTTCCGTCCCGACCTGCCGCGCGAGATTGACCTGATCGAGGAGGTCCTGCGCCTGTGGGGCATGGGCCGCGTGACGGCGACCATCCCGGCTGCCAAGAACCACATTGGCGGCCTGACCCGCGAGCAGAAGCTCACTCGTAAGGTCGGCGAGATTCTGCGTGCCTGCGGCCTCAACGAGACCACGACCTTTGGCTTTGCCGCTCCGGGCGACCTGGAGAAGATCGGCATGTCCACCGAGGGCCGCGGTTGCCCCGTGGTGCTCATGAACCCGCTGGTAGCCGAGCAGACCGAGATGCGTCGTTCGCTGCTGCCGGGCCTGCTGCAGTCCGTGGCCTACAACGAGGCGCACGGTACGCCCAACGTGCACCTGTACGAGGTCGGCAGCCTGTTCCACGGTCGCGAGAACGCCAGCCTGCCCAAGGAGACCAAGTCCGTGGCGGGTGTGCTCTCGGGCCAGTGGAGCGAGAAGTCCTGGAACATGAAGTACCGCAAGCTGCGCTTCTTCTTTGGCAAGGGCATTGTCGAGGAGCTGCTCGCCCAGCTGCGCATCGAGAAGGTTCGCTTCCGTCCCGTCGAGGGCGAGGGCTATGCCTTCCTGCAACCGGGTCGTGCTGCCGAGGTTCTGTCCGGCGGTACCGTGCTGGGCTGGGTCGGCGAGATCCACCCTGAGGCGCGCGAAGCCATGGGCATCGATGAGGTCGTCGTTGCCTTTGAGCTCGATCTGGACAAGCTGATCAAGGGCGCCCGCAATCAGGAGAACTACCGTGAGTTCTCGCAGTACCCTGCCGTTGAACACGACCTTGCTATCGTGGTCGACAACACTGTGACCTGCGAGGATCTTGAGCGCCGCATTACCAGCGCCGGCGGCAAGCTGCTCGAGGGCGTGCGCCTGTTCGACGTCTACCGCGATCCGGTCCGCGTGGGCGTGGGCAAGAAATCCATGGCCTTTGCGCTTACGTATCGCTCCGACGACCACACGCTCACCAGCGAAGAGGTCGAGAAGGCGCACCAGAAGATCGTCACCAAGGTGTGCAAGGGCGTAAACGGCGAGGTCCGCGGCTAGGATTTGCGCTGGGAGCAGGGACCCCTCGGCAGTTGCTGTGGGGTCCTGCGTGACCGCGGTGTTCGGAAAAGGCATCGCTGAGCCTGCATATATGACACGCGCATTACATAACGGCGTGCTGCTTTGTCGGCAGTGCGCCGTTTTGCTATGATAGCCCGCGTCGTGTTACGAGTCTGATAATACGTAACACTGGCAAGGTGATTCAGGCGGCGTTGCAATTCTGTGCGCCGACAACCGGGAGGCGTACATGCACATTCCAGATAATTATCTGTCCCCGCAGACCGATGCCGTCATGGCGGTGGCGATGGTGCCCGTTTGGGTCCACTGCATCAAGAAGGTGCGCGCCACGCTCGACCGCGAGCACATGGCCTTTTTGGGTATTTGCGCCGCATTCTCCTTCTTGCTCATGATGTTCAACGTGCCGCTGCCCGGCGGTACCACTGGTCACGCCGTTGGTGGCGCGCTCATCGCGCTGCTGCTGGGCCCCGAGGCTGCTGCCATTGCAGTCTCGGTTGCACTCGCGCTGCAGGCGCTGCTGTTTGGCGACGGCGGCGTTCTGTCCTTTGGCGCCAACTGCTTTAACATGGCCTTTGTGCAGCCGTTTGTCGCTGCTATCGTGTTCCGTGCGCTCAACAGCCGTCTGCACGACAAGAGCTGGGGCACCTCGGTTTCTGCCATCGTGAGCGGTTGGGTCGGCCTGTGCCTGGCGGCCCTGTGCGCGGCAATCGAGTTTGGTATTCAGCCGATGCTCTTCACCAACGCTTCGGGCGCTCCGCTGTACTGCCCCTTCCCGCTGTCCGTTTCCATTCCGGCCATGCTGATCCCGCATATGCTGGTAGCCGGTGTGGTCGAGGGCGTGGCGACCGCCGCTATCTACGGCTTTATCAAGAAAACGGCGCCGAGCTTTATCGTCGGCCCCGAGGCTTCCGACGGCCTGCTGGAGTCCGAGGGCGCAACCGCCAAGAAGACCTCGCTGATCCCCACGCTCATCTTGGTTGCCGTGCTTGTCGTGGCTACGCCGCTCGGCTTGCTTGCCACCGGTGACGCCTGGGGTGAGTGGGACGCCGAGGGCGCCGCGACCGCCGTTCAGGAGGCTGGCGACAACAGCCTGCAGGCTTCGGTCGGCCTCGATACCCCGACCTTTGCCGATGCGCTGCCCACGGGCGATTACCTTCAGGCCTATTCCGAGGAGCAGGGCCTTGGCTTTGCCGGCCAGGCCGCGATGTATATTCTTTCGGGCGTGATTGGCGTTGCGGTGCTCACCATCGCATTCCGCCTGGTCTCGCTGACGGTCAAGGAAAGCGGTGCTCATGGCAATAGCCGAGCTGCCTAGCTGGCTTGCGGCCGAGGAGCGATATGAGCCCGTGGGGGCTCGGCATCGCGTGATGCAAAAGAACGTCCTGCACCTGGCGAGCCTGCTTGAGCGGGTTCGCCTAGGCGGCGGCGCACACGAGGGCGGGTCGATAATCGACCGCGCCCTTTCTTCCGTTTCGGCCCCGGTGCGCCTGGTGGGGATGCTCGTCTGCGTCCTGTGCGTGTGTCTGACACAGAGTCCGCTGTACCTCATGTTGATGGCGGCGATCGCATTGGTGCTCGTTGCCGTGCGCCCCGTACGCGGGCTGCGGGCAACCTTTGTGCCGGCGCTTGGCGCTGCGGGGCTCGCGGTGGTTCTGGCACTGCCTGCCCTGCTGCTGGGCGCGTCTGCCACGGGCGCCATGCTCAAGATTGCACTCAAAACGTTCATTAACGTGTCGCTGGTACTGGGCGTTTCGTGGACGCTCACCTGGAACCGCATGTCGGCAGCGCTTAAGATGTTGCGCCTGCCCGACGAGGTTATCTTTACGTTTGATATGGCACTCAAGCATATCGAGGTGCTGGGACGCACGGCTCACGATCTGTGCGAATCGGTCATGCTGCGCAGCGTCGGTCGCGCGCCCGAGAGATTTTCGCGTACCGATTCGATCGCGGGTATCATGGGCATGACGTTTATCAAGGCGATGGAATGCAGCCGTGCGATGGACGAGGCCATGCTCTGCCGCGGCTTTGCCGGTGCGTATCCGGCGCTCGCGCGTGCCGGGTTTGGCTGGCGCGATGCCGTTTACGCGGCCGTTGTGGTGCTGCTCGCCGTGTTGTGCGCGGTGCTGTAGCGCGGGCGGCCGAGCCGTCGATGTGAGTAGGGAAGGGCGACGTTTTGGCAAACGATACGAATGACGCGATGGGCGCGAGCGGCGCTGCTGGCGTCGAGACCACGCCGCTCATCGAGTTTCGCGACGTGGTGTTTTCCTATGCGGGGCATACGGTGGTCGATGGCGTTTCGCTGCAGGTGGACCGTGGGGAGCTTGTTGCCCTGCTCGGTCCCAACGGCTGCGGCAAGACGACGATCATGCGCCTTATCAACGGCCTTGAACTTGTGGACGCGGGTGCGTATCTGTTTGACGGGCATGCGGTCGATGCGGCATATCTCAAGGATTCCGCGGTTGCCCAGCGGTTCCATCAGCGCGTGGGCTTTGTGTTCCAGAATGCCGATGCGCAGCTCTTTTGCGCCACGGTGGGCGAGGAGGTCGCGTTTGGCCCGGCCCAGATGGGGCTGCCGGCAGACGAGCTCGAGCGCCGCGTGCGCGATGCTATGGGGCTGTTCCAGGTTGCCGACCTTGCCGACGCCTCTCCCTATCAGCTTTCGGGTGGGCAAAAGAAGCGCGTGGCGCTGGCTGCCGTCGTGTCGATGAACCCCGATATCCTGGTACTCGACGAGCCTACCAACGGACTTGACGAAGACTCTTGCGACATCGTGGTCAACTTTCTACTGGCCTATGTTGCTGCCGGTAAGACGGTCTTGATGAGCACGCACCATCAGGATTTGGTACGACGCCTGGGTGCCCGCGCCATCTATATCGACCGATATCACCACGTGGTCGAGTCACCCGTGGCATCGTATGGAACCGAAAGCGGCACTGCGGAATAGTTGCTGCGTAGTAGGGCTGCGGCCGTGCGCGTGGCTTGCCGTGAATGGTATAGTTATCCAGGTTTTTATGGGGGGTGGCTATGCCAAGCTGGAACATTCATATCGCTCAGACGGAGCGTTTGCTGGAGCGCACCGGTGCGCTTGCCAATAGCGTGCGCGACCGCAATGCCTTTTTGTTTGGCTGCGTGGTTCCGGATATTTTCGTGGGCTATATGGTCCCTGGCATCGCCGATCCCATCCCGTACCGCATCACGCATTTTGCCAAGCCTGAGCCTATCCCCAAGCCGCGCGAGCATGAGTTTTGGGACATCTATGTGGCGCCGCTGCTCAAAGGGGCGCCTGTTGGTACGCTGGCTGCCGCGACCTCGATTGTCGAGGAGCGCGAACGACTCAATCGGGTGCATTATCCCCAACGCTATAGGGACGCCGAGCCGGTTGCCGGTCCCGGTGCTAGCGAGCTTTCGCTCGCGCCCGATGACGTGGCGCAGTCGCTGCTCGATCTGACGCTGGGAGTTTGGTCTCACCTCGTGGCCGATACCGTGTGGAATACACGCGTGAATCAGTACCTGGAGGCGCACGGCGGCAAGCCGTGCGAGGAATTCCGCATTAAAAAGCAAGGCGACTTTGACTGGTTTGGCAAGACACTCGGCATCGTTTCGATTCCGCGCGCGACCGATCGCCTGTATACTGCGGCGACCCGTTTTGGTCAGTATCCCATCCATAAGGAGTATGTGCTCAAGACCATTGGCGTTATGCACGAGATTGTACGCGAAAACCCCGGCGAGTCCGATCATCCGCCGTATCGCCTGCTAACCGAGGAGTTTTTCGATACAACGTTTACCGAGGTTATCGAGCTAACCGAGGCGGGATTTGCGGCTCGCGTCGAATCGCCCGATATGCCTGCGCTTCCCCTGATTGCTAGCTGCTAGCTGGCCGGCTTGGCGGTGAATAGCTCAACCCAATTGACTAACAGCTCCCGTCGCAGGGCATCTTCGGTGGAGCGTTCCTGATCGGTCTTTGGGATGTAGGAGAGCCCCGCCTTTTTATGGATGAGTTCGGCGATGTTGTTAAAGCTCTTCGTGTCTTTGATTTGCTCATAGGTTATCTGGATAACGTCATAGCCCATGCTGGTGAGCGCGGTGGTGCGCTCGGCATCGGAGAGGCTCGCGGCTTCGCCATCGTGGGCGGAGCGGCCTTGGCATTCCAAGATGACGCCCATGCTGTCGGTGTTGCTCTCGATGAGGATATCGGCGTAGCAGCAGGTTTTGTCATACAGCGAGCGTGCGGCGTCGCTGAGTGGGATGCGCACGTTGTTTGCGATGTTGATGCCCATGCCGCCTTCGTCGCGGGGGAGCGAGACAAGCATGGAGGTCTGTACTTCGAAGGGCGAGGCGGTCTGCCCCGTCATGTGCTCGGCCGCCCAGCGCAGTTGTTTGACGCCGCGCAGGCCTGCAGCTTGCTTGGCGAACGCGGCGATATCCGTTGCGGTAAGAAGCGGCGTGCGCTTCCACAAGTTGGTGTCATTGCCCTTGGTGTCGTTAACTCGCTCCCAGCCGCAGCTGGGTGGAATGAACTTAAGCGAAATAGCTTCATCGAGTTGTTGTTGCGTTCGCTCGCAGGGCTTAAACACTGCAAAGGAGCCGCACATCTCGTAGCACGCCATGAGTAACTGGTTGCGTGAGACCTGCGTGGCAAGGCTGAGCAGCGTAAACTCCGGTGAAGTGACATCAAACCCATGCTCAGTCTGCCTAAACGACCCGGGAGGCGGCTCTTGGGTTAGCAGACGGCTATGAAATAGCTTTCCGTTCGCGCGCTGCTTTCTTTCGCTTACGAATCTCCAAACTGGTGTGCCGAGCAAGTCTTTAAATACTGGCTGTTTTGAGTAATGCACCAAGCGATGGTCATGGTCGGGCGACAGGATTGCCGGATAGAGTCCCAGTATCTGGGGCGGGATGCGATAGTACTGAAAAGCCGTGGGTCCGCAGGCAAGAAATGACATAGCGATCCGATCGTTTGAGCGTTGTTTGGGCTAGAAAAGCTATCCGTTTCGGAAGTGCGGGGAAAAAGACAAATAGGTCAGGCACAAGCGGTATTAAAGCCAACTTTATCAGGGGTTTTGTTGAAATAAAAGGGCTTGCGCTCGGAGGTAAGCAATTTTTCCCCGCACTTCCGAAAACGCGGTCGATCTGGCTCTTGCTGAAACGATTTAGCAGCGTCCGTTAAAGTGTGGGTTTGCCACCGGGCGAACACTTTTAGCGCTTGAGACTTTATTTTTGGGCCTCGAAGGGTGGATTTCGCGCTTTTGGTAAAGAAATGAGTGCGTGTTTTGCCGTGCGGCGGCATTGGCACAGAAAAAGGGCCCGGAAGGCGAAGCCTTCCGGGCCCTTTGCAATGCAAATCTGCTGCAAGTGCGATTTAGCGCACCTGAGCGACGTAAGCGACGTTGGTCGAGGAGACCTTGTCCTCGAGCTGGACGCTCATGCGGGGATCGCCGGCGGTGGCGACGGTCAGGTCGCCGGTCTCGACGTAGCCGAGCTCCTTAGCGGTTTCGATCGCCTTGACGATCGTACCGTTGACGGTGCCCTGGGTAATCTCGGCCTGGTGCGGGATAACGCCCCAGTACATAATCATCTGCTGGACGGCCCACTCGTGGCGGGAGAACGCGCAGATCGGCATGTTGGGACGGAAGTGCGAGATCAGGCGAGCGGTACGACCGGTGGTCGTGGGCACGGTGATGCACTTGGCGCCAACGGTGGTAGCCATGTTCACAGCGGACATACCCACAACGTTGTTGACGACGCGGGTGCCGTGAGCATCGGCCGGAACCTCGAGCGGAGCGTGAGCCGGGAGGTACTTCTCGGTCTCGAGAGCAATGCTGGCCTGCATCTTTACGGCCTCGACCGGGTACTTACCGGCAGCGGACTCGCCGGACAGCATGACGGCGTCGGTGCCGTCGTAGATGGCGTTAGCAACGTCGGCAACCTCGGCGCGCGTCGGGCGCGGGTTCTGCTGCATGGAGTCGAGCATCTGCGTAGCGGTGATGACGGGCTTGTAGGCCGCGTTGCACTTGGCGATGATCTCCTTCTGGATGTGGGGAACGAGCTCGGGCTTGATCTCGATGCCCAGGTCGCCACGGGCGACCATGATGCCGTCGGATGCCTCGAGGATCTCATCGAAGTTCTCGACGCCCAGGGCGCACTCGATCTTCGGGAAGATCGTCACGTGCTCGCCACCGTTCTCGCGGCAAAGCTCGCGGATACCGCGGACGGACTCGCCGTCGCGGATGAAGGAAGCGGCGATGTAGTCGATGTTCTCGGTCAGGCCAAAGAGGATGTCCTGACGATCGCGCTCGGTGATAGCGGGCAGCGAGATGTTGACGTTGGGCATGTTGACGCCCTTGCGCTCGCCGATCAGGCCGTCGTTCTTGACGACGCAGGTCATGTCCTGGCCGTCGACGGACTCGACCTCGAGGGCAACCAGGCCGTCATCGATCAGGATGAGGGAGCCCTTCTCGACCTCGGAGGGCAGAGCCAGGTAGTCGAGGGAGATGTGCTCAGCGGTGCCGTGGAAATCCTCGGTCGTGGGCTGAGCGGTGACGACGATCTTGTCGCCGGTCTTGACGGCAACCTTCTTGCCATCGACCAGAAGACCGGTGCGGACCTCGGGGCCCTTGGTGTCGAGCAGGATGCCGACGGGCATACCGAGCTCCTTGGAAATACGACGGACGCGCTCGATGCGACCGTGGTGCTCGTCGTAGGAGCCGTGCGAGAAGTTAAAACGGGCGACGTTCATGCCCGCCTTGATCATCTCGCGGATGGTCTCGTCGCTATCGCAGGCGGGACCCATGGTGCATACAATCTTGGTGCGCTTGTACATTCAGACCTCCATCTGACATCGTCTTGCGCTGATAGATAAACCATAAGAAATTAAACTGAGATGATTATAACGAAATGCCGACCGAATACCCCAAAAAATCGACCGTATGCCGAATTAGAAGTTCATTTTTTGCGAATAAACGGTATATGCAAAAACTTTACCAACCGTTCTAACCGCTGCTATCTGGGCGATATTTCAGTTTGATGATGCACCGAAGAAAAAACGTTTTATCAATGTCGAACATCATACGGTCTGCATCGTTGCACTCGAGCCGTGTTTCCAATTGGAATGTTTTGGCTAGACGCGCCGCTTTGGGGTACCATAGCTCCACTATCAACTGCCGCTCAGCACGGCAGCCTTGATGAGCCCTTGCCCTTCTCCTGGGAATTATGATCGGGCATCAATCTGCTGAGTGGCCCGAATCCCAGGAGGGGACTCTATATGCAAAAGGAATACCTGTCCGCCGCGGCGGAGGTACTCAGCGACCAAGGTGTCGATGAGAACCTCGGCCTGAGCAACGACGAGGCGTCGTCGCGCCTCGCCAAGACAGGCCCTAACAAGCTCGAGGAAGCCGAGAAGACGCCGTTGTGGAAGCGCTTCTTTGAGCAGATGGCCGATCCCATGGTCATCATGCTGATCGTTGCCGCCGTCATCAGCGCGCTCACGGGCATGGTCAAGGGCGAGGCGGACTTTGCCGACGTCGCCATCATCATGTTCGTCGTTATCGTCAACTCGGTGCTGGGCGTGGTCCAGGAGGCTAAAAGCGAGGAGGCTCTCGAGGCCCTGCAGGAGATGAGCGCGGCGCAGTCCAAGGTGCTGCGCGACGGCAAGCTCGTGCACCTGCCGAGCGCCGAGCTCGTGCCCGGCGATGTGATCATGCTCGAGGCGGGCGACTCCGTCCCGGCCGACTGCCGTGTGCTCGAGAGCGCCACGATGAAGATCGAGGAGGCCGCCCTTACCGGCGAGTCCGTGCCCGTCGAGAAGCATGCCAACGTCATTGAGCTCGCCGCCGGCATCGACGACGTGCCGCTCGGCGACCGCAAGAACATGTGCTACATGGGTTCCACCGTGGTATACGGCCGCGGTCGCGCCGTCGTGGTCGGCACCGGTATGAACACCGAGATGGGCAAGATCGCCGGCGCCCTGGCCGAGGCCAAGGAAGAGCTCACGCCGCTGCAGGTGAAGCTCGCCGAGCTCAGCCGCATCCTTACCATCATGGTTATCGTCATCTGCGTCGTCATCTTTGGCGTCGACATCATCCGTCACGGCGTGGGCAACGTCCTCACCGACCCGACAGCCTTGCTCGATACCTTTATGGTCGCCGTCTCGCTCGCCGTCGCTGCCATCCCCGAGGGCCTGGTCGCCGTCGTGACCATCGTGCTGTCGCTTGGCGTGACCAAGATGGCCAAGCGCCAGGCAATCATCCGCAAGCTTTCCGCCGTCGAGACCCTTGGCTGCACACAGACCATCTGCTCCGACAAGACCGGTACCCTCACCCAGAACAAGATGACCGTCGTCAAGCACGAGCTCGCTGCGCCTAAGGAGAAGTTCCTGGCCGGCATGGCTCTGTGCTCCGACGCCCAGTGGGACGAGGAACTGGGCGAGGCTGTGGGTGAGCCGACCGAGTGTGCGCTCGTCAACGATGCCGGCAAGGCGGGGCTCACTGGCCTGACTGCCGAGCATCCGCGCGTGGGCGAGGCCCCGTTTGACTCGGGCCGCAAGATGATGTCCGTGGTCGTCGAGACCCTGGACGGCGAGTACGAGCAGTACACCAAGGGCGCGCCCGACGTGGTGATCGGCCTGTGTACCCATATCTACGAGGGCGACAAGGTTGTCCCCCTGACCGAGGAGCGTCGCGCCGAGCTCGTGGCCGCCAACAAGGCCATGGCCGACGAGGCCCTGCGCGTGCTGGCGCTGGCGAGCCGCACCTACACCGAGGTCCCGGCCGACTGCAGCCCCGCCGCGCTCGAGCATGACCTGGTCTTCTGCGGCCTGTCCGGCATGATTGACCCGGTCCGCCCCGAGGTCGCCGACGCCATCCGCGAGGCGCACGACGCCGGTATCCGCACCGTCATGATTACGGGCGACCACATCGACACCGCCGTGGCCATCGCCAAGCAGCTGGGCATCGTCACCGATCGCAGCCATGCCATCACCGGTGCCGACCTCGATCGCATGAGCGACGAGGAGCTCGACGCGCACATCGAGGACTACGGCGTGTACGCCCGCGTTCAGCCCGAGCATAAGACCCGCATCGTCGAGGCTTGGAAGTCGCGCGACCAGATCGTGGCCATGACGGGCGACGGCGTCAACGACGCCCCGTCCATCAAGCGTGCCGACATCGGCGTGGGCATGGGCATCACCGGTACCGACGTCACCAAGAACGTTGCCGACATGGTGCTCGCCGACGACAACTTCGCCACCATCATCGGTGCCTGCGAAGAGGGCCGTCGCATCTACGACAACATCCGCAAGGTCATCCAGTTCCTGCTTTCGGCCAACCTTGCCGAGGTGTTCTCGGTGTTTATCGCCACGCTCATCGGCTTTACCATCTTTCAGCCGGTGCAGCTGCTGTGGGTGAACCTGGTCACCGACTGCTTCCCCGCGCTCGCGCTGGGCATGGAGGATGCCGAGGGCGACATCATGAAGCGCAAGCCGCGCAACGCCAAGGACGGCGTCTTTGCCGGACATATGGGTCTGGACTGCGTGGTCCAGGGCCTGATCATCACCGTGCTGGTGCTGGCGAGCTTCTTTGTGGGCGTGTACTTTGACATGGGCTACATCCACATCGCCGATATGATCGCCGGCAATGCCGACGAGGAAGGCGTGATGATGGCGTTCATCACGCTCAACATGGTCGAGATTTTCCACTGCTTCAATATGCGCAGCCGTCGTGCGTCGCTGTTCACCATGAAAAAGCAGAACAAGTGGCTGTGGGCTTCCGCCGCGCTGGCACTGGTGCTGACGGTGATCGTGACCGTGCAGCCGACGCTTGCCGAGATGTTCTTCGGCCCTGTGACGCTTGAGCTCAAGGGCGTTCTTGCCGCTTTGGGCCTGGCCTTCCTGATCATCCCGCTTATGGAGATCTACAAGGCGATCATGCGCGCTGTGGAGAAAGAGTAGCGTACTCGTCCGGGCCCGCCCCACGCCCTTTCTCCCTCACTGGTCCTCGCGCTTCGCGCTGCGGGATCGTTCGGGAGAAAGGGCTTCCGGGGCGGGCCCTGCGGTATCCTTGCTGGCTTTTCTTCCGTGCGGATGAAAAGGGCTGAGGGAAAGTTTGTGAGCTGGTCGGGCTTTGCCCGGCCAGCTCTTTTTGATTTAAAATACCTGCTCAGTTGTGATTTATGGTGCTGGGAGGCGCTTGTGGGCAAGGCGAAGGCTAAGGCGAAGAAAAAGACGACGGGGGCGCGGGCTAAGCGTGACCGTCGTCGGAAGCTCGCGACCGAAGCGCCCGTGTCTGCCGAGGAGTTGTTGGCGAGCGTACCGGGGCTCGATGCGCTGCAGGATGTTCCGGCGTTTGATGACCTGCCGGTCGATGAAGCCCAGCAGACTGCCTTTGATGATTTCTGCGCACATGCCGAGGAGCCCGAGCAGATGCAGCTTGGCGCCGTGGTGCGCTTGGATCGCGGGTTTCCGCTGGTGGCGACTGCCAACGATACCTTCCGCGCCGAGCATGCCGTGGGGTTTGCCAAGTCGCGCGGCGAGGACGAGGTCCTGCTGCCTGCCGTGGGCGACCGTGTGGCGGTGCGCCGCGCTCCCGGGCACGATATGGGCGTGATTGAGTGCGTGCTGCCGCGCCGTACGAGCTTTGAGCGTTGGCGCGGCCGTGCCCGCGGAGAGCGCCAGGTGCTCTGCTCCAACGTGGATAGCGTGCTAATCGTGCAGGCGCTCGGTGCCGGCGAGGTACTGCTCGACCGCGTGGCGCGTTCGCTGGTGTTGGCGCTCGACTGCGATGCCGAGCCGGTGGTAGTGCTCACCAAAGCTGACCGTTGCGATGCCGAGGAGCTCGAGCGCGATCTGGACCGCGTGCGCTGCCTGGTGGGTCCGGACGTGCGCGTAATCGTGACGTCCTCTGCCGAGGGCCGCGGCCTGGACGAGGTACGCGCCTGCGTGCCCGCCGGGAGCTGTGCCATGATTTTGGGCGAATCGGGTGCCGGCAAGTCGACGCTGCTCAATGCGCTGCTGGGCCACGATGCGTTGGCGACCGGCGGTGTGCGCGAACGCGACGACCAGGGCCGTCACACTACCGTCGCGCGCGTGATGGTGGCGCTACCGGGCGACGCCGGCGTGATCGCCGATGCCCCGGGCCTACGCAGCCTACCGCTCGTGGGTCACGAGCGGGGTCTGGCGCGCGCCTTCCCCGAGATTGTCGAGGCATCGCGTGCGTGCCGGTTTGGCGATTGCACGCATACCCATGAGCCGGGTTGTGCCGTTCGCGAGGCCGAGGACGCCGGGCAGATCGACAGCCTGCGTTTGGAAACGTTCCAAAACTTGGCGTCATCCATGCGCGTGAGTGCTCAAATGCTCGATCCCGATGTCCATCTGTAATTGATTTTTCCTATGACAGCCGTCTCCCAACTGTTCGGGAGACGGCTTTTTTGCTGCGGAAAAGCCTCGAAACATGCAGTTTGCTGACGTGCTGACCAAAACCTTGCCACGAGCTTGACGGGCTGGTCAGCTTTTGGTCAGCGATTGGTTTGACATCGAAAACCAAGATCGCGATTGCGCCGCTTTGCACTCTGGCCGCCCAGACAATGGTGGTACGGGCATTCGCCCGGCACTGCCATGAGAGGAGCGGCCGTGAACAAGAGCAAGCGCATCGCTATCAGTCTGGTCGCGGGCGTGCTCGCTGCTCTGCTCTGCATGGTTTATGGCTCGTCGATCCGCTCGCAAGCCGAACAGGTCCAGGCTGAGACCTTGGCCAAGTACGGTGGCGATCGCGTCGAGGTATGCGTTGCGGCGCGCGATATCGATGTGGGCGAGACCCTCGATGAGACCAATGTCATAACCCAGGAATGGCTGACAAGTCTGCTGCCGCGTGACGCGGCGACCGAGCTGCGCCGGGTGCGCGGCGACGTGACGACTTCGCGTATTCCCAAAAACGCCGTGATCTGCAATGTCTACACCAAGGCCGAGAGCCACAAGCTCGAGGTGCCTAAGGGCAAGGTCGCCGTTTCGGTGGCGGTCGATGCCGAGCACTCGGTCGGCGGCGCCACGGGCGTGGGCAGCTACGTGGATGTGTATGTGCAAAAAGACGGCGTAACCGATCGGCTGTGCGGCGCGTACGTGATCGATACCAGTGAGGATTCCGGTGCCACGCGCGAGGGCAAGATCGAATGGGTGACGCTGGCGGCTGACCCCGAAGACGTCAAGGAACTGCTGGGAGCCTCGGGCAAGGGAACGGTCAGCTTGACGATTCCCGCCACGGCGCGCGGCAAAAAGAGCGGAGGCGACGAGTGATGAAGGCGATCTGGCTTGCGTGCTGCGCGTGCGGCGATTACGGGCTGTTGCAGCGGGAAGTCGAGGGCCGTGATGCGGGTGCACAGGTGCTTCGCGTGGGTGACCTGGACGGGCTGATTTCCATGGCTCGGGCGTTTCCGTCGCGCCGCGGGGCTGCCATCATCGCGGCGTCTCTGTTCGATACCGAAGATGTGCGCAAGACTGTTGCGCGCCTGACGGCCGAAGGCCGCGTGAGTCGCGTGGTCGTGTTGATAGAAGCGCTCGATCCGTCGGATATCGAGGGACTGTTTCGCGCGGGGGCGACCGAGGTCATCGCTGCGCACAGTATATGCGGCAACGGGCGCGCGGGCGAGGGAGCGGTTGATTCCGATCGGCACATGACGATTGAGCCCGATGCTTTTGTTGATAGGGAACCCGGGGCGCCTCGCGCTACAAGAGGCCCGCGTGTTGATGATTATGGAAAAGCGGAAGCCGAGCATGGTCGGCGCCCCCGGAACCCCCTTGTATACGATGACGCCGGAGGGCCGGCGCAGCATGCTGGCGACTCCCCGGCTGTAGATATGGGATACGTGCACGGCGTGAATCTGGCGGATGAACTCGACGAAGTTGAGGGCTTTGCCGGGTGCGGCGAGTTGTCGCTGATGCAGCATGAGCAGATTGCGCAGAACGAACCTGCCTCGCAGACCGAACAAGCTGCCATGCCGGCTTGGACGCAGCGTGTGGTTGCGGCGGGGGAGACGGGGACGCTGCCACCGACGCCCGCTCCGCCTCCTCCGATGCCGCCGGCAGACGCTGCCGCTCCGCAGCATCGAGCTCCGGTCATCTGTGCCATTTCGGGTTCGGGCGGTTGCGGCAAGTCGACGATCGTTGCCACCATGGCACACACATCGTCGCTGTTGGGCTTGCGTGCCGCCGTGCTCGACCTGGACCTGATGTTTGGAAACCTTTACGACTTGTTAGGCGTCGATGCTCCGCGCGATATGGCGGCACTTATCGAGCCGTCGGCGGCGGGCGCGCTTGCCGAGCCGGATATCGTGGCCACATCGATGCGCGTGGCGCCGGGCGTTACGCTCTGGGGCCCCGTCGCGGCGCCCGAGCAAGCCGAGCTCATGGCACGTCCGGTGGAGCTACTGCTTGATGTTCTGCGTCGCGAATCCGACGTGGTCTTTATCGATACCTCGGTCTTTTGGGGCGACGCCGTGGCGGCTGCGGTAGCGGCGAGCGATCGTTGCCTGGTCGTTGGCGATGCGGCAGTATCGTCCGCGACATCGGCATCGCGCGTCATTGAACTGGCAAGTCGAGTAGGTGTGCCGCGCACGCGCATGAGCGCCGTGTTCAACCGGTTCGGTGCGCGCGGGGCAGACGAGGACGTCGCCATGCGCTTTGAGATTGCCTGTGCGTTGAGCTCCAAGATTCGTATCGCCGATGGCGGGCAGGATCTCGCCGCACTCATGGCGTTTGGGCGCGCTGACGAGGCAGTGGGGCAGACCAGCGCTTTTGCGACCAGCGTGCGCGAGGCCACGCGCGAGATGCTCGTGGAACTGGGGTGCGCCGTCGGCCCTTGGAGCGATATGGTCGCCGACCGTGCAACGCGCACCGAACGCCCGCGTATCCGCCTTCCCTGGTCGCGCGAGGGTGATCAGCGATGAGCCTGCAAACAAGGATTAAGGCTGCCGGCGCTGCAGCGGCGGCAGCGCCTGTAGATGCGGGGCGTCGCCGCGCGGTGAAACGACGTACCAAGCGCGCCGTGATGGACCGCATGGGTTACGACGAAGTGGCGCGTATCAGCGCCTATATCGACCCGGCACTTGCCCGCTCGGAATTGCGTCCCGCGGTGGAGGCGGCGCTCAATGTTGAGGAGCCGACCGATCTCGCGACGCCCGAGCGCGAGACCATCATCGACGAGATTTTGGATGACGTGGTGGGCTTGGGGCCGTTGCAGCCGCTCATCGAGGACGACACCGTTACCGAGATCATGATTAACGGCTGCCGCTCGGCTTTCTTTGAACGCGGCGGCGTCTTGTACCCCATCGAGCATGCGTTTGAGGATGATGAGCAGATCCGTGTGCTTATCGACCGCATCATCTCGCCACTTGGCCGCCGTATCGACGAGCGCAGCCCCATCGTCAACGCCCGTCTCAAAACGGGCTATCGCGTCAACGCGGTGATTCCGCCTGTGGCGATTGACGGACCGATTCTCACCATCCGAAAGTTCTCGGACCGCATCTGCTCGCTGGACGAGCTTGTGGGGCTGGGGTCGCTGCCGCTTTGGTATGCGCAGCTGCTGTCATGCGCGGTGTCGCTGCGACAGGACCTGGCGGTTGCGGGAGGCACGGGATCTGGTAAGACCACCCTGCTCAACGCGTTGTCATGCGAGATTTCCACCGGCGAGCGCATCGTGACGATCGAGGACTCTGCCGAGCTCAAGTTTGCGCATCATCCGCACGTGGTGCGCCTAGAGGCGCGCGAGGCTTCGATTGAGGGCGAGGGCGCGGTGACGATCCGCGACCTGGTGACCAATGCCCTGCGCATGCGCCCCGACCGCATCGTGGTGGGCGAGGTGCGCGGTGCCGAGTGCTGCGACATGTTGCAGGCCATGAACACGGGCCACGACGGGTCGCTCACCACACTTCATGCGGGTTCCGAGCAGGAGACCGTGGTGCGTCTGACGTTGCTTGCACGTTATGGCATCGATCTGCCGAGCGAGCTCATCGAGGAGCAGATTGCCATGGCGCTCGACGGCATCGTGATGTCCGAGCGCCACGCCGATGGCAGGCGCTTCGTCTCCTCGTATTCGGGGGTGCGTCGCGCCGCGTCGGGCGGCGTAGAGCTCGAGCGCTATGTGACTTTCGATGCCGCCGAGCGCACCTGGACGCTTGACCGCGAGCCGCCGTTTATCGCAGAAGGCCTGCGGTCGGGGACGCTCACACAAGAGGAGGTGGACGAATGGAGGTCGCTGTGCCCCTCGTCGTAGGGGGTTTGGCAGGGTTTTCTGTTGCGACGGCGTGCGGGGCGGAACCTCGTGTGCCGCAGGTGCCGCCGGCGGAGCTGGCGCGTCAGGCGCTCGAGACGGTGGCAGAGAAGCTGCCGCGTGAGCTGGTGGAAAACGATCTGCTGAAAAAGATCGCCCGTTCGTGGGCATCGCTGGCTCCGGCGCATCGCCTTGGCCTCGTGATCGAGGATGCTTCGGGGCGTTTGGCGTTTCTGCTGCTATCGAGCGGTGTCTGCTGCGTTTTGCTAACGATGGTGTCGTTATCGCCCCTCGGATTTGCCTTCGGACTTGTTGCTCCGATTGCCGTTGGCGCCGCTCGGGATGGCTTTGAGAGCCGGCGCGAGCAACACGATGTAGAAGAGGCCATGCCCGAGGCGTTTACCGCGCTTTCCATGTCGCTTGCCTCGGGACATTCGCTGGCCCAGGGCATGCGCTTTGTGGGCGCTCATGCGCAAGAGCCGGTGCATACCGAGTTTTTGCGGGTGGCGGCGGCGATCGATTGCGGCATCTCGGCGACCGATGCGCTCGATGACTTGCTCGTGCGCATCGACGCCCCCGGCCTTTCGCTTGTGACCTTGGCGCTTAAGGTGTCTCAGCGCACCGGTGCTCCGCTTGCCGACTTACTGTCCGAGGCGTCGAGCATGGTGGGGGAGCGCATTGAGCTCAAGCGCCGCCTGGATGTTAAGACGTCGCAGGCTCGCATGTCTGCGCATATGGTCGCGGCGATGCCGGCGGGCATGTGCGCGGTGCTGGCGCTGCTTTCGGCAGATTTTCGTCGCGGTCTTGCGACGCCTGCCGGCGCGGGCGCTGTGGTGCTGGGTCTTGCCCTCAACGCCGTTGCCCTGGTGGTTATCCGGCGCATTATGCGGGTGGAGCTATGAGCGCCCCGGTTGCAGTTGCGGCTTGCCTGTGCGCTCTGAGTGTATTTGTCG
Source organism: Collinsella aerofaciens (assembly GCA_048502435.1). Lineage (GTDB taxonomy): Bacteria > Actinomycetota > Coriobacteriia > Coriobacteriales > Coriobacteriaceae > Collinsella > Collinsella aerofaciens_CL. Next base: position 85,427 of record DBFRXD010000060.1, read on the forward strand.
CGACGGGTTTGGATCGGGCGGATGCACGCAAGATCGCAGAGGCTTGCAAGCGCGAGGCGGTGCTGGTCGCTGCCGCGGGTCGCTCGGTGGTCGATGCTCTGGCCGCGCGAATGAAGGGCGCGGTTGGAGCGGGCGGCCCGGCGCGAGTATCGCTCGGCGAAGTGTCCGAGATGATCGATGTTGTGCGCTTGGGTCTTTCGGCCGGTCTTTCGTTTGATGCGGCGCTTGAGATTTTCTGCGCCAACCGCCGGTCAGTGCTGGCTCTTCGACTTGAGCGGGCCTGCATGGCGTGGCAGGTGGGCGTGGGCACGCGTGAGGACGAGTTGTTGGCCGCCGCACGCGACCTGGACGTGCGAGCGCTCGAGACCTTTGCCATCACGGTGGGGCAGGCGCTCGCTCTGGGTGCCCCACTTGCCGAGACACTGGCCGCTCAAAGTCGCGAGATCCGTGCGGCTCATCGCGCCGCGGTCGAGCGTGAGATCGAGCGTGCGCCCGTCAAGCTGCTGATTCCCACCGGCACGCTCATCTTGCCGGCGTTGCTTCTGTCCATATTGGGCCCGCTGCTGGGAGCAGGCGGGATGATGTAGGGAGGAATACATGAACACGATGACTGGCGCTGCTGGCAAGGTCCAGGGCTGGGCGTTTTGCCGGGCGGCACATGTTCGTCAACGCGCCAAGGAGCTACTGCAGGAGGAGAGTGCACAGGGTACCACCGAGTATGCCATCTTGGTCGGCGTGCTCGTGGTGATCGCGATTATCGCCATCGTCGCATTTAAGGGCAAGGTTAAAGAGCTATGGGATGCGATCAGCGAGGGCATCAACAGCCTGTAGAGGGCGAGCGCCCCATCGGGGTGCTGCTGGTGTTTGCTTGCCTGACCGTGGCGATAGCGGCGGTGCTTTGGGGGCTTAACGCCGCGCGGCAGCAGCGTCCTGGGGCCGCCTTCGATTCGGGCTCAGATTCGGCGGTGGCGTCTCAAAAAGATGAGATGCGAGATGCGGACGATTCGGATGTCGCTGTCACGGCGCAAACCTTTCTGCGGACGCTCGACAAGCGGTCTGGCACTGCGACGGATTTGCCTGAGGACAACGCGATTGCGGTCCGGCTTGCATGGTTCGAGGACCGACCGATGACCGAGGCAGCGGCGGATATGTTACGCGCCTACCGCGAGGTGCCAACGGCCCAGCTCGCCCTGAGCGGCTATCTCGATATTAAGGGCAACGTATGGGGCGCCATCGTGCGCGATGGGCGCGGCTGGGTCGATATGGTGACGGTTGCCGCGGATACCGGCGATGCTTCGTGTCGTCTGCGCGCGGTGCGCCTGGTCCCGCAAACAATAAGCTCAAAGGAGGGATCGTGAAATGCATGGCGTTCTGCGTGAAGAGGTTGCCCAAGCGACTGTGGAATACGCCATCGTCACGGTGGCGCTGCTATCGATCGTGCTGGCGATTGCGGGACTTTGGCGTGCTGGCACCGATGGACGCTTGGCGGCGCTGGTTGAGCGGGCGGCATCCCATGGCGTTGCCTCGACGTCGGTTATCGACGCCGCTGCGGGCGCTAAGGACATCGCGTTGTATTGATATCGCGCGCGAGGACCGGGCGCAGTCTACGGTCGAGGCCGCTTTTTTGCTGCCGACGTTTCTGACGCTCATCCTTCTCGCACTGCAACCGGTGTGCCTGCTTTATACGCGCGCGGTCATGGAGTCTGCCGCCGCCGAGACCGCGCGGCTCATGACCACGACGACGGCGGAGGACGACGATCTTAAGGAGTTCACCCGCCGCCGGCTTGCCGCGGTGCCCAACGTTTCGATCTTTCATGCCGGCGGGCCGTTGTCGTGGGATATCGAGCTTGGCCGGGCCGGTGCGGGTGGCGTCTCGTCCGTGTCCGTTTCCGGCGAGGTCAAGCCGTTGCCTGTGATCGGTGCGTTTGCGCAGGCTATGGGTGGTACCGCCGAGGGCGGCTACGTTGAGCTCAAGGTCGATGTCTCGTATCAATCGCGTCCCGAATGGCTGGAGGGAGATTATGATTCGTGGATTGCTGCATGGGATTAAGCGTTTCTGGTCTAGATGCGTTTTGACGCGCCGTCCGAGCTGCCATCGCAAGCGAGGCGGCTTTATGGGCCGCGCCGGTGTTGATCTGTTTATCGAAGACGGCGCCTATACCACGCTTTCTTCTGCCGTGGTCATCCTAGTGGTGCTCACGTTGTTGTTTTCGTCGACCGCGGCGATATGGAGCATGTCGCGTGCCGGGGATACCCAGGTGGCGGCCGATAGCGGCGCGCTGGCAGGCGCCAATGTGGTGTCGTCCTATCACACGGCTGCCACGGTGGTGGATGCGAGCATTTTGAGTCTGGGGCTGGCGGGGTTTGCCACGATCGGGACGGGTCTGGTCGCCATCCTCATCCCGGGTGCCGAACCAGTTGCCGGCAATATGGTCGACACCGGGATTGAGATCATTAAAACGCGCAACAAGTTTGCCAAAAGCGCATCGGAAGGCTTACAGAAAATCGAGACGGCTCTGCCGTATCTGATCGCCGCGCGTGCCACGCAGGCGGTGTCGGCGCAGGATACCGATAGTGTGACCTATACCGGTACGGCGCTTGCCGTGCCCAGGACATCCGAGTCGGACTTCGCTGCGCTCAAAGGGTCAGAGATCTCGACCGATACCATTAAAGACACATCAGATGATTTAGAGCGTGCGGCCGAGGAGCTGCGGAAGGCTTCTGAGGACACGGCGAAGGCTAAAGAGCGCGCTTGGCTGGCGGATTGTGGCGGGTCGGACGAGAGTTCGATTGGCAAGTACTCGTGTATGTGGGAGCGTGCGAAAAAACTAGCAGAACTATCTGACAGCCAGAACCGTCATGAAAAGTCGAGCATCACATGGGAGCCGCAAATAGCGCTCAATCGCGCGAAAACCTATTACCGACAGCGCTTGGCGAATGAAAAACCTCAGGGATCGAGCGTCGAGATGAAAGCGCAGTCAGCCGCTCGAAAAGCGTTCTATGCCTATGCGATTGAAGAGGTCGGTCGAGCATACATAAAAGATGATGGCGAACGGTTTTCTGCCTATATCCCACTATTGCCGCGTGTCCCAAACGAGGTGCGGCCGACCGAACTTTACACCGATGCCGCATGGCCTGTAAGCAACAACGACGGCAGAACATACCTGCATTATGGAGTCGAATGCCCCGTCTATCAGAAAGGGACTCCGAGTGGGCTGGCATCTGTTGCTGATTATGATGGTCGTGATACATGCGAAGCGTGCGGCTTCGGCGTGGTTACGCTTGGAAGCGCCCTAATGCCGCCATCGTTCATCGAAAACGGCTTCGAGTACCACTTTGACAAGTTCAAAGAGGCTCTGGAAGACTACGTCGAATGCCGCAACAAAGAACTCGAACTTGAGCGTCAGACCGAGGATGAGGCCGACCGTGCGGGCAATGCGTTTGACCAGGCCATTAAAGCGCTTTCCGGCGAGCGCCCGCGTATCGCCCCACCTGGCCGCAACGGCGTGGTCGCCTTTGCAGTTTCGGGTGACATTACCAGCCCCGATCAACTTAACTCCTTGTTTAACGCGGCAGTCAGGCTTGGCGATCGCGGTGCTATCTCTGCCGCGGTGCTGGCGTCCGATGAGGCGACGGCGCAAAACAACGTGCTTTCGCGATTTTTCTCGACATTGAAGGAACGCTCGGGCGGCGTTGCCGGCGTGCTCGACGGCGTCATGGATGTTTGGGGACGGCTACTCGTGGGATACGGAGACATCCAAGGTTCGGCCGACGAACTTATGGACGAGATGATTAAAGACCTAGGAGGGGGCAGCGGCGCGTTGGGTTCCATCGCATCGTGGCTCGGCGATACCGTTTCGGCGTCCATGGCGGCGTTGGGTCTGGAACCGTGCGACTTGCGCCTGCGAAAGCCGGTGCTGACCGATTCCGCCAACGTCATTAAGAGTCCGGGGTCTGACATTGCTGGTCTTTCTCAAGCGCAAGACAAGCTGCGAAGTATTCCGTTGGGCGTGACCGATCCCAAGGCGCTTTGCGAGGCGTTGGAATATCAAGTCGAACGCACCATTAGCAGTACGGTGTTCACGCTTGCGGAGATTCCTCTGCCCGGCGGCGGCTCCATCCCACTCACCGTCGATGTCGCCACGCTGGTTGGCGCTCTGGGCGGTGGGTCGTAATGAGTGTCCGCATGCGTCTGCGCGAGGAGCGCGCCCAAGCGACGGTGGAGATGGCAGTGGTTACGCCCGTTTTGCTGGTGCTGGCACTCATCGTGTACAACGTCATGATCTTTGCCAGCGCTGTCGCGCGCTTCGACCGCGTGGTGCCCGACATCGTGTTGGCGCACGCTGTGGCGCCGGGCGGGGAGGGTGACGAGAACTCTGCCGATGCCTCGGTGACGGTCCAGACTCAAATTCTGAATGCCATGGAAGGCTATGACTTGCAGATCGAAGTGTCGAGCGAGCAAGGCGCGAAGGCATCAGATGGTGGCCTGCTCTCCCTATCCGGTACGTTTAGGACCTACACCTGCACCATGCACTATGAGCCGTGGCCGACTTCTCTCAGCATCGCTGGCGTTCCGCTGGGGGCGCCGACAACGTTGTCGCACGAGCGCGCGGTGACGGTCGATCCATGGCGTCCGGGGGTGGTCATGTGACCGCGGTCTCGTCCTACATCGCCTACGCGCGGGCACTCAATAGGCTGGGTTGGACGCCGGCCGAGTTTGCGGTGGCGGAGTCGTTTGTCGTGCGCCTGCGCGGCATGCTGGGACGGCGTCCGGTTGCCGCCAACGGCCTGCCGCTCGTCATGGCGTTTCCACGCTGCTCTTCGGTCCATACGTGTTTTATGGCCTATCCCATCGACATCGCCTTCATCGATGCACGCGGCAATATCCTCGCGCGCTACGAAAACGTATGTCCCTGGTGTATGTGCTCCTGCCCCGGCGCCTGGGCGGTATTGGAACGCCCTTCAATCCTCGCTACACCTCCCGCCCTCCAACAAGTGCCGGCGTAAGAGATTGGCGACAGCGGACTTTCGTCATACGAAATTGGGTAAGATGGAGGAGAAGGTGCATGGATGTTGAGATCCATCCGAACGCCAAAAAACACTTGACGGAAAAGCAGGTACTAGGTGCCTGGTTCGCGGTTACTGAGTGCATTCGCCGCGAGTCGGAGGACGAGCCGCCGAGATGGCTTGCCATTGGATGGCTTCCAGATGGTCAAAGTGTGGAACTTGTTGCGGTCGAACTAATTCGTGGATGGCTCATTATTCATGCCCTGTCTCCGGTTCAGAAGAAATTCTGGCAAGAGATCGAGCGAGCTCGGCAGAGGGGTCGATGATGGGCAAGACATATACGGCCGCTAATGGTCAGGTTGTAACGGATGAAATGATTGACGCGTGGTGCGAGTCGTACGAGCGCGGAGAGTTACCGGATGGCGAACACACCGTTGGTGGGATCGTGCATGGACGGACCCCGCTCTCAGGTGAGGGGACGGCAACGCTGTCGGTCAAGATTCCTCTGGGAATGAAGGAGGCCATTCGTCGACGGGCGGCTGCCGAGGGGATGACGCCAAGTGAGTTTGCCCGTGCGGCTCTGAGTGAAAAACTTCTTGCTGCCGGCTGATGCCTCTGACGTGCCGATTTATAGAACCGAGGCTGTGCTCAAAAACTTTTTTAAAATTCTCGGTTGACCGGAACGCGTCCTTGGTTATACTAATCAAGCCTTGAAACAAGGCACACCTCAAATGGCTGGGTAGCTCAGTTGGTAGAGCAGAGGACTGAAAATCCTCGTGTCAGGGGTTCGATTCCCTTCCCCGCCACCTTGAATTGACTAGGACCTCTGCAAAGGGGTCCTTTTCTTTTATCGAGGGCTCTGCGGAAATTGCGTCCCGGAATTTGGCTTCAGAGTGGGATGCGCTTTCCGGCGCTTACTTCCGACGTGCGTGCACATCTCGGGCCCGCCCAGACATTCCTTCCGCTTTTGCGCCACTTTGTAGACCGTTCGGTCGTCTGTCCGCACGCGCGGGTATACTCAAAACGATACTTTTCCTATGCAGTACGATGCAGGCTCGGCCTGCACGATCCGAAGGGGGCAGTGATGGAGAGGATACTCGGCGTTAATCTCTCTGGCTGGTTTATTCCCGAGCCTTGGGTGACCCCGTCGCTGTACGCGGCGACCGGTGCATCCAACGCGGCCGAGCTGCAGGAGGCCATGGGCACCGCCGCCTATAACGAGCGCATGCGCCGTCATTACGAGACGTTTGTGAGCGAGGATGATTTCCGTCGCATGGCGCAGATCGGCCTCAACGCCGTGCGCCTGCCGGTGCCTTGGTATGCCTTTGGCTCACAGGAGTCCGATGCCTCCTACATCTCGGTTGTCGACTACATCGACCGTGCAATTGAGTGGGCTGCCAAGTACGACATCCGCGTGCTGCTCGATCTGGCAACTGTGCCCGGTGGCCAGGGCGATTCCAATGATTCGCCCACCACGCCAGAGGCTGTTGCCGAGTGGCATTCGTCCACCAACGGCCGTCATGTGGCACTCGACGTGCTCGAGCGCTTGGCCGAGCGTTACGGCGAGGCCGAGAGCCTGCTGGGCATTGAGCTGCTGGATACGCCGCAGATGAGCGTCCGCAAGAGTCTCTTTGCCATGACGGATGGCATTCCGGCTCACTACCTGCGCAATTTCTATCGCGATGCCTACGAGCTCGTCCGTTCGTATATGCCCGAGGATAAGATCGTCGTCTTTTCGTCTTCGGGGCATCCCAGCGAGTGGAAGCATTTTATGCGCGGCGCCAAGTACAAGAACGTCTACATGGACCTTCACCTGTACCATTACCGCGACGAGTATGCGCTCGACATCACGAGCCCCCGCGGGCTGACGACGGCGATTTCCCGTAACAAGCGCGAGCTTAAAGAAGCGATTTCGACTGGGTTCCCCGTGCTGGTGGGCGAATGGTCGGCCGCGGCGATCTTTGCCAACTCGTCGGTTACGCCCGAGGGCCGCAATGCCTACGAGCGCGTGTTTATCGCCAACCAGCTGGCTTCGTTTGCGCCGGCTGCTGGTTGGTTCTTCCAAACGTGGAAGACCGAGAAGCGCATTGCAGCATGGGACGCCCGCGCGGCGCTCGGTACGCTCGAGCGCGGCATGATTGAATAGGTTGATATGACGCAAAACAGCACCCATACGGGCAAACTCTATGTGGTCGGCACGCCCATCGGCAACCTGGGCGACCTGTCCCCGCGCGTTGGCGAGGCGTTTGCCGCCGCCGATGCCATCTGCTGCGAAGACACGCGTGTGACGTCAAAGCTGCTGATGCATCTGGGCATTTCCAAGCCGCTTGTCCGTTGCGACGAGAATGTGATCGCCAGCCGCGCCGTCGGCCTGGTCGACCGTCTGCTGGCGGGGGAGACCCTCGCTTTTGCCTCGGACGCCGGCATGCCGAGTGTGTCCGATCCCGGACAGGCGCTGGTCGAGGCGACGCGTGAGGCCGATGTGCCCGTTGAAGTTATTCCCGGGCCCTCTGCTTGCGTCACGGCGCTCGTTTCGTCCGGCATTCCCTGCGAGCATTTTTTCTTCGAGGGCTTTTTGGGCCGAAAGCACGGCGACCGCGTGCGCCGTTTACAGCGCCTTGCCGTGGTGCCCGGCGCACTCATCTTCTACGAGTCTCCACATCGCATCGTGGCGACGCTCGAGGCCGTGGCGGAGGTCTTTCCCCAGCGTGAGGTTGCCGTCTGCCGCGAACTCACCAAGCTGCACGAGGAGGTCTTGCGCGGGCCCGCTGCTCAGCTTGCCGAGGAGCTGCATGCTCGCGGCGAGGTAAAGGGCGAGATTGCGCTGGTCATCGCGCCGCCGAGCGAGGATGAGGAGGCCGGTATCGTGCCGGTTGGCGCCGCGGCAGCGGATCCCGACGAGGCCCTGCGCGAGGATATCCGCGCCGCGCTCGAGGAGGGGGAGCCCGCCTCTGCGGTGGCCAAGCGCCTGTCTCAGAAGTATTCGCGCCGCAAGCGCGATGTCTATGCCATGGTGCTCGATATGCAATAGATGGAGGATATCCAGCCCTTGCGCTAGAATCATCCCCTGTATGCAACGTTTTTCTGGAGGACAAACCCCATGGATCAAAGCAAGCCTTCGTTCTTTATCACGACGCCCATCTACTACGTCAACGCCGATCCGCACCTGGGCACGGCTTATTCCACCATCATCGCCGACGTTCAGGCTCGCTATCGCCGCTCCGCCGGCTATAACGTCAAGTTCCTGACCGGCATGGACGAGCACGGCGAGAAGGTCGCCGAGGCCGCGGCCAAGCACAACATGACGCCGCAGGAGTGGACCGACAGCCAGGCTCCGCACTTCAAGGAGCTTTGGAGCAAGCTCGAGATTTCCAACGACGACTTCATCCGCACCACCGAGCCGCGCCAGCATCATGCCGTGCAGTACCTGTGGGAGCGCATGAAGGAGTCCGGCTACCTGTATAAGGGCAGCTACGACGGTTGGTATTGCGTGCCTGACGAGACCTACTTCACTGATACGCAGGTCCAGAAGGGCGACGAGGAGTACGGCAGCGTCGGCCAGCACCTGTGCCCCGACTGCCACCGTCCGCTTGAGCGCGTGCAGGAGGAGTCCTACTTCTTTAAGCTTTCCGCCTTCCAGGACAAGCTGCTCAAGCTCTATGACGAGCACCCCGACTTTGTCGAGCCTGCGTTCCGCATGAACGAGGTACGTAGCTTTGTCGAGGGCGGCCTTAATGACCTTTCCGTGAGCCGTACGAGCTTTGACTGGGGCATTCAGGTCCCGTTTGACGAGGGTCACGTGACCTACGTGTGGTTCGATGCGCTGCTCAACTATATGACGGCCGTCGGCTACGGTGTCGACACCGACGAGGCGCGTGCCGAGCTGGCCTATCGCTGGCCCGCGCAGTTCCACATCGTGGGCAAGGACATCATCCGCTTCCACTGCGTCATTTGGCCCGCCATGCTCATGGCCATCGGCGAGGCCCTGCCCGAGCACGTCTTTGCCCACGGCTTCCTGACCGTGCGCAATGCCGAGACCGGCAAGGCCGAGAAGATGTCCAAGAGCCGCGGCAACGCCATCGCTCCGCAGGACGTTATCGACATGTTGGGCGTCGAGGGCTATCGCTACTACTTTATGACCGACGTCGTCCCCGGCACCGACGGTGCCATCAGCTTCGATCGCATGGAGCAGGTCTACAACGCCGACCTGGCCAACAGCTGGGGCAACCTTATCTCGCGTTCGCTCAACATGAGCGGCAAGTACTTTGATGGTTGCGCGCCCGCCAAGCCCGCATCGTTCGATGCGTTCGACAACCCGCTGGCAAAGATCGCCGATGGTCTGGTCGAGCGCTACATGGCCAAGATGGACGTGCTCGATTACGGCGGAGCCAAGGACGAGGTCATGGAGCTCATCCATGCCGCCAACCACTACATCGAGGACTCTGAGCCTTGGGCACTTGCCAAGGACGAGGCCAAGGCTGACGAGCTGGCGTTTGTGATCTACAACCTGCTCGAGGCCATCCGCATTGCCGCCCACCTGCTGATGCCGCTCATGCCTCAGACCTCTGCCGAGGCCCTGCGCCGCCTGTCCTGCGAGGACGAGGCCGCGACCGACGACCTCAAGGGCATTTGCGCTTGGGGCCTGCTTGCCGGCGGTCAGCCTGTCGAGAAGGGCGAGCCGCTGTTCCCGCGTCTGGGCTAAGACGCGGCGCGCCATATCGGCAATTTGCTGTTTAGATGTAAGGGCATGGCCGCCACGGTCCATGCCCTTTCGTTTCAAGACGCCGCCATCATGCTAAGGAGGCAACTATGACAACTTCGCCTTTGGCAAACCCCACGGCAACAAGGGAGCTGCTGGAGGAGTTTGGCCTTGCGACCAAGCATCGCCTGGGCCAGAACTTCCTGATCGACAACCATGTGATCGAGCGCATTTGCGAGCTTGCCGAGCTTGCGGGCGATGAGCGCGTGCTCGAGGTTGGTCCGGGCGTTGGCACGCTCACGCTTGCGCTGTTGCAGGAGGCGGCGTGCGTCACGTCGATCGAAGCAGATCCCGAGCTCGAACCGGTGCTCGACGCCCATGCCGCCGACTATGCCAACTTCCGCTTTATCATGGGCGACGCGCTTAAGGTGGGCCCGGAGCAGATTGAGCAGGCCGCCGGCGGCGAGCCCACGGTATTTGTCGCGAACTTGCCCTATAACGTGGCGGCGACGATCATTTTGCAATTTTTCCAGACGATGCCGGCGCTCAAGCGTGCCGTCGTCATGGTGCAAAAGGAGGTTGCCGATCGCATTGCCGCAGTGCCGGGCAACAAGACCTATGGCGGCTATACGGCAAAGCTCGGCCTGTATGCGCAGGTGACGGGTCGCTTTGAGGTGCCGCCGCGTTGCTTTATGCCAGCGCCGCACGTGGACTCGGCCGTCGTGCGTATCGACCGTGTTGACGGCGTGGTGCCCGAGGGGCTCGATCGCGAGTTCGTGGCTCGTGTGATCGACGCTGCATTTGCTCAGCGGCGCAAGACCATCCGAAATTCCATGAGCGCCAACGGTTTTGCCAAGGACGTGCTCGATGCCGCTTTTGAGGTTTGCGGTATCGCACCCACCACGCGCGCCGAGACGCTCGATGTTGCCGACTTTGTCCGTCTGGCCCGGGAGCTAATCCATGACGCCTAATGCCGAACGCGTGACGTTTACCAAGAAAAAGAAGACGGTTGCTTGTCCCGTGCCCTTGGCGCCGCTTGCCGACACGCATGCACATCTGCTTTCGTTTTGGGGCAAGGATGTGCCCGAGACGCTCGTGCACGCCAAAGCCGCGGGCGTCGACCTGTTGGTGACGATGTTCGACCCCATTGCCGACAAGCGCAGCGTGGCGGACTATAGCGACTGGCTGGTGCGCGAGATTCTTCCGATGCAGGATATCCCGCAGATCAAGTATCTTGCCGGCGTGCATCCGTATGGCGCGCCGGACTATACCGACGACGTTCATGCACAGGTCGTTGCCGCACTTGATGACCCCTTATGCGCCGGTATTGGCGAAATCGGCCTGGACTATCACATGGACTATAACGACGATATCGCGCCGGCACCCCATAACGTGCAGATTGATTGCATGGCGCGCCAGCTCGAGCTTGCCGTGCGCCGCAATGTGCCGGTGGAGCTGCACCTGCGTCACGAGGACTCGGATGGGGAGCGCACCTCGCACGTTGATGCGTACAACGTACTGCGCGAGGTGGGCGTGCCCCAGGCCGGTTGTGTGCTGCACTGCTTTGGCGAGGACCGCGCCACGATGGAGCGCTTTGTGGAGCTGGGCTGCTATATCGCCTATGGTGGCGCGGCCACCTTTAAGCGCAACGACGACGTGCGCGAGGCATTTGCGGCAACCCCACTCGATCGAATTTTGTTCGAGACGGATTGCCCGTATATGGCTCCGGAGCCCATCCGCGGTCTTGAATGCGAGCCCGCAATGATCTCCATTACGGCAAACGCGCTGGTTAACGACCGTGTCGATCGCACAGGTGAGGACGCCGAAACAATCGCGCAAGCCGCTTGGGAAAATGCCTGCAAACTTTTTCAAAAATAGTTCTTGCGTTCGCGGTGGCGCTCCGTTATTCTAATTCCTGCACGCGGGCGTGGCGGAATTGGCAGACGCGTACGGTTCAGGTCCGTATGGGGGCAACCCCATGAAGGTTCAAGTCCTTTCGCCCGCACCATTGAATGAAAGAGCTCCCAGCAATGGGAGCTTTTTTGTTATGGGCCGTTTTTGGCAGATTTGACATATCGATTTCGCGCGGTAGATGCCCCTGTGGTCAAAAAGTGGCAAATATGAGTACTGACATGAAAATAGAGACATTTCATGAAGCCATTTTTGCTCATTTTACGCAACAGATGTACGCTAATTTGGCTCAACCTTGAGACAAAATGAAGTAATTTCGATAGACCTCGGGTTCAACGAGGCGATTTTGACCCAAATACGCTGTTACTAAACTGGTAACAGTACTCATATTTGGCCTTTTTTGACCACGGGTTCTCTTGTTGGTGTCACACAGCTGCTTCGTGCGGGTATCCTAATGCCAACGTGTGCCTATCAGAGGAGAGACCATGCTGTTGTCCGGTATCATCGCCGCCCTTACCAGCCTTTTGATTCCCATCATCATTCTGTTGCTGCTGCTTCCCAACGCCTGCTATGTCGTTGAACAACAGCATGCCGTGATCATCGAGCGCCTGGGCAAGTTCAATCGCATCGTCAATGCGGGCTTCCACATGAAGGTACCCGTGATCGACCGCAAGGCCGCCACGGTGAGTCTGCGCACCATGAAAAACGGTTTTGGCATCGACGTTAAGACCCAGGACAACGTGACCATCGGCCTTGAGGTCTCTGCTCAGTACCACGTGAGCTATGACATGGGCGCCGGCCCGGCAGATTCGGGTATCTACAAGAGCTACTACATGCTGCAGGAGCCCGTCGACCAGATGCGTGACTTCATCACCGACGCCCTGCGCTCTTCGATTCCCGTCTACACACTCGATGAGGTCTTTGCCAAGAAGGATGACATCGCCAAGGATGTCAACGCTACCGTTTCCGAGCAGATGGCCGCCTACGGCTTCACCCTCGTGTCGACGCTCATCACCAAAATCGCACTGCCGACCGAGGTTGAGAACTCCATGAACGACATCAACGCCGCCCAGCGCAAGCGCGCTGCGGCACAGGAGCTCGCTGAGGCCGACCGCATCAAGCGCGTCACCGAGGCGACCGCCGAGGCTGAGGCTATGGAAAAGGCGGGCGAGGGCATCGCCAACCAGCGCAAGGCGATCGCGCTGGGCATTAAGGACTCGCTCGAGATTATCCAGGAGACAGGTGTTGGCAACGATGAGGCCAACCAGCTGTTCATGTTTACGCAGTGGTCCGAGATGATGACGGAGTTCGCTCGCACGGGTAAAACCTCGACGGTCGTGCTGCCGAGCGATTTCTCGCAGTCGGCCTCGATGTTCGAGCAGATGCTGACCGCCGGCAAAGTTCAAAACGATTCGAAGGAGTAAACGCGCGTGAAATATACCGTTGTTTGCGTCGGCAAGCTCAAGGAGCGTTTTTGGAAGGACGCGTGCGCTGAGTACACCAAGCGCCTAGGTGCCTATGCCAAGGTTGATATCCGCGAGGTGGCCGATATCGACCCGGCTAAGGCGGGCGGCGTGGATGCCGCGCGCGACAAGGAGGGGGCGGCGATTCTTGCCGCCTTGCCATCTCGGGCGCATGTGATCCTGCTGGCTATCGAGGGCAAGGAGCGTTCGAGTGAGGAGCTCTCGGCGCGGCTCGACGATCTTATGCTGCGAGGCAGCAGCGACATTGCCTTTGTAATCGGCGGTTCGGACGGCGTGAGTGATGAGGTGCGCGCCCGCGCCGACGAGATGCTCAGCTTTGGACGCATTACCTTGCCGCATAACCTGGCGCGTGTGGTGCTGCTAGAGCAGATTTACCGTGCCTGCAAGATCAGCCGTGGCGAGCCGTATCACAAATAGGTCGGCAATACGAAACAATGGCGTGGGACAATACCTTTCGTTTTGAGGAATGTGTCTGAAAGGACTATGTGATATGAAGATTGGATTTGTCGGTTTTGGCAATATGGCGAGCGCCATGGCCGATGGCTGGATCGCTGCCGGTGTAGCTGCGAGCGACATGTGCGCCTGTGCGGGTCGCTACGACGCACTGGTTGAGCGCTGTGAGGCGCGTGGGATGGCCGCTTGCCACGATGCCGCCGAGGTTGTCGCCGCATCCGATATCGTGGTCGCTGCGGTCAAACCGTACATGATCGAGAAGGTATTCGCCCCGCTCAAGGATGCTCTTGCCAAAAAGGTCGTTCTGTCGGTTGCCTGGACTTGGGACAGTGCCAAGTGGGAGCAGGTCCTGCCGGGCGTCGCGCATATCTCGACGGTGCCCAACACACCGGTTTCGGTGGGCGAGGGCGTCATCGCTTGCGAGAAGGCTTCCACGCTTAGTGATGAGCAGAGCGCAGTGGCGCTTGATCTGCTTGGCAAGCTCGGTACGGTGGTCGAGCTCGATACGAGCCTGCTGTTCGTGGGCGGCACGGTGGGTGGTTGCGCTCCGGCATTTGTCGCTATGGCAATCGAGGCCCTGGGCGATGCGGCGGTCAAGCACGGTATCCCGCGTGCCGATGCCTATCGCATTGTGAGCCAGATGGTGCTGGGTACGGCAAAGCTGCAGCTTGCAACTGGCCAGCATCCTGCGGCGATGAAGGATGCCGTATGCTCGCCCGGTGGTGCCACCATCAAGGGCGTTGTTGCACTCGAGGACGCCGGCATGCGCAGCGCCCTGGTCAAGGCAATTGACGCAACTCTCCAATAAAACCGACCAAAAAAGACAGGTTTATTTTGACAGGTTTTTTCTGCGGTTTTGTCGCATGTACGAAAAGCGCCCCGCAACTGGCTCAATTCCAGTTGCGGGGCGCTTGCATTTTCCCAGATAAAACCGACCAAAATAAACCTGTCCCTTTTTGGCAGGTTAGTCCCAGAAGCTGTCTTCCTCATCCTCGGACTTGGGTCCGCGGTCGACGTACATCTTATGGGTACGCTTCTCCATTACAAAGGCAAGAATCGCAAATAACAGGATGCCGCCGGCGAAAAGGATGGCAAAACCGGTGCGAGTGCCAAACAAAAAGGAAAAAACTGCGTCCATTGGGTGCCTTCTTGCGTAGTTGAGTTGGGTCGTAAACGCTCATAAGTATATACTTGCCCATACATGTACAAGGTTGCAACCTAAATGGAATGTATATCGCCGGAGGATCTAATGCTTGATATCAAGTTTGTTCGCGAGAACCCCGATGCCATCGATGTCGCCATGGCTAACCGCCAGACGTCTTGGGATCGCGAGAAGTTCTTTGAGCTCGACGACGAGCGTCGTGCCGTCATCACCGAGGTCGAGGAGCTCCAGGCTACGCGCAATGCCGAGTCCAAGAAGATCGGCGCCCTGATGAAGGAGGGCAAGAAGGACGAGGCCGAGGCCGCCAAGGAGGCCGTGCGCGCCGTCAACGAGAAGATTGACGGTCTGGCCGAGCGTCGTACCGCCCTCGAGCAGGAGCAGTACGACTTCATGGCTCACCTGCCCAACATTCCTTGCGAGGCAACGCCGTACGGCAAGGACGAGGACGAGAATATCGAGCGCCGTCGTTGGGGCACCCCGCGCGAGTTCGACTTCGACTTTAAGCCGCACTGGGATCTGGGCACCGATCTGGACATCCTCGACTTCGAGCGTGGCAACAAGCTCTCCGGCAGCCGCTTCACCGTTCTCGGTGGCGCTGGTGCCCGCCTGGAGCGCGCCCTCATCAACTTCTTCCTCGATACGCACACCAGCCGTGGCTTCAAGGAGTGGTGGCCGCCTATCGTCGTCAAGCGTCAGACCATGTTTGGCACGGGTCAGCTGCCCAAGTTCGAGGACGACGCCTACCACGTCTCGGGCGACAACTTCCTGATCCCCACCGCCGAGGTCGTGCTCACCAACCTGCACGCCGGCGAGGTCCTCGACGCCGACACCCTGCCGCGCCGCTACACCGCCTTCACCCCCTGCTTCCGCGAGGAGGCCGGTTCCGCCGGTCGCGACACCCGCGGCATCATCCGTCAGCACGAGTTCGACAAGGTCGAGATGGTCAAGTTCGCTAAGCCGGAGGAGTCCGACGAGGAGCTCGAGAGCATGACCGCCGAGGCCGAGTACCTGCTGCAGCAGCTGGGCCTTCCGTATCGCGTGATTAGCCTGTGCACCGGCGACTTGGGCTTCTCTGCCCGTCAGACCTACGACGTCGAGGTCTGGCTGCCGAGCTACAACGCCTACAAGGAGATCAGCTCCTGCTCCAACTGCGGCGACTTCCAGGCCCGCCGCGCCAACATCAAGTATCGCGACCCCGAGAACTTCAAGGGCTCGCGCTACCTGCACACCCTTAACGGTTCCGGCCTGCCGGCTGGTCGTACCATGGCTGCCATTCTGGAGAACTACCAGAACGCCGACGGCACCATCACGATCCCCGAGGTCCTGCGTCCTTACATGGGTGGTCTCGAGAAGATCGAGCCGGTCGCGTAAGTTGGCTGCATAGGGGATATGCAAGGGCGCTCCTTCGGGGGCGCCCTATTTCGTGCGCAGGTCCATACCATGCCGTGCGGACAGCTCAATAGAAAACACACGAACAACTGTTCTGTATACAGCCATCTACCTGCTATGCTTTTGCTAAATAAGAGCGAGAGAAAGGGGACGCGATGGAGCTGTTTGATGATCGGGTGGTTTTGTTTGAGAGCGACGAGGGCGGGGAGTACCTGCTTGTAACGTGTGAGCCGTCTGGCATGGGCGGCCTGGTGGTTCGGCAGACGAGTGAGGGTCCGTTGACACAATGGTGCTTTGAGGAGTCGCCGCATGTGGTCGAGACCTTTGTGATGCACGAGGGACTTGTGGCGCTGGAGCACTTCTATGGAGTTGGGACTTCCAACCAGGTCGCGCGCATGCTGAGCATCTCGTTTGCCGATTATGATTGTGCCCAGCGGGTGAGATCGCTCCTGAGGGAACTTGATGCCAAGTTCGACGTGATCGAAAAGCCAATCGATCGTACGGGGAACAGCGGTATATGCGGAGCAGCATGACAAAACTGCGTTCCACAAAAAAGTTTGAGATTGTGCTTGACTCCAATAAGCTAAAGTGGTTTTATATGTCTTGCGCTGCGGCGTTACCTCAGCTGGATAGAGGGTCTGACTACGAATCAGAACGTCATAGGTTCGAATCCTATACGCCGCACCAATTGAA